>CAZNBL010000029.1:0-16705 GCA_964571375.1 uncultured Burkholderiaceae bacterium
CAGCCTGGTTGTCGCGGAATGTACCGGCCTGGCGCAGAAGCTGGTCGACAAGAGTAGTTTTGCCATGGTCAACGTGGGCGATGATGGCCACGTTCCTAAGTGCACGAGTCATGTTATTTAGTTTGGTTCAAAGGTTACAAGTCTTTCCGGGGTCAGCAGTCCCTGGTCTCCGAGCTGAGCACAGCCTAAAAGCTGAACTTCGCCGGAAACCGGGCCGTAGACCCGAACACGGCCGCAGGCATCGCATCCGGACACAGAGATTCTCTGTCCGTGACGGAATTTCTCAGTCTGCACTTCGTCGAGACGGACGACGGGCAGCGTCGAAATCAGGCTGTCTGCGGGCTTTAACATTGCGAGGCGGCCGGCTTCATCGGCGTTTTCCAACGCTTCGATAGTCACGGCGCCTTCGAGCTTTACATCACCGACACGGATTCGTCTCAGCGCTGTTAAGTGCGCAACCGTTCCGAGCGCTCTGCCGATATCCTCGGCAAGTACTCTGACGTAAGTCCCTTTGGAACAGGCTACGCGGACAACAGCACGGGGCAGATCCGCATTCAATAAATCCAAGCGTGATATTACTACCTTACGGGGCTTTCTCTCGACAGTTTCACCACTTCTTGCAAGTTTGTAGAGGGCGACACCGTCTTTTTTGAGAGCCGAATACATCGGAGGAATCTGTTCGGTTTCCCCGATGAAGCCCTTTAAAGCGGCCTGAAGGTCTTCAACCGTGAAGTCGGCAGGCTTTTCTTCAAGCGTTTCGCCTTCCATGTCACCGGTTGTGGTGCTTCGGCCGAAAGCAATATCGGCAATATATTCTTTTTCAGCGTCGAGAAGGTCGGCTGAAAACTTTGTGGCTTCACCGAAGCAAAGCGGCAGAAGACCCGATGCGAGAGGGTCAAGCGTCCCGGTATGCCCAGCTTTCTGGGCATTCAGAAGACGCCTTGCTTTCTGCAGAGCGAAATTGCTCGAGGCGCCGACACCCTTATCAAGAAGGAGTACGCCGTCGATTCTGAGTCCTTTGCGCTTTCTTGCCACGGATTATTCCTTAATCTTTTCTCTGTCTTCTTCGCGGGCCTTGCGGATCAAGGCATCCATTTCGAAGCCCTGATTGATGCTCTTGTCATAGACAAAGTGCAGCTGAGGGACAGTGTGGATGTGCAGCAGCTTGAAAATACGCTGATGCAGCATCGGTGCGGCGCTGTTCAAAGCCTGTGTGGAAGCTTCTTCCGTCGAGCCGATGGATGTGAAATGCACGGTTGCGTGTGCATAGTCCGGAGTGATGTCCACACCGGTCAGAGTCACCAAGCCGACGGCAGGATTGCTCACTTCACGGCGGATCAGTTCTGCAAGGTCTCGCTGAATCTGATCGCAGATTCGATTGGAGCGACCCGGTTTTGCAGGTTTACGCATAAATTCAATCTCCTTAGTTCCTCTTTATTCGAGAGGATTTCCCGAGGCCGCCATGCGGTCGGGGAAACAAGCCCGAGGGCAATTTTTTAATTTTACCCCTTCGGAGCTCAGACTCAGTCCGGATATCGTTTGCTAACACTTTGTTATTAAAAATCTTCCGGACAGAGAGATTTTACAAAATCCCCGCCCTCTTCACGGCTTCGTTATCAAGCCGCTCGCCTTAATGCGGGGATCGCTCTTTCAGGCGTTCAATCGACAAAAGAGCCCGAAGGCTCTTTTGTCTGAAAGGCTAACGCATCAGAAAATTACAGTGTGCGGGCAACTTCTTCGACTTCGAAGATTTCCAGCTTGTCGTTTTCCTTGATGTCGTCCATACCCTTGAGCGACAGACCGCATTCGGCACCGGCCTTGACTTCCTTGACGTCGTCCTTGAAGCGACGCAGGGAGTTGAGTTCGCCGGTCCAGATAATGACGTTGTCGCGAAGCAGTCGGGCGTGAGAATTACGCTTGACGATACCTTCGAGAACCATACAGCCGGCCACAGCACCGATCTTCGGTACGCGGATGATCTGACGGATTTCCACGAGACCGATGTGGTTTTCGCGGCGTTCCGGAGCAAGCATACCGCTCATCGCCTTCTTCACATCATCGACTGCGTCGTAAATGATGTTGTAGTAGCGGATGTCGATACCGTTGGATTCGGCAAGCTTTCTGGCCTGAGCGTCGGCACGGACGTTGAAGCCGAGAACGACTGCGTTGGATGCAATCGCAAGGTTGATGTCGGATTCGCTGATACCGCCGACAGCAGCGTGAACAACGGAAACCTTGACTTCGTCTGTCGAGAGCTTCATCAGAGAGTGAACCAGAGCTTCCTGAGAACCCTGAACGTCGCTCTTGATAACCAGCATGAGAGACTTCTGACCTTCGACGCCGTCGCCGAACAGGTTTTCGAGCTTGGCGGCCTGCTGCTTGGCAAGCTTCACGTCGCGGTACTTGCCCTGACGGTAGTTGGCGAGTTCGCGGGCCTTGCGTTCATCGTTGATGACGATAATTTCGTCACCGGCGCTCGGAACGTCGGAGAGACCCTGGATTTCGACCGGGATCGAGGGGCCAGCGTGCTGAACGGCCTTGCCGTTTTCATCGAGCATGGCGCGGACGCGACCGAAGGTGGCGCCTGCGAGCACGATGTCGCCGCGGTTAAGAGTACCGGACTGAACGAGAACGGAAGCAACCGCACCCTTACCCTTGTCGAGACGGGATTCGATCACAACACCCTTGGCAGGACCGTCCTTGACAGCCTTGAGTTCAAGGATTTCTGCCTGAAGCAGAACGTTTTCGAGGAGTTCATCGATGCCCTGACCGGTTCTTGCGGAAACCGGAATGAAGGGAACGTCACCGCCGTAGTCTTCCGGCATCACGTCGTTGGCAACGAGTTCCTGCTTGACGCGTTCCGGATTGGCTTCCGGCTTGTCGATCTTGTTGATCGCAACGACGAGCGGAACGTTACCTGCCTTGGCGTGGGAAATAGCTTCCTTGGTCTGCGGCATCACGCCGTCGTCGGAAGCAACCACCAGAATAACGATGTCGGTTGCCTGAGCACCGCGGGCACGCATAGCTGTAAAGGCTTCGTGACCCGGGGTATCGAGGAACGTAATAATGCCGCGCGGAGTGCTGACGTGGTAAGCACCGATATGCTGAGTAATACCGCCTGCTTCACCGGCTGCAACGCGAGTTCTGCGGATGTAGTCGAGAAGAGAAGTCTTACCGTGGTCGACGTGACCCATGATGGTCACGACCGGCGGACGCGGTTCCTTAGTCAGGTTGGCCATTGCCTTTTCTTCGGCTTCCTCGAGGAATGCTTCGGGATCGTCCGGCTTGGCGGCAACTGCCTTGTGGCCCATTTCTTCAACCAGAATCATAGCGGTGTCCTGGTCGAGCATCTGGTTGATGGTAACCATCTGGCCGAGCTTCATCATAGCCTTGATGAGTTCTGTAGCCTTGATGGACATCTTGTGAGCCAGATCGGAAACAGTAATGGTTTCCGGAACTGTGACTTCGCGAACGATCGGTTCGACGGGCTGCGGAGCCTTCTTGACTTCGGGCTGCTGCTGATGCTTGCCGGCACCCTTCTTTCTGCGGTCGGACTTCCAGCCGGAGCTTTCTTCACCGGCGGCTTCACCGCCGCGATTCTTCATCGTACGGCGCTTGCGGTCGTCACCCCAGTTGTTTTCCTGAGTCTTGGCGTCGCGGCTCTGCTGCTTGTTTTCCTTCTTGACGCTGTTCTTGTGCTGCTTCTTCGGCTCTTCCTTGGGCTTTTCAGCGGGCTTGGCGGTAAGAACCTTCTTCGGAGCAGACATCATTTCACGAATGGCGCGGGCTTCTTCTTCAGCCTTCTTACGGGCGAGATCGCGGGCCTCGGCCTGCTTCTGACGGTCTGCGTCGGAAGCAGCGGGTGCGGCAGTCTGCTGAGCGCGGCGTGCAGCTTCGGCTGCAGCGCGGGCTTCGGCTTCCTTCTTAGCTTCCATTGCCTTCTTTTCAGCTTCGATACGGGCAGCTTCTTCAGCGGCGCGACGAGCTTCTTCGGCACGGCGCTCTTCTTCGGCGCGGCGAGCGGCTTCTTCAGCGGCACGGCGTTCTTCTTCAGCGCGACGGGCTTCTTCAGCCTTGCGGGCTGCGTCTTCGGCGATAGCCTTTTCAGCTTCTTCGCGGGCGAGAGCAGCGATATCCGGACGCTTGACGAGTACGCGCTTGCGGCGGACTTCGACCTGAACGGAGTGGTTGCGGCCCTGGTTGATTACCTTCTTTTCCTTGCTTGTGAGCGTGATGCGGCGCTTACCGGCATTTTCGCTGCCGCGCACTACCTGCATGGAGGTAATGAGGCGCTCTTTGTCGGTATCGCTGATCACGTCGTCACCGGCGGCCTGCGGAAGGCCGGCGGCTTCGAGCTGATGCAGGAGTTCGTCAACCGGAAGGTTAAGGTCTGCAGCGAGATTAGCTACTGTTGTACTTGCCATAGATTACCTGTCCTCCGTGTTATTTATTCCAGTGTTCGCGGGCGGCTGTAATGACTTCTTCTGCTCTTTCCTGAGCAACGCCTGTCATATCGATGAGTTCGCCGGCAGCGAGGTCTGCGAGATCGTCGACAGTCTTAACGCCGTTCTTGCCGAGCTTGACGGCAAGATCGTGGTCCATACCAGCAACTTCAAGCATCTGCGGGTCGATGGACTTCAGGATTTCTTCGCGTTCGAGAGCAACGGTAAGGAGTGCTGTACGGGCGCGGCTTCTGAGTTCCTTGACGGTGTCTTCGTCGAGTTCTTCGATAGCAAGCAGTTCTTCTTCCGGAACGTAAGCAACTTCTTCAAGTGTTTCGATACCGTAGTCGATCAGAAGGTGAGCAACATCTTCATCAACGTCGAGATGCTTCATGAGTTCGTCGACAAGCTTCTGCTGTTCTTCGCGACGCTTCTGGTCTGCAGCCTGTTCGGAGTAAACAGTGATGTCCCAGCCGGTGAGCTTGCTTGCGAGGTTGACGTTCTGACCCATGCTGCCGATAGCCTTGCCTTCTTCTTCGGCAACGACGTCCATCTTGTTGCTGTCTTCATGGACAACAATGGACTTGATGGCAGCCGGAGCCATAGCACCGATCACGTATTCTGCGGGCTGATCGGACCAACGGACGATGTCGATCTTTTCGCCGTTCAGTTCCTTAGTGACGGACTGAACGCGGGAGCCCTTGACGCCGACGCATGTACCGATCGGGTCGATACGCTTGTCCTTGGCGTAAACAGCGATCTTGGCGCGGGAACCCGGATCACGTACGCAGCCCTTGACTTCGAGAAGACCTTCGTCGATTTCAGGAACTTCGTTGCGCATAAGTTCAACGAGGAATTCCGGGCATGTACGGGAAAGAGTAACCTGCTGCTGACGGCTGGTTTCATCGATCTTCAGAACGTAAGCCTTGATGCGGTCGCCGGGGCGGACGTTCTGACGCGGAATCATTTCAAACTTCGGGAGACGTGCGTCGAGACGGCCGATTTCAACAATGGCGTCGCCGCGGTCCATACGCTTGATCTGACCTGTGACGATCTTGTTGTCACGGTTCTGAGCAAGGAAGTCCTGCAGAATCTGGAAGCGTTCGGCTTCGCGAAGCTTCTGAAGGATGACCTGCTTGGCGTCTGTAGCAAAGCGGCGGCCTGTGACGTTGACGTCGGCGAGCGGCTGACGGACATAGTCACCGATATTCATTTCGCCCTGATCGGCGTAGTCTTCCTTGGCTTCCCACTGAAGAATTTCGCGATCGGGTTCCTGAAGACCCTGTTCGTCGGCAACGACGAGCCACTGTCTCCAGACTTCCTGGTCGCCGGTCTGCGGGTCGACGCGGACGACTACATCTGCATCCTCACCGGGAAATTCAGACTTTTTAACTGCGCTGGCTAAAGCGCTTTCAAGTGCATGAAGAACAACTTCCTTGGCCACATTCTTTTCGTGGGCAAGCACTTCAACGATATCTAAGAGTTCTCTACTCATTTGCTTTTATTTCCTCGAAAGTCCAAAACGGCAACCAGACTTGCGCGTTCAATTTCCTTGAAAGGAATGCCAATAATGATGGTGTTGTTAGTTTCAGGGGCAGATTTCTTCTTGGCGGCCTTGTGCTTTTCGCCCGGAGTACGTGCCGGACGTTCGTTGATGACTTCGGCCTGAATGGTCGGATTTTCTTCCTCGCCTTCTACACCGAGAATCTTGACGTCCATACGGCGGCGGCCGTTTTCCGGAAAGCCTTCGGCATGAAGAGGAGCGAAGAGCTCGACGTGAGCAACTTCACCGACGAAACGCTGGAAATCACGGACACGGCGCAGCGGTCTGTCCACGCCCGGAGAAGAAACTTCCAGGCGGTCAAAATCCACGCCTTCGACCGTCATTGCAGGGTTAAGCTGGTTGCTGACGCGTTCGCAATCATCCAGTGTGATGCCGCCTTCGCAATCGATGGTGACGCGAACGACACCGCGGGCCATACGCTCGACATCGACGAGCTCGTAGCCCATGGCGGTCACGGTTGTGTCCACCAAATTAAAAAGATCCGCAGAAACTGCCATTCGATTGAATTTTCCCTTAAACCATAAAAAAATGGGCACGAGGCCCATCTACAAAAACTTTTTGACAGGTGCATTGTCCCAACACACCAAGACAATACAGAGATGGGAGAACCCATAAGCTTCTCCCATCAGACTCTGCTATTTTAACGCAAAAACCGACAAAGTATCGGAAAAATAATAATATTTTTCTTTTGTTTGCAAGTTAGCGTCGGCCGGTGCGCGGTTTGCGTCTTGCACCGCCGCCAAGGCGTCCGTCGGCGATATAGTGAACGGTGCTTGTGAGCGGATCGGGCTGAGAAGAAGCTCTCGGTTTACCGGGGCGGCCTCCCTTTTTAGCGGGAGCACCTCTTCTTGCGCCGTCAGCCTTCGGAGCACCCTTCGGGCCCTTATTGAAGCTCTTTTCGGCAGGAGCCTCGGTCTTTTCAGCCGGCTCGAAACCGATACTGCCGAGCCAGGCTTCGACCATTTCGGGCTTCATTTCCTGATACTTGCCTCGGGTCAGAGTCTCGGGCAGATTGATTTCGCCGTAGCGAACACGGATCAGGCGGGAAACAGGAAGTTCGACGGCATCGAACATACGGCGGACTTCGCGGTTACGGCCTTCCTTGATAAGAACCTTGTACCAGCGGTTAAAGCCGGTACCGCCCGCTTCTTCCACAGCATCGAACTTAGCCGGACCGTCGGAGAGTTCGACACCCTTGATGAGCTGATCGTACTTTTCTTCTGTAAGCGTACCCTGGACACGAACGGCGTATTCGCGCTCCATTTCGTATCTCGGATGCATCAGGCGGTTGGCAAGCGCACCGTTATTGGTAAAGAGCAACAGACCTTCGGTATTGAAGTCGAGACGGCCCACGGCAATCCAACGGCCGCCGAAGATTCGCGGCAGACGGTCGAAGACGCGGGGACGGCCTTCCGGGTCGTCCATGGAAACGATTTCACCGGCGGGCTTATGGTAAATCAGCACGCGCGGCGGCTTGGACATATCCTTGTTGGCGCGGCGGATCACACGGCCGTTGACTCGGACGATATCGGTCGGAAGAACGCGCTGACCGACATATGCGGGTTCGCCGTTCACAGAGACGCGGCCCGACATAATGAGCTCTTCCATATCGCGGCGGGAACCGATACCGGCATCGGCCAGAACCTTGTGGAGCTTTTCGCTGTGGCTCAGAAGAGTCTTCTTCTGCATCTTCTTGCCGCGTTCGATTACTTCTTCGGAAAGAGCCTGACGGGAGAGCATCGGCAGATCTTCATCACCGAGCGCAGAACGCACCGGAGCCTCAGCTCTCGGAGCGCGTGTATTTTTTGTACGGCCAAATGCGGGCTTGCCCGGCTTTCTGCCGCGCATCTGACGCGGCTTGGAGTTTCTGTATTCTTCCATTTTTACTGTTCTGTATTTAAGCTCCGGTCGGCTTTTCCTGCTTCCGATCGGATAATTCGAATTCTTCCTGTCCTGCAGCCTCAACTTCAATCGGCGGGAGATCCGCGAGAGACTTCAGACCGAGGTCGTCTAAAAACTGCTGAGTCGTGCCAAAGAGCTCAGGTCTGCCGAGCGTGTCACGGCGGCCGACCACTTCAATCCATCCTCTGTCCAAGAGCCGTTTGTACGTATCCGGATGCGGCGCACCGCCGCGGATTTCTTCAATATCGCCGCGGGTGACCGGCTGACGCCAGGCAATCACAGCAAGCGTCTGCATAATGGACGGCGCATATTTCGCAGGTGCCGAATTCTCAAGCCTTCTGAGGTTGTCGCGCACTGCGGTCGAACTTTGAAAACGCCATCCGCCGGAAACTTCTATTAATTCCAGTGCCCTGGTCTGCCAAAACTTCTGAAGCTCGACCAATGCAGCCATGACCTCTGCTTCACTCAGCTCGGGCTCAAAAAGCTGCTGCATTTTTTTTACGGGCATCGGCCGGCCGGCAACCAGCAGAGCCGCTTCAATGACGGTTATCGGTGTAATACGTGCCATCGATAAAGATCTTACGGATTTTAAGGCACTGTCCGGATCCGCCTTTCGGATCGGGACGCAATGTCGGCAGAAAACAAAAAGTCAATACTTTTTGCCGCCGCTCTCGAAGAGGAACGGCAGAAGTTTAACACTGCCGACGCCCCTGCGTCCCCGAACGTGCACAATTTGACATACTTTTTTCGGCCGTACCGACCGCTGAAATTAAAGATTCTTCAGTGCTTCTTCAATTTTTTTACGTCCCTTTTCAAGGGATTCGGCTTCCGAGCGACGGAATTCGGCGAACTCTTCTTCGCTCTTGCGGTAGTTGCAGGGCGATTTTGCCTTCTTATCCATATGGTCCAAGAACGCTTCATGCGCTTCGAACTCTTCGGGAGAAGCCGCAATCACTTTGAGCGCGGAAAGGTCGAGTTCGATCGATTCGACCTTAGTCTCGGCAGTTTCGCTCTCAAGCGTAAAACTGCTCTGATTCTGTCTCAGAACCAGATAAACCTGAGCGAGCAGCTCCGCGTCAAGCAAAGCGCCGTGTTTAGTTCGGTGCGAATTGTCGATATTGTAGCGGGCGCAGAGAGCGTCAAGAGTATTGCGCATCTGCGGATGCACTCTCTTAGCCATATCAAGGCTGTCGACCACTTCGCCCACAATTTCGGAGAACGGCGGACGCTTTAAGCGCTTGAATTCTTCGTCCAGGAAGCCGACGTCGAACGGTGCGTTATGAATAATGACGCGCGTCCCCCTCACATACTCGATGAAATCATCGATGATGTCGGCAAAAACAGGTTTGTCGGCAAGGATCTCGTTGGTAAGACCGTGCACTTCCACGGCCTCCTCAGGCACTTCGCGCTCAGGATTGATGAGCTGATGATAGCTGTTGTCGGTAATACCGTAGCGGGAAAGCTCCACGCAACCGATTTCAATCACTCGGTCTCCGCCCTTGGCTTCGAGACCGGTGGTTTCCGTATCCAGACAGATTTCTCTCACGCTCGATCCTTATTCAATGACAAGAAGAGCAGCACGGCGCTGCTCTTCTATGTTTGTTCGACATCCGCGATTTTAACGCGAAGCTGTCTGAAATATGCCGGAAGTCGAAAGCCACTCACGAAGTTTTTCAATATCCGAGTTCCTTGCGGCTTTATCCGGAGCATCCAGGAAAATCATGGCTACCGGGCGGCCCATAATATTGGTCTGCATCACCATGCAGTAACCTGCGGCTGTGGTCAGACCAGTTTTCTGCAGATCCACATCCCATTCGGGATCGACGACAAAACGATTGGTGGTGCGGCTCACAAGTCTGCGGTTGCCCACCGGAAGCGATGCCTGAGCCGAAGTGGAATAGTCGCGGATAATGCGGTACTCAGAAGCGCTTGCAACCAAACGCGAGAGATCCATCGCACTCGACTTATTGCCGTTATGCAGCCCCGTGGGATCATAGAACTCCGAGTCGCTCATACCGAGCAGCACGGCCTTGGTATTCATGTCTTTGACAAATGTCTTTCGGCCTCCCGGATACGTGCGGGCAAGGAACTGTGCGGCGCGGTTGTCCGAACTCATAAGCGCGAGATGGAGCGCCGTTCTTCTCGTAATAAACATTCCCGGGCGCAGTTTGCTTCTTGCGGTCGAAGAGACGCAGTCTTCTCTTGTTACTTTGAATTTACTATCGAGATTGACCTTGGATTCGACAATCACCAGGGCGGTCATAAGTTTGGTGATTGATGCAATCGGCATCGGCTCTTCGGCATTCTTACCGTAAAGCACCTTATTGCTTTCGATGTCGTAAGCAAGCACCGCACCGGTAGCAAGGGCCAGCGGATCCTTGACCGGATCAAGTCCTCTTTCGGCAGCTCTGGCCCGAAGTACATTGAGACGTCTGACGGAGGCCGGTCGGTAAACCGAGTATTTCTTATAAATCGGAGTCTTGATCGCAACGCGCTTGCCGTTACGCTTGACGTAGGTAATCTTGTACTTTTGCTTCGATTTTCTGCTGACCGCAGCCTTTTTCTTTTTAACAGGCTTTTTCGCCGCAGCCTTCTTTTTCTGATTTACTTGCTTTTTGACGGTTCCGGAAGCGACGGACTGCTCGGCGGCGGCCATCGCCAAACCTGTATAACAGCCGATCCAAATACAAAACATCGCTGTTAACAAAGCCGTCAAAATCCTCATTACTGCTCCTTCACTATGAGGCGTATACCGTCGAAACCCTGTCCGCCAAGAGCGAACAGGGAGTCATTTTAAGACAATCTTCAGATAACGGAGAATATTTTCTCCCAATTTACGTCATCTCTGACGATCTTCACCGAATCAGCGATTAACAACCGCAAACCAAACCTTGGTAAGGCGCTTGACACTCACCGGCATCGGAGTACGCAATTCCTGCGCGAAGAGCGACACCCGAAGCTCCTGCAGGAGATTGCCGAACTCATCGAGCTGGGGATCCGCCACACCTTTACGTTTTGCAAGTTCCCGCTTGTACGGAGTCGTCATCGCAGCAATATCTGCCATTCTTTCGGCGTCGCGCGCCTCATTGGCGCGGAGCTTGTCGAGACGAACGGCAATCGCCTTGAGGTAACGTGCGTAATGGCGAAGGTACTTAAACGGCACCACCTGTACAAAGCGTTTCGGGAAAAGATCACGCAACTGCTGAACGATATCGGCCTGAACCGCGGGATATGCCTTGAAGCCGTTCAGTTTCTTCTGAACTGCGGCGGCTTCCGAGACAATCGAGCTGATCATTCGGCCGATTTCAAGACCCAAGAGATTCAGCTTGCTCTTGGCGGTTCGGCAGAGGTTTTCGAACTGTTCGGGATTCTGCGGCAGTTCTTCCTCATCCATGATCTGTTCGATCGCAGCTTCCACGATCTGCTGTTTCAGATCCTCGAACGAATCAAAGGACGGCGCAAGCACTTCCATGGCACTCGCCTGCATCTGCGTGGTCTGCAGAGGTTTCAGGCCCTTATCCATGTACTTAATCTGTTCTTTGAGCTGAATCTTCACAAGCTTACGGATACCGAGTCTGCTTAAGCGCGCGGCCTGTTCGGGATCGTCGAACACTTCG
This sequence comes from uncultured Burkholderiaceae bacterium, assembly GCA_964571375.1. Taxonomy (GTDB): domain Bacteria; phylum Pseudomonadota; class Gammaproteobacteria; order Burkholderiales; family Burkholderiaceae_F; genus JAFTYR01. Next base: position 11,526 of record CAZNBL010000029.1, read on the forward strand.
ATCGAGCAGTATTCGCCCTGATCGACAATAGCCGGATGACCGATAAGCGAAACGCCCTTTCTCTGAATCTCCATAACGTCCGGCAATACGCCGAAGCTCCAGTCTACGATTCTGTCCTGAAGATCCTGTGCCACCTGAGCGTCTTTCGCGGCAATATTCTGGAACGTCTCTCTTGCCTGAGCACCGAGCTCACTCTTTAACTGCGGCAAACTGCGGTTCATCCCGAGCTGACGGCCGTGTTCGTCCACCACCTTGTAGTTGATAAAGAGGTGCGGCGCCATCAGTTCGGTCTTGAAATCCGAGCGCTTCATATCGAGGCGGAAAGCACTTCTCGCCTCTTCGATAATCTTCTCGTAGAGGTCGCCCGACGGAGTTTCGTACTTCAGTGCAAACTGCTTGGCCCATTCGGGCAGCGGTACAAAGTGACGGCGGTAGCGCTGAGGAAGCGACTTCAGAAGCGCCTGCACTTTTTCCTTAACCATGCCCGGTACCAACCACTGAAGACGAACTTCATCGATCTGATTCAAAGCAAAGAGCGGCACCGTCAGTGTCACGCCGTCTCTCGGAGAACCGGGCTCAAAGTTATAGTTGAGCGCCATCGTGATACCGGCCATCTCGATCTTCTTCGGGAAGTATTCGATGGTAATACCCGAAGCGTCGTGACGCATCAGATCCTTTCTTGTCAGGTACAGAATCTTCGGATTCTTTTTCTCGTTCTCGTTTCTCCAGGCGTCGAGCGTCTTCATGCTGCAAACTTCGGCCGACAGTCTCTGATCGTAGAAGTCGTACACCATCTGCTCATCCACGAGTACGTCGGGACGTCTCGACTTATGTTCGAGTTCCTGAATCTCGCGGATCAAGGCCTGATTATGTTGCCAGAAGGGAGCGCGGGACTCGAAGTCGCCCTGCACGAGAGCTTCCCTGATAAAAAGTTCGCGGGCGAGCTTTGCGTCATGCGGCGCAAAATTCACCTTTCTTAAGGTATAGACCGGAAGACCATAGAGCGTACCCTTTTCGAGCGCCACCACGTTGCCTGCCTTCTTCTCCCAGTGCGGTTCGCTCCATGACTTCTTTAAAAGGTGAGAGCCCACCGCTTCGATCCATTCGGGTTCGACGTTCGCAATCGTACGGGCAAAAAGTCGGGATGTTTCGACGATTTCCGCAGACATGATCCACTTACCGGCCTTCTTGGCAAGGAAAGAACCCGGCCACGGCCAGAACTTGATACCGCGGGCACCGAGATAAGGCGGCGTACGGAAATCTGCGTCAAGCACACGGTTGCCGAGACTGCCTAAAAGACCGGTCATCAGCGCCTTGTGAAGCTGCTCGTAGGTAGCTTCCGTTGTATTTAATCTCCAGCCGAGCTCAAGGCACATTTCTTTGAGCTGGCGATAGACGTCGCGCCATTCGCGCAGACGACGGCTCGAAAGGTAGTTGCGGTGGAATTCCTGCTCAAGAAGACGGTTGCTTTCCTTATTGGCCATCTTCTCCTGCATGTATTTCCAAAGCTTGATCCAGGAAAGGAAGTCGCTCTTCTCGTCGGCAAACTTGCGGTGCGCCTGATCAGCCTGTTGCTGAGCGTCGATCGGGCGTTCTCTCGGATCCTGAACACTGATGGCCGATGCAATAATCAGCACCTCTTCCAAAGCCTGATTGTCGTGGCCGGCAAGAAGCATACGGGCGACCTTGGCGTCGAGCGGCAATCGTGCAAGCTGTCGGCCGACATCGGTCAATTCGGAGCCGCGGGCCGAAACCGCATTTAATTCCAGCAACTGATCGTAGCCGTCGGCAATAGCGCGTGCAGGAGGCGCTTCCACGAACGGGAAAGAGCGCACATCGGAAAGATGCAGCGACTTCATTCGAAGAATCACGGTCGCAAGAGAACTTCTTAAAATTTCCGGATCCGTGTACTTCGGGCGTCTCTCAAAGTCGAGTTCGTCGTAAAGACGGATACAAATGCCGTTGGCCACACGACCGCATCGGCCGGCTCTCTGAGCAGCGGCGGCCTGGCTGACAGGTTCGATCTGAAGCTGCTCGACCTTATTGCGATAGGAATAACGTTTGACTCTTGCAAGACCCGTATCCACCACAAAGCGGATACCGGGAACCGTCAGAGAAGTTTCGGCAATATTGGTCGCAAGAATAATGCGTCGCTGTCCGCTTCCCTTAAAGATCTTGTCCTGATCTTCGATGCTGAGTCGCGAGAAGAGCGGCAGTACATCCACGCCTCTCGGATTGTTTTTACGGAGCACTTCGCCCGCTTCCCGGATTTCTCTTTCACCGGGCAGGAAAACGAGAATGTCGCCGCGGCCTGCCATCATCAGTTCGTCGCAGGCATTGCTGATCGCATTCATCAGAGTGCGGTCGTCGGATTCATCTTCATCTTCGTCAATCGGACGATAACGGACCTGAACCGGATAGAGTCGGCCCGAAACATTGATCACCGGAACGGGCTTGCCGTTTACGCCTTCGAAATGCTTGGCAAAACGCTCGGAGTCAATAGTGGCCGAAGTAATAATGACCTTCAGATCAGAGCGCTTCGGGAGAATTTCTCTTAAGTAACCGAGCAAAAAGTCGATATTGAGGCTTCTTTCGTGCGCTTCGTCGATGATGATCGTGTCGTAGGCGCGGAGCAAAGGATCGCTCTGAGTTTCGGCAAGCAAAATACCATCCGTCATGAGCTTGATGCTCGCACCGGGTTCGATATTGTCTTTAAAGCGGATCTTGTAACCGGCAACCGTGCCCGGCTCGCTCTTCATTTCTTCCGAAATACGCTTGGCAATCGAAGTAGCCGCAATACGTCTCGGCTGAGTATGGCCGATAAGGCCGGCGGAACCGCGGCCGATTCTCATGCAGATCTTCGGCAACTGAGTTGTTTTACCCGAACCGGTTTCACCGGAAACAATCACAACCTGATTGGCAAGAATCGCCTCGGCAATCTCATCGGCGCGTTCGCTGACAGGAAGTTCTTCGGCCAGATCCAGACAACCCGGAATATTGCGTACGGGCGGCTCTTTCGGGGCCTTGGCCGCAGCAACTTCAGATAGCTTTGCCTGTTTTAATTTGGAAGACTTCACCTGGACACGAACTGCGGTACGAGGTTCGCGCTTTTGCACGGACTCCGGACGGCTCTCACGGACGGGTTTACGGCTTTCTTCAGGTGCAGGGCGCTTCTCTTCAACCGGTTTTCTGACTTCCTGCTTCTTTGTCTCAGTGCTCTTATTGTCTTTTGCCGCGCGGTGTAAAACAGCACGACTGCTTTTCGCTTCGAGTGCTCTGAGCATATTTTCGGTCGGCGCATTGGCTCCTTCGGGCCTCTTCGGCTGTACCTTCTTCTTGGCAGGCTTCTGAGAGACCGCAACGGGCTGCGCGCTTACCGCCGGTTCGGAGGCTGCCGCACCTTTTTCCGAGCGGCTTTTTTCCAGGAGAGAACGAAGATTTTTCAGATCACGCATCGAAGTGAAACAATAAGATTTTTCGAAAGTTTCCGATTATAAAATTTATAAGTGCGGACGTCTTTGCATCGCAGATAAACACGCAATCACTCGGGAGGCGTTTGTATCCCTGCCGTTTTTGCGTCAGAGGATACCGAGAGTTCCTTCCGTTTTGTTAAAATCGTCGGACATTGAACACTCAATATTGTGGAGTACGACATGACACGCATGGTTCACTGCGTCAAGCTCGGCCGCGAAGCCGAAGGCCTCGATTACCCGCCGCTTCCCGGCGAACTCGGCAAACAGATCTATCTGAATGTCTCCAAGGAAGCCTGGGAACAGTGGAAGCATCTCCAGACGATGCTTGTTAACGAAAACCGTCTTTCCATGGCAGACGCACGCGCCCGCCAGTGGCTCACTGACCAGGTCCGCGAACACTTCTTCGGCAAGGGTGTCGCTCACCCCGAAGGCTTTGTAGAGCCCGAAAAGAAGTAATCGGCCTCTCATAGGCGAAAAAGAACCTTTCCGCGATATCCGTCGGAAAGGTTCTTTTTTGCTCCTACTTAAGCAAAGGTGTCAGATCGATTGCAGGATCGAGGGGCTTTGCAAACGAATCGATTCGCTGTTGCAAGCCGTAATCTTCCGGATCATCTTTACCGTCAAAGTAATCATATTGACCGAGATGCTCGTTTTCGATTCCGAGCCACGACGCAATACCTTCGGTAAAACGAAGAACGGACTTCTTGGAATACAACATCTTTCTGTCGGTATCCGTCGAATCAATCTTAATCAGCGGCACGTTAAAGTGCAGTTTGCTTGTCTCGTGATTACTGATTACGACCCGTCCGTCGCTCTCAGTAATATGCGCGAGACCATGATCGGAGAAATACAGAATTGAAAACGCTCTTCCGGTCTTCTTCTCATGTTCCCTGAGCTCGGTATAAATACGTTCAAGAAGTCGGTCCGTCTTCAAAATCGATGTGACATAGCAAGCCACGTAATCGTACTTCGGATCAGTCACACGGTAAGGATCCTCAATATCCTTAACCCTCTTACAGGCATTCGGGTGAGAACCGAGTGTGTGCAGAATCGTAAGACGCTTACCCGTTACTTTCTCATCCAATACTTTCTCTAATTCACCGACCAACAAATAATCGGAGTTATCAGCATCCAGATATCTTCCGTGAGTCAGGAATTTTGTACGCTGAGCCTTTTTGGCAAGATTGGCAATCGGTGTGTCGTGTTTACCGAATTTTCCTTGATTGCTGATCCAGGTGTTCGGTATACCGGCACTGCTCACCAAATCCATCATCGTGTAGTTGTATCGGGGATACCAGCGGTTACGTTCACCCATTGTCAACATATTCGTCAGCGATCCGACGGTATAGACGCCGGCCGATGTCATTCCAGAAACTGCTGTATGCGGAATTTTATCGATAAACGGCGTATTGCCGAGCGGATAACCGTAGCGATGAAAATAATCCGGGCGGGCACTTTCTCCGATCACCAAGACATATTCCTTATCTTCGTGAACCGTATGGCTTACGCCCCAACTACTTTCGCGAGTCAACTTCCCGAGCTCCTGATAGGTTTCCGTAACATCACGAATTCCCTGATCCAGCTTATTAAAGAAAAGCGTCGGACGGCAGATGCAGATCAGAAAAAAAATACTGCACAGCAGAAGTGTCTTATTTCTCCAAGGCTTAAGACCGGCCTTTACGGACAGGATGTATGCCAGAGTACTTC
>CAZNBL010000030.1:0-16370 GCA_964571375.1 uncultured Burkholderiaceae bacterium
CTGCCAGGCACTGTCGTTTCTCTGATTGCGCTCGTCGCGGCCGCCGTTCTGTGCACCCTTATTGCCGAGCATTGCGTTGAGACGGTCGTTGAACTGATTCCACAGTTCTTCGATATCCATTTCTTCGCGCTTGGGTTGCTGCTGGCGGGGAGGATCTTCACGACGCGGTTCTCTTAATTCCGGTTCGCGGTATTCCGGTTCCTCTGCGGCGGGCTCATTCGCCTTGGGCGCGCTCTTGTCTTCCGGCTTCTTCTCATCGTCACCGGTGTTGCGGCCCCAGCGTGGATCATTCAATGACATCTGGCGAGTCCTTCTATAGTCTGATAAATAACCAAGTGATTGGATATATTAACAACACACAGGAATGCGCCGAACTCAGTCGGCGCACTTTTTATGGGTTTGTTACATATTGATTTTATGCGGCAAATCAAGGCTCGAATTCTTTGAGCCAATCCTCATCGTCGATCTCTTCTTCAACGGGCGGTTCCTCTTCGGAAAGCACGCGCACCGCTTCGTTAAGCATATCGATACCGAGGCCTTTTGCAGCACTGATCGACACAGCTTTGGGCAATCCGTCGTCACCGTTGACGACCGAAGGCTCGCGCTCGCAAAGGTCGATCTTGTTAAATACCGTCAGGCGGGGAACGTCCTGAGCGCCGATTTCCTTGAGCACCTTATCGACTTCATCCATCTGCTCCTGACGGGCCGGGCTCGAAGCGTCCACGACGTGGAGCAGAAGATCGGCCTGCACCGCCTCGTCAAGCGTCGACTTAAACGCTTCGACAAGCTGATGCGGCAGTCCGCGGATAAATCCGACGGTGTCGCTCAGTACCGCGCTTTCACCTTCTCCGAGATACCAGCGTCGTGCAGTGGTATCCAAAGTAGCAAACAGCTGGTCGGCTGCATAAACGCCGCCCTTGGTGAGCGCGTTGAAAAGCGTGGACTTACCGGCATTGGTATAGCCGACGAGCGCAACCGTAAAGGCCTGGCCTCTCTGACGGGCACGTCTTTGGGTATTTCTCTGCTTTTCGAGCTTCTTTAACTGTTCGCGAAGCGCTTTGACTCGGGCACCGAGCATACGGCGGTCCAATTCGATCTGCTTTTCGCCCGGGCCGCCCGTCTTGGAAAGACCGCCTCTTTGGCGCTCCAAGTGAGTCCAGCCGCGAACGAGTCGGGTGGATAAATGCTCGAGGCGAGCCAATTCCACCTGCAGACGGCCTTCGCGTGTTTTTGCTCTCTGACGGAAAATTTCGAGAATCAGTTCGGTTCGGTCCAGAACGACGAACTTGGTTTCTCTGTCGATATTTCTCTGCTGCGCCGGCGAGAGCGCCACATCGAAAATAAGTACGGATGCCCCGGCTTCTGTTGCGGCGTTTTTGATTTCTTCAATCTTGCCGCTGCCGAGAAAGAATTTGGGATCGGGTTTTTCTCGTCTGGCTTCGGTAAGACCGACCACCTGATAACCACAGGAAGTTGCGAGTTCATCGAGTTCAAGCGCGGCGTCGCGATGGATTTCGCGGCCGATCGCTACCGATACCAACCAAACTTTTAGGGGGCCTTCCGCCCCCTTTTTATACTGAAAATCAACCACAGTTAAGCTTCAGGCTGCTGTTCGCCGGTGAGCGAAACAGCTCTTGCCGGAACAACTGTGCTGATGGCGTGCTTGTAAACCATCTGTGTGACAGTGTTGCGCAGCAGAACGACATACTGGTCAAAAGATTCGATCTGACCCTGCAGCTTGATGCCGTTGACAAGGTAAATCGAAACAGGAATACGGCCTTTGCGAAGGCTGTTCAAAAATGGGTCTTGTAAAAGCTGCCCTTTAGTCATTTTTTTCTCCAAAAGTGCTTGCGCACAGAATTGCCACAAACGTACTCAGTTTATGTTACGCAGGATACAACACAAACTCAATCTTATTCCTTTTGGGTATAAGGATTTTTATTTGTCTTAAATTCAATTCTCAGCGGAGTACCCATGAGCTTAAATTTGTCTCGGAACCAACCTTCGAGATAACGGCGGTAGCTTTCGGGTACGTCGCCGAGCGCATTGCCGTGAATCACGATAACCGGAGGATTCATACCGCCCTGGTGAGCGTAACGCATCTTGGGACGTCCGCCGCCGGCTCTCGGAGGCAGCTGGCGCTGAGTAGCTTCGATCAGAGCGCGCGTAAGCTTCGGCGTTGCCATCTTCATGAAGGCAGCTGCGTGAGCTTCGTTGATCGCAGCCATCAGACCGCCCATGCCGCGCTTGTGCAGAGCAGAGATGAACAGCATCTTGGACCAGCGCAGGAAGTGAAGCTTGTGTTCGAGTTCGCGCTTGACTGTCTGACGTTCGTAATCGTCAAGATCGTCCCACTTGTTGACGGCAACGACAAGAGCGCGGCCGCTTTCAAGGATGTAACCGGCGATGTTGGCGTCCTGTTCGGCAATGCCGGAATGGGCGTCAAGGAGCAGCACGGCAACGTTACAGTTTTCGATGGCCTGCAGAGTCTTGACCACAGAGAACTTTTCGATGGCTTCGAACACCTTGCCCTTGCGGCGAAGACCGGCGGTATCGATAAGCGTGTACTCGCGGTCCTTGTAGGTGAATTCGACTTCGATAGCGTCTCGGGTAGTACCCGGCATGTCATAGGCGATAAGACGTTCTTCACCGATCAGGCTGTTGATCAGCGTGCTCTTACCGGCGTTCGGACGACCGACGATAGCGACCTTAACCTTATGGTTCTTTTCTGCTTCATCCTCTTCTTCCTCGGGTTCGGGGAAGTCTGCGAGAACAAGGTCCATCAGGGGACGGACACCTTCGCCGTGAGCGGCGGAGATCAGATACGGTTCGCCGAGGGCGAGTTCATAGAACTCGGCGGCCATCACGTCGTTGAGACCTTCGGCCTTATTGACGGCGAGGAAGCACTTCTTGCCGCTCTCACGCAGGCTCTGAGCGATACGCATATCCTGCGGAGTGAGGCCTGCGCGGCCGTCGACGAGGAAAATCACGACGTCAGCTTCGGTAATGGCAAGCTGAGCCTGGCCGGTCATGGCCTGAACGATACCTTCGGTACGGATCGGTTCGAAACCGCCGGTGTCGACAACCAGATAAGGCTTGTCGCCGATACGGCCGTCACCGTAGTGACGGTCGCGGGTAAGACCGGGGAAGTCCGCTACGAGCGCATCGCGCGAGCGGGTTAAACGATTGAATAATGTGGACTTGCCGACGTTCGGACGGCCCACTAATGCAACAACAGGCAACATATTGTTCTATCGAGTAGCGAGGTACGCTACGTCTCCATTGCTTGTTTGAAAAATAGCTCCGCCTTGATAAGGCTGAGCCGGCGTCACTACCGGACCGCTCAGGCGTTCACGGGCAATTTCTTCCCCTGTTCTCGGAGAGAGGAAATGGATATAACCTTCCTCATCACCGACCGCTACGGCTCCGGGAACCGCGACCGGTGCTGTCAGGCCGCGGTATGTCATAGTTTTGTTTGTCCAACGGGGTTCGCCGGACTCTTTGTAGAAAGCACGGACCACGCCGTCGGCTTCGACGACGTATACGTTATCGTCATCGATAGCAGGACCGGCAACGGCATCGGCTTTCTGAGACCACATCGGCTGTCCGCTGCGGCCGTCAACGCAGGTTACGGCACCCTGATAGGCTGCGCCGCAAAGCATTTCGGGCGTCACGGCAGGAGCACCGACGACGTCAATCAGACGTTCCACTTCTGTAATACCCTTGGGTTCGCCGACCGGGAATTCAAAGACCGGGCGTCCCGAAAGAATATCCAGAATGACGATCTGGCCGTTGGCCTGACCGACAAAAAGAAGCGTCTCGCGCACGACCATTTCGTTCGGAACACGAACAGTCAGCGCGGGCTGTGTACGCTGATACGTCCACTTCTGCTCGCCGGTGGCGGCAGAGAAGGCTGTAACGCGTGTATCGGCAGTACGCACGATCACAAGATCATGCGCAACCACGGGAGGGCTCGAGAGCTGGCTGGTCAGAGCAGTGTTCCACTGAACCTTGCCTTCTCCGTCAACCACCTGCAGGGAACCGTCTTCAAGAGCTACTGCAGCAATGTAGCCGTCGGTACCCACACCGCCCGTGATATCTGCGTCAAAAGAAATTTTCCATTCAACGGAACCGTCATCGGCATTCATGCGATAGAGACGGTCGCCGCCGGCCACCCAGACGGAATTGTCATAAACCGCCGGAACGAGGAAACCTTCGGAATCGGGCACACCTTCGTTCCATACTTCGGTGACAGCGAGCGCCGGCTCGAAATCAACGAGATCGGCCGGTTCGTATTTCGGTGTCGAGCAGCCGCAGACAGCAGCTGCTACGGCAGCAGCCGCTGCCGTTTTCAACCATCGGAATTTAGTCATAGAGTTCTCCGCTCCTGTTAGGCCTTGGGCAGTGCTGCCAGCTTGATTTCAATCAGGCGGGCAAGCGGATTGCCTGCGTCAAGAGAGCGCAGAGCTGCTTCCCAGGACTTACGTGCATCTTCGGGCTTATTCATGGCAAGCTCGATATCGCCGCGACGGTCATTGATGATACCTTCCTGACCGGTAGTGTCCTTGACCTTGTTCAATGCGGCAAGTGCGGCATCGTACTTATTCTGGTCGAGCAGTACGCCTGCCAGACGAACGGCTGCCACACCCTGCAGTTCAGGGAATTTATCGGAATCGACAATGCGGGCGAGAGCCTTCTCGGCAAGTTCGCCCTTGCCTTCGGCTTCTGCGCTGCGTGCGGCAAGCAGAGCGCCGAGACCGGCATAAGTTGTCGAAGCGTAATCTTCATGGAGACGGTCGCCGATCTTCTGAACGCGTTCGGAATCCTTCATGTTTTCGGCCTGCACCATCTGTGCATAGAGCGCGCCTGCATCGGCACTTTCCTTAGCCTGATACCAGCGCCAACCCTGGAAACCGGCAACGGCCAGACTGGCTGCGGTCACAACCGACAGGATCAGAGTACCCCATTTTTCCCACCAAGCTTTAATCTCGGCAAGGGACTCTTGTTCTTCTAAATCGTAGGCCATGTTGTCTCCCCAAATACAATAGGAATATGTAGGTTATTACTTGTCGCCGAGCAGATAACGAGCGGCTTCTTCGACGCTCAGCTGAATCTGAGCACCGTAGTCTTTCAGATTTTCACGAAGCGGCTTGATGGTAAGCAAGCCCTTGGCAGCTTCGTCTTCACCGAGGATCACGGCGTAATCGGCACCGCTCGCATCGGCGCGCTTCATCTGGTTGGCAAACTTGGCGCTGCCGGAGTGAACGATCACGCGCACACCTGCGTCGCGAAGAGCTTCGGCGTTCTTAAGAACTGCGCCGTAGACTTCCTTGCCCTGCCAGCAGAAGTAAACTTCGGCTTCCTTGTACGGCAGTTTGACGCCGCATTCCTTCATGAGTTCGAGCGCACGTTCCACACCCATGGCGAAACCGCATGCCGGAGCAGCTCTGCCGCCGAGCATTTCGATAAGCGGGTCGTAACGGCCGCCGCCGCAGACTGTAGCCTGAGCGCCGAGCTTGTCGGTAACCCATTCGTACACGGTCAGGTTGTAGTAGTCGAGACCGCGGACAAGACGCGGATTGACGCGGTACGGAATACCGGCATCGGTCAGCATACCTTCGAGCTGGGCAAGGAATGCCAGGGATTCTTCACCGAGGTATTCCATGAGCTTCGGAGCGTTTTCAACGAGCTCCTGCATCGCCGGATTCTTAGTGTCGAGAATACGGAGCGGGTTTGCATAGAGACGGCGGTTGGCGTCTTCGTCGAGAAGTTCCTTATGAGCTTCGAAGTAGCTGATCAGAGCTTCGCGATACTTCTTGCGTTCGTCGAGCTGACCGAGGCAGTTGATTTCGAGGTGAACTTCCTTTTCGACACCTAGTTCTTTCCAGAGACGGTGGATCAGAAGCAGCTGTTCGACGTCAACGTCCGGACCCTTGAAGCCCAAAGCTTCCATACCGAACTGATAGAACTGACGGTAACGGCCTCTCTGGGGACGTTCGTGACGGAACATCGGACCGAAGTACCAAAGACGGCGCGGTGCGTCGTAAATCAGGTTGTGTTCGATCGTGGCACGGACTACGGATGCGGTGTTTTCCGGACGCAGTGTCAGTTCCTCACCGTTTAAGGAGTCCACAAAGGAATACATTTCCTTTTCAACGATATCGGTCACTTCGCCGATACCGCGCTTAAAGAGTCTTGTCTGCTCAAGGATCGGGGTACGGATACGCATATAACCGTACTGATGCGCAACCTTTTCAACCGCATCGAGGAAGAAATCCCACATCGGATCGTCCTGCGGGAGAATATCGTTCATTCCCTTGACGGCCTGAATCTTTTCCTTAGCCATTCTTATGCTTCCTTTGCAGGTCCGAATTTATCCTGCACGTACTTTTCAATAATTGCCTGAAATTCTTTACTCATGCCCTCACCCTTGAGAGAGCAGATTTTTTCTCCGTCGACAAAGACCGGAGAAACGGGACTTTCACCTCTTCCCGGAAGAGAGATGCCGATATCGGCATGGCGGCTTTCACCGGGGCCGTTGACGATACAGCCCATGACAGCCACTGTCATATGTTCGACTCCGGGATACTTGCCTCTCCACTCGGGCATTCTGCTCTTGAGATAGTCCTGAGTTTCTTTGGCGAGCTCCTGGAAGAGCGTGGAACTGGTGCGGCCGCATCCGGGGCAGGAAACCACCTTCGGCTCGAAAGTGCGCTTGCCGAGTGCCTGGAGGATTTCGCAGGCGAGATCGACTTCGGCAGAACGCTTCTGACCGGGCTCCGGCGTCAGGGAGACGCGGATCGTATCGCCGATTCCTTCTGCAAGAAGAATCGAAAGTGCGGCAGTCGTCGCCACCGTGCCCTTAAGACCCATACCGGCTTCGGTAAGACCTAAGTGCAATGCATAGCCGCAGGCTGCGGAGAGCCGGCGGTAAACATCGACGAGTTCGTTCACGCCGCTTACCTTGGCGGAAACAGCGATCTGATTGGCCGGCATACCGAGAGAGACGGCGGCGTCGGCACTGTCGACCGCGCTCTTAACGAGCACTTCGCGCAGAATCACGTCGGCTTCTTTCGGGCTCTCCTGCTTCTGATTGTCGCTCATCATCTGAGCGAGCAGGTTCTGATCGATCGAACCCCAGTTCACACCGATGCGGATCGGTTTTCCGTAACGCTTGGCGATATCGATGAGGGTGCGGAAGTTTTCTTCCTGCTTGTCGCCCTTACCGACGTTGCCGGGATTGATACGGTACTTGGAGAGCGCCTCGGCACACTCCGGATAATCTGTTAAAAGCTTATGTCCGTTGTAGTGGAAGTCACCGACGAGCGGAACAAAGCAGTGACGGCGGTCAAGTTCGGCGCGGATCTGCGGCACGGCACGTGCGGCGTCCGGCGTATTGACGGTCAGACGAACGAGTTCACTGCCGGCTGCGGCAAGTTCGAGAACCTGTTCGACCGTAGCTTCGATATCGGCCGTATCGGTATTGGTCATCGACTGGATCACCACCGGATTGCCGGCGCCGAGCAACACGCGTCGATTCTTCCAAACCACCTCCATGGCTTTCTTATTCATTTCGGTCATAGCCAATTATTCTTTTAATTTCGCAACGAAATGTCTGGTCTTGTTCTTGTCAAAAACTTCTCGGAATTCGACGGTGCGGTCGTTGATCACAACGCCGGCGACTGTGGCGTCTCCGAAGGAGAAGCGAAGCGGCAGTACGCCGATAAATTCTTCGCTCTGACCGGCTTCCAGAGTCTTATTGAAAACAGGACGGCCTTCGGCATTGTAGACACCGATCCAGGAACGGGCGGACTGCGGACGGCCGTCGACAGTCAGCATGATTTTGACTTCGCTGTTGCCGAGATTGGGCAGAAGCACTTCGACGGTACCGGCAGCATTGACTGCAGCTGTCAGAGGCTTGGAGCTTTCTTCAAGAAGTCTCTGCAGAGCTTCCTTTTCAGCCTTGGCCTTTTCTTCGGCTTCAAGGCGGGCCTGCTCGAGTTTGGCCTGTTCCTTTTCCTTCTCTTCGGCTTCGAGTCGCTGCTTGTTGAGGATGACCTGTTCGGCAGCTTCCTGCTTGGCCTTCTGAGTGGTCTTGTAATCGTTGTAGTAATACCAGCCGACAGCGGCAACAGCAGCAACGATCAGTACGAAAACCAGATAGACCAGACCGCGGCCCTTGCCGTGCTTGCTCTTTTCCTGCTTGAAAGGAGCAAGGCCCTCGGTCGTTTTCGAAATATGCTGTGCGAGATCTTTTTCCTCGCTACCGATCGACTGGTTGAAAAGCTCGACAATCTTGGCGGCATCGAGTCCCATCAGACGGGCATAGCCTCTGAGGTGAGCTCTGGCATAAACCGCCGTCGGAAAAGCATTGGCATCCTGAGCTTCCATAAGTGCAATCTGCTTGGGAGCCAGACGAAGCTGAGACGCAACCTGTTCGATTGTCAGTCCCTTGGCTTCTCTTGCTGCAGAAAGCATCTGACCGTAACCGAGAACGGCCTCTTCGGTCTGATTAGCAACAGTGCTGAACTTAGGTTCTTCCTGAGTCAATGTTTCTTCGCTCACGATAATCTGCCTTTCTGTCGTGAATTAGTTTTGACCGGTAATTTCTTTGATGATGTGAACTCGCTGAGCACGCTTTTCTGCCAGGCGTGTACGGTCCTTGATATCACCGGCGAGCTGGCCGCAGGCAGCATCGATATCGTCGCCGCGGACCTTACGGACCGTTGTGACAATACCGGCATCGTTCAGACGCTTGGCAAAAGCCTTCACGTCATCGGGTTCGCTGCGCTTTAAGCCGGAATCCGGGAACGGATTAAACGGAATCAGATTGAACTTGCAGGGAGTCTTCTCAACAAGTCGGATCAGTTCCTTAGCATGAGCGAGCGTGTCGTTGACACCGCCGATCATGATGTATTCGAAAGTAATGAAGTCTCTCGGAGCAACCTTCAGATAACGCTGGCAGGCTGCGAGCAGATCTTCAATCGGGTGCTTGCGGTTGATCGGCATGATCTTGTCGCGCAGCTCGTTGTTCGGAGCGTGCAGACTGACGGCAAGAGCCACCGGGCAAAGATCGGCAAGCTTGTCGATCTGGCGGACCAGACCGGAGGTCGAGACGGTGACGCGTCGGCGCGATAAGCCGTAGGCGTTGTCATCGAGCATCAGACGCAGTGCGGGAACCACTGCATCGAGGTTCTGCAAAGGCTCGCCCATACCCATTAACACGACGTTGGAGATGATGCGTTCGTTCTCGTCGGAGATACCTCTGTCGGCGCGAAGCGTATGTTCGGCGTGCCAGAGCTGACCGATGATTTCGGCAGTCGTGAGGTTACGGTTGAAACCCTGCTTGCCTGTTGAGCAGAACAGGCAGTTCATTGCGCAGCCGGCCTGTGTGGAGATACAGAGCGTGCCGCGATTTTCCTCGGGAATGAAAACAGTTTCGACAGCATTGCCGTTGCCCACATCCATGAGCCACTTGCGGGTGCCGTCCGAAGCAGTCTTATCGCAGAGGATTGACGGACCTCTGACTTCAGCAATATCGCCTAATTTGGCTCTGAAAGTCTTGGCAAGGTCCGTCATTGCGGAAAAATCACTGGCGCCGCGCCGGTGAATCCAGCGTTCAAGCTGCTTGGCACGAAAGGCTTTTTCGCCGATCGAGTCACAGAAACTGCGAAGACCGTCTCCGTCGAGACCTAACAAATTGATTCGGGTCAGTGATTTTTCTTCCATACTTACCGCCTAATTACTTACGGCTGTAGATAGCGAGCTGCGGGAAGAAGAAAGCGATTTCAACTGCAGCTGTTTCCGGGCTGTCGGAACCGTGAACGGCGTTAGCGTCGATGGATTCGGCGAAGTCAGCGCGGATTGTGCCCTTGTCTGCCTTCTTCGGGTCAGTAGCACCCATCAGTTCGCGGTTCTTGAGGATGGCGTTTTCGCCTTCGAGAACCTGAACCTGAACGGGACCGGAAACCATGAAGTCAACGAGAGCCTGGAAGAAGGGACGTTCGCGGTGAACAGCGTAGAAAGCTTCGGCTTCCTGACGGGAGAGCCACTTCATCTGGGAAGCAACAATCTTAAGATTGTTGGATTCGAAACGGCTGTAGATCTGACCGATAACGTTCTTAGCAACTGCGTCCGGCTTGATGATAGAAAGTGTGCGTTCAATGGCCATTTTTTTCTCTTAACGAATAAATTCCAAATTGATTACATGTTCCCGTTTTCTTCAGGAACAACAAAACCTGCCCTCTATTTTAGGCAAGTAGTCCATTCTATCACGCTGTGGCGTTACGGCTTGCAGAGAACTCTCAGCAAGAGGGGCGAAATTGTCTTGAAAAGGTAACCAAGAGAAAAAGCACTTCGACAGCGGCGGCAGAGATGAATACCGGCAGGA
This sequence comes from uncultured Burkholderiaceae bacterium, assembly GCA_964571375.1. GTDB lineage: Bacteria > Pseudomonadota > Gammaproteobacteria > Burkholderiales > Burkholderiaceae_F > JAFTYR01. The sequence goes on from CAZNBL010000030.1 coordinate 10,391, forward strand.
AAGATGCTCGGAAAATATCGGGGAACGCGGGCCAAAGAAGCGAAGGGGCACCGAAAAGCAAAAACGCTGCAAAAGCCGCGGGAAGCAGACATGCAAATCTGAGATGACTGAGAGCGGCTTCGCCCTTTTTACGACCGTATTCAAGCGCCCACAGAACCGAGGGAGATAAGAAGAGCATGTAGGCAACGAGCGATGCTTTCAGAAAGCCTGAAGCCGACAGCATTGTTTTGGGTTCCGCCGCCGCAACGCCGTACGCCCAGATTAAAAGCGCAAGCATTGCGAGCGGATTGAACACGATCAGTGCGGCCTTCATGGCCGAGACCGAACCGGACTCGCCGCCCCTCTTACGATAAACCGCAAAAATTACGGCAGCCGCAGCTGCCGCAATGATAGAAATCAGAAATTCCGTCATACCTTCTTATGATGGTGTTTCTGGTGACTGATCGGATAAAAGTGTTCCACCGCCTTGTTGGTGCGCAGATAGTGAGTCACGATGATCAGAACGAAGAAATAAGCACCGACGGCCACCGCACTCTTTTCAACCAAAGCCACACCGTATTCCTGCAGTACGGCGACCGGCAGAACAATCACGGCAAGCACCTGCATCAGAGCCGAACACCACATGATGCGGATCGCACGGATAAGACTTTCGCGGTTATGTCGGACAAAAAGCAGCCAAGCTGAGAAAAATGCCTGACCGATACCGACAATGGCGCAGATCGATGCCATGGACATGTAGAGGTGATCGAGACTGGAGGCGCCCTTTTCGGTCGAAGCCATCAGAATGGCATTCGGCGCAGCATGCATCGGCGCATCGTTACCGATAAAGAAAACCGGCCAAATATCGCGGAAGAATGTCATTGCCAGTATCGGGAGTACTAAAAAAACCGCTACGATACTCAGAGAAAGACCCCACGTCGGGATGCCTTTGGATCGGACCACGTAACTCGGGAACCAAAGGCAGAAAAATACTGCGAAAATCCAGGCAAACCAATATTCAACCAAGCCAGCTTCTTCCATAACGAACTCCGTTGTTGTTCTTCTTTTGCCGTCAATTTACCGAGATTCAAATCAAATTTCAATCAATTCGATCCCCGACCAAACCGGGTGCGGGAAAATGAGGATCTGGCGACAAACAGCATAAAACTGAGCGTCATTACGGTATAAAAAGCAATAAGAATCGTTTCCTCGCGGGCCATCTCAAACCCGAAATCCCCGAAGAAACAAAGAGGTAAAAGCACCTGAGCAATAAGGTGCAGCACCAGGGAAAGAAAGATAAAAAGAATTATTGAATTTCGATCAGAAATCCGTCGGGAGGTGCATAACAGTACCCCGGCGAAGACAGAAGCCGCAACTTCTGCGCAACTGACTCCCCGGGAGAGATGAATGAAAAGTTCGAGATTTTCGACGCCCCAGCCGTAAAAAGACCGCCATAAAGCGTCGGTAGCCGCCGAACTGTTCAGATAGGTCAGCGCCGGCAGAAGAACCGTCAGCCAACCGGCGACAAATGCCCCCGCGTACGGGAGCTCTTTGCAGATTAATTTGATGACAAACATCGGAGCCAAAATGATACAGGCCGCCTGCAGCAGGAGCTGCAGGACAGCCATGATCAGATCGGCGAGCGGGATTGCTCCCATTGTTACTCGGCAGTCTCGGCGGTTTCAGTCTGCTCTTCGGCAGCTTCAACCTGCTCGGGGCGCTCACCCGGTTCGAACCAAGCGATGCTTTCGACGTGAGCGGTATGCGGGAACATATTCATCACGCCGGCAGCCTTGAGCTTCCAGCCGCCCTGATTGCAAAGGATGTTGCAGTCACGGGCCAGCGTAGCCGGGTTGCAGGAAACATAAACGAGAATGCTCGGGCGCTTGTCGGTCTTGGCAAGCGATTCGCAAAGGGCCATCGCGCCTTCTCTCGGCGGGTCGATCAGTACCTTGTCGATGCCGTCCATATCGCCCCAGAGCTTGTCCCAGTCTTCTTCAGTCCAGGTAAAGAGGTTGCGGGCGGTAAAGCTTGCGCGGTCGCCGACACCGTTGGCAACAGCACCGGCTTTGGCTCGTTCGACGAGCTGTTCGCTGCCTTCGATACCCCAAACCTGGCGGGTACGCTTGGCAATCGGAAGCGTGAAGTTACCGAGACCGCAGAAGAAGTCTGCAACCTTATCGGTCTGTTCGAGCTTCAGAAGTCGCAGAGCGCGGCTCACCATGCATTCGTTGATGGCGTGATTGACCTGAGTGAAGTCGGTCGGCTTGAATGCAATCGACACACCGGTCTCGGAATGACGCAGCTGAAGCTTGTCGATGTTTTCCGGATCCATCGGATAAACCGTTTCCGGGCCCTTCGGCTGCAGCCACACATCGACGTGATACTTGTCCTGGAAAGCGTGGAGCTTATCCTTGTCACCGGCGGTGAGCGGTTCGAGAATTCGGAATACGAGCGCAATGCGGTCGTATGTTGCGGCAACTTCGATCTGCGGAATCTTCTTTCTCAGATCCATCGAGCAGATAAGCGCGCGAAGCGGCACGAGAAGATCGCTCACAGCCTGCGGAAGAATTTCGCAGGACTTCATGTCGGCGATGTAGCTCGAACGCTTTTCATGGAAGCCGACGAGAACGTCGTTCTTCTTGGCAACGTCGCGAACGGAGAGACGGGCTCTCTGACGATACTTCCAGGGGCTGCCGTAGATCGGGGGCAGAATTCTTTCCGGACGTACGCGGCCGATATGCCAGAGACCGTCCATCAGAGTCTTCTGCTTCATGGCGACCTGAGACTGAGCCTCGAGGTGCTGCATGGCACAACCGCCGCAGCTGCCGTCTTTGACGCCGAAGTACTTGCACTTCGGTGTGACGCGAAGCGAGGATTCGGTAAAGATATCGGTCGTCAGACCCATTTCGAAAGATTCTTTATTACGGTAGCGTTCGTATTCGACGAACTCACCGGGCAGACCGCCTTCGATAAAAACGACCTTGCCGTCGCGATGAGCAACACCGCGGCCTTCCTGGTCGAGCGATTCAATCGTTACGCGGAACTTTTCTCTTTGTTTTTTAGGCTTCACTGTAAATTACCTCGTCGGCAAATGGATCGTCGGGTTGATCGGTTTGCCGTTCTGACGGATTTCAAAATGGATACGGGCAGGTTCGCTGTCGGTCTTGCCTGCAATCGCAATCTGCTGACCGCGCTTTACGCTCTGCTGCTGTTTGACGACAATGCTCTTATTGTTGGCATAGGCAGTCACATAAGTCGCATCGTGCTTGACGATGACCAGGTTGCCGTAGCCTCGGACAGCACCGACAAAAAGGACCTGACCGTCGGCGGCAGCCTTAACGACCGCACCCTCTTCGACAGCGATATCGACACCCTTGTTGTTTTCACCGTAGCCCTTTAAGACCTGACCGCCTACCGGCCAGATAAAACGGCTGTTCTTGGGCTCATCGGCAGCTGTTGTGACGGTCTTCGTCACAGTAGGCGTAAGAGCCGCAGTCTTGGCGCTGTAGGATGTATCGGCCGCAGTCGATGCGGTCGTTGTCTTAGAAGAACTCTGTGCGTACTTCGGCACACTGATGCGAAGTCTCTGACCGACTGCAAGCAGAGCCGGGTTGGTCACATCGTTGTCTCTGGCCACTTCCTTCGGATCGACACCGTAACGACGTGCGATCGAATAGAGCGTATCGCCCTTCTGAACGGTATAAACAGTTGTCGACGTAGGCCCGTCAATAATCGGTGCCTGATTGGTGCCGACAAGCGTACAACCTGTCATCACAGCCGCAGCCGCTGCAGGTATCAGATATTTCTTCCAGCTCATCCCATTGCTCCGCAAGCGTTTGATCTGCGCAGAGCGATCCGCCCTGCGCCGCTTTAAATTACTCAATCCCTTAATGGTATCAAATTCAATGCTCGGTTCACTTCTGAACCTTATTCCACCAAGTTCGCATCGAATCTAAAACGTCATAATTTGTTAAGTCCATCTGCAACGGAGTCATGCTGACGTAATCGTGAGAAGTTGCCCAGAAGTCGGTACCCTGCACGCAGTCCTTGGCGGAACCCGCTGCACCCATCCAATAAATCTTTTCTCCTCTCGGATTGATCTGTTCGATCACGGGCTGTGCGGAATGGCGGCGGCCGAGACGTGTGACGACAACACCCATCAGTTCTTCGATCGGCTTATTGGGAATATTGACGTTAAAGAGGAAAGGACCCGGGAAAGGATCGGAGAGATAGCTCTCGATAATCGATTCGGCAACGGCACCTGCACTGTCGAGATGACTCCAGCCCTTGTTGAGCTGAGAGAAAGCGAAGGACGGATAACCGAAAAGATAGCCTTCCATCGCTGCGGCTACGGTACCGGAATAAAGCGTATCGTCGCCCATGTTCTGGCCGCAGTTGATACCGCTTACTACGAGATCGGGCTTTTCATCGAGAAGACCGGTCAGTGCAACGTGCACACAGTCGCTCGGAGTACCGTTGATGAAGTAAACGTCCGGCTGGACCTGATGGATCGAAAGCGGACGGTTGAGAGTCAGAGAGTTACTTGCACCGCTGTGGTTCTGTTCGGGAGCAACCACCGTCACTTTGCCGAAGCGGCGCATGCGCTTGGCGAGTTCGTGAATACCGGGGGCAAGATAGCCGTCGTCGTTGGAAATCAGAATATGCATGAATCGATCCTTCTCTTTTGTTATTTCCAAAATGTTAGACGATTCGCTCTAAAACGACAAAAGCCAGTCAAACGACCGGCTTTTCCGATATTGCTTTGTATGAGCAAGAAATTATGCAGCGTGAACAGCACCGAGAGCGGCAATACGCTTTTCTTCCGCAGCCTTCTTTTCCGCTGCCTTCTTCTGCTCGGCTTTTCTGCGCAGAGCAACTACGGGAAGAGAGCCGCCGACTAAAAGAAGTTTCTTGTCGAATTCAGTTTTGCTTTTCATTTGAAGTGTTATCCGTAAGGAACACCTTCAGTTTACGAAGCAAGTATGACAATTTGATGACAAAACTATGACAAAACCCCTCTTTTTTGTCATATTTGTCATAAATAATCCGTTCGGATGATGGGATTAGTATGCAATTTGAACGGTAAAGCCCTCTCCCCTTAATTTTTCGGCAATTCCGTCGAGCTCTTCTTTTGTCGCCTTAATAAGGTTCTCGGCCGGTGTTTCACGCGCAATGGTATAGATCATAACTTCGTGAGGCTTGATCTCTTTGAGCACTTCGATCCAGGGCAGCACATATTCGTCGGTTGTGTTGTCGATCGCCTTCCCTTCGAACTCACCCTTTAAAAACATCGTCTGAATAATAAGGCGACCTTCGAAAGCCTTCAGAGCATCGATAACTTTACCGAGGTCATAACCGGCATTCGGCCGGTCGACAAGTTCGATGAATTCACGGTTGACCGTGTCGAGCTTAAGAATATTGTTGTCTACTTTGTGCAAGGCATCGAACACCTGCTTTCTTGTGAGGAATGTCGAATTGCTCAGCACCGAGATCTTGGCATCCGGACAGTACTTGTCGCGAAGTTCGATGACATCGTCGACCACACCTTCGAACTCGGGATGCGAAGTCGGCTCTCCGTTACCGGCAAAAGTCATCACATCGAGGCGAACCCCTTCTTCGGCAAGAGAGATGAGCTTCTTCTCGAGTACTTCTTTCACATGCGCTCTCGCGGGCAGCTTGGTATTAGCGCGTCTATCCTTATTAAAACCGCATTCGCAGTAAATGCAGTCAAAGGAACAGATCTTTCCGCCCTCGGGAAGAAGATTGATTCCGAGAGACGTACCGAGACGACGGGAATGCACCGGGCCGAACACCGGAGACGGATAAATAACGCAAGCCATAAAACCTCGCTGAGCGCATACAAAAAAACGGACGCTTCAGTTTAACCCGAAGCATCCGTTATTACGGTTTATCTAGGCTTGATTAGAAGCGGTGAGACATACCGACTGTTGCATTCCAACCGCTCAGGTCAAGATCCTTAACCTTGTTGAATGCTTTG
>CAZNBL010000031.1:0-15594 GCA_964571375.1 uncultured Burkholderiaceae bacterium
TAGTCTCCGGGCTCTCCATTCGAAACCCCGTTAATCCGACGATTAACGGGGTTTTTAGTTATCTGCAGAAAAAAAGCAGGCGGGCGAAACCCCTGTATACTTTTCTCTTATTTCAATCGCATTAACCGTATCTGACCGCTATGAAGGGCTATCTGATTCCGGATCTTCTTCCGGGCCAATTCCATCGTGATGAAGAATCGATCAAACGATCGAGATTTATTGTCAGCATCGCTCATACCCCTTCGGTCGAATCTGCCAAAGCTTTTGTCGATGCCATCAAGCAGGAGTTTCCGGACGCCACTCATAACTGTTGGGCGTATTCTGCAGGTATGCCCGGTTCCACCGCGCAGGTCGGCGCAAGCGACGACGGCGAACCCAAGGGTACGGCAGGCCGTCCGATGCTCACGATTCTCGAGCACTGCGAAGTCGGCGAACTCACCGCTGTCGTAACCCGCTACTTCGGCGGTACGCTGCTCGGCACCGGCGGTCTCGTGCATGCTTATCAGGATTTGGTCAAGCTCGGTCTGTCCAAGCTTCCGACCAGAGAAAAGGTTCCGAGCGCGATTTATACGCTCGGAGTGGCTCACCAGCACTTCAACCACGTATTGAGTATTTTGGAAAGAGGCGGAGCCAGAATCCTGACCAAGGAATTTTCGTATAACGTCACGCTCTCAGTAGAGATTGCGGACGCGGATGCCGAGAGGATTCTTAAATCCGTCGGTGAAGCCACCGGCGGCGAAGCCAATATCGAAAAGCAGGAAGCTTAATTAACGAAGCAGGGGATTGTTTGCACAGTCCCCTGTTTTTTTTGTGTTCACTTTCTCCCGGATGCTCTTCCTGCAGGCTCTGCAAGGAATTTGCTCTTTGTGCAAAATCACTTCGCACATTGCGCTATGGCTTCTGCGGGGTGCCGGGCATAGACTGTCTTTGCTCCTCACAATACTCCGAAGGAAAAGAACATGAAAACAACAAAGATTCTTTTAGCCGCTCTTGCCGGAGCTTTCGCGCTCGGCAATGCCTGCGCTCTGGAAAATACGGTTGCTCCGAAGGTCACGGAACTTAAGACCGCCGCTCCCAAGACAGGCCTTTATGTCGGAAACTCCTTTTCATATTACAACTGCGGCGTGAACGGTTATGTGCGCGGCTTGGCTAAAGAAGCCAAGAAGGATTGGCTTGCACGCATGATCACGATTTCTTCGGGCCGCTTAAGCTACCACCCGGTTGCCGAATACATGGCCAAGCATCCGATGGACAACTATGACAAGAACACCCCGAAGTTCGATATCGTGTTCCTGCAGGGGCAGTCCGCAGAACCTTATGCCGCCAAGGGCGCCGCCAATTACAAGGAATTCTTTGCTCAGCACGTCAAGACCGTTCGTGATGCAGGAGCCGAACCCGTTGCCGTAATTACCTGGGCGCTGAAGGATAAGCCCGAACAGACCAAGATGCTGGCAGATGCCATCATCACAGAGGCCAATCAGCACGATGTGCTTGCCGTACCGGTAGGTCTCGCATTTGCCGAAAGCCTGAAGAATCGACCGGACCTTATTTTGCACGACGACGATAAGCGCCATCCGAGCGCAGCGGGCTCTTATCTCTACGGCGCCATGCTCTATTCCGTACTCTTTAAAGAATCTCCCGAAGGCAATGCCTTCCGAGGCGGCTGTGCCAAGCCCTTGTCCGATGCAGATGCTCTCTATCTTCAGCAGACCGCATGGAAGGTAACGAAGGAGTTCTACGGCTGGAAGTAAGCCGATAAAGACTCGTTGAATCCGTCAATAAGATCTTCAATAAAGGAGTCTCTATCGATTACAAGCCGATCTGTATAGTTTTCCTTATGAAATCCTAGAAAGACAAAAGCCGCATCCCGTATACCGGTGCGGCTTTTGTCTTAGTTACTGAAAACGCGGATTATGCTTCTTTTCGGTTCCAGGGGAGCCAGGCGTCGAAGTCGAAGTCGCGTGTAAGTTCGCGGATTTCCGTGAGTTCTGCACCGAAATCCGGGCTCGTGCCGTTCCATTCGGGCTTGGATTTCTGAATGTGGGCGGCCAGTTCCTTGGCGTAGCTCTTTACGTAGGCGATCGGATCCCTGACGCCGTTTGCCTGCAGACTTGTAAGAAGAGACAGGACGTTGAAGAGCAGACCGGCAAGGTCCTTGTTTTCGATAAATTGAGGATGACTGCGGACGATCGCAAGCGGGCGGACCGAGGTTTCGAGACTGTCGGTATCGCTCGGAATCGACATATCGGTCATGAATTCGCGGAGCATTTCTCTCTGATTCATGTAGCAACAGCAGGCCTTGCCGATGAGATCCGACGCTTTGACGCTCACAAAGACGGTCTTACCCGGCTTGATGCGGTCTTGTGCAAGTTCGCTCATGAGGCTGTCGATATGATCCATCAGTTCGCACTGCATGCGCTCGAACTTCACCTTATCGGTAACGGCTTCTGCCTTGGCCATACGGATCGTGCGGACCTTGGTCAGCGCATTGAGGACCGAGAGGCAGAGGACGTAGGGGTTGGATGCAAAGATTTCGCCCCGGATGTATTCGGCGCCGGCTTCCTGGTCTTCGAAACCGATCAGTGTCTTAAAGAACGAGCATTCGCCGAGAGCGGCGAGCACTTCGCGGCGGAAGCGGAAGAGAGAGCTCTGCAGTTTGGCTTCGGGGTGACCGTTTGTGACCAATGTCCTGAAGGCACGGTTGCCGTCGGTGACGAGCGTCGAGAACTTAAAGTCGCGGGAAATAAACTTTTCGATGTCGGTGGCTCGGCCCGAGTAAACCGGGCAGTACAGACGAAATGCCTTTTCAACACCTTTACCGGAGCTCAGCGTCAGAATATTGGCGTTGGTGACGGCGGTTTCCAGAAGTTCGGAATTGAGAATATCGGCTTCGAGCGCAACGCCGGCCAGGCGGTTGACGAGCGGCGCAAAGAAGATGCGGTCGACGCTTGCGAGGTCGCGGCTTAAGTTGCCCCTTCCTTCCTCATAGTGGCAGCCGATGCCCGGATAATAGCTGTCGGGCATCACGCCGATCGTCATCCAGGAGAGCATTTCGATAACGGTGTCGATATCGACTCTCGAGGTTTCCGGAGCGCGATAAAGGAACTTTTTGAGTGCAATTTCGTCGATATCGCCGGCTTCTTCGTCGAAACCGTCTTCATCTTTCTCAAGGAGTTCTTCGGGGATTTCAGCTTCGGCAATCGCGGCGACGGCCTTATTGACTTCACCGGTCTTCGCGCAGTCAAGGACGATCGAATCAAAGAAATTCAGGATGCTCTGCAGACCCAGAGTCTCGTTATGCATCTCATAGACGCCTTCCTGATCTTCTCTGAGCGACTGCATCAGCTCCGCAAATCTCGCATCCGACACCGCGGGAATGCGCTTGGTCGGAAGATCGCCGAAGCAGTTGGTGATCAAAGAGAAATGAGAGGATTCGAGAGCTGTCTGAATTTCGCTTTCGGAGACGAGCGCACCGGTCATACTGCCGACACTGTGAAGGTCGTTGACGATAACCTGCTTGGCAAGCTCATAGCGAAGATTGCGGTACATGCTGTTCTTCGATTCCTGAGTATTGCCGATAAACCACTGGAAACGCGGTAAGAAATCCTGGATTTTTTTCTTATTGCTCTGTTGCTGAGGTTTGGTATTTTTCTTCTTTTTTCTGACAACCATGGTTGACTCCGGAGGTATCAATTTCTTTTTAATGCAGAACCGATTATGCGCCGAAAAACAAAGCCCGCATACCGTGAAAGTATGCAGGCCGGCTGTGGTTTTGTGCTTCTGAAGAAGCCGTTACCTGGCGTAGGGGAGCCACTCGCCCTTGTTTAAGCGCACGAAGTGCTTGTCGCCGTATTTGAGTACCGCAGCGTTGGCGTTTTCGCTCACCGCATAAGTCTGCGGAAGGTTTTCCGTCACCGCCTTCACGGCGTTGTTGCCCGCTTCAGCAAAGACCTTGGCGTCGAGCGATCTCGAAATCAGTTCGCTCAGAGCAAGGTAGCTTACCTCATCTGCAACGTGAACGGGCTTGAGCGCGTCCTTAGTACCGAAGTACTTCACCATCACAGGAATGCGGGTTAAATGCGGACTCGGAATGTCTCGCAGACGGGCCATCTGAATCTTGTCGCCGCGGACCGCCGCACCGTGTTCGGGAACTACCACGAGCATGACCTTGCGGCCGCTTGCTTCGATGTTGGTCATAAGGTCTCCGATCTGATCGAGAAGTACCTGAGCGCGGGGTTTGAAGTCAAGACTCTTGGAGGCGCCGGGCATACGGTTGCCGTCGTGCAGCGCAATAAGGTTCATAAGAGCGGCCGAGCGCTGTTCGGGAGCGGCGTCCTTAACGGACTTCAGCCAGGCGTTGAATACGTCGGTGTCGTCGTAGATCGGCTCGTCGTCAAAGCCCATGTAGCGGACCTTGTAACCTTTCTGAGAAGAGAGCGGTGCGGCAAGACCCACGCGGCTCTGCAGGCTTTCGATATAGTTGTCGAATTTACCTGCATGGTCCATAAAGAGTTTCTGCTCGTAGCCCAGGGCATGCAGTCTGGTGAGCAGTTCGCACTCGGGGCGTCGTCCGTCGTAGAGTGCTGTATGTTCGGGCTGACCGCAGGAAGCAGACAGCAGGCGCATGGTTGCCGGACCCGAGTAGGCGGTGGCGCTGTTGAATTTATCGAAATAAATATCGAACTGCTTTAAGACCGGATGATTTGTGAGGCCGGAGACTTCGAGGTCGTCGGTTGCCAAAGAGCAGATATTGACGAGAAGAATATCGAACGGCGTCTTATCCGCAATCGAATTCGGAAACTCGGTCTGACGGCTCTGTTCATGAGCGTAGAAGGTTTCGAGCCATTTGTTGATCGTGCCGGAATCTGCAGGCTGCTTTTGTACGGGGCCCTTGGCGTTGTTTTCGACAGCCGTATTTTGGGCGGTGACGACACCTTCGCAGACTGCGGGTGCGGTATTGCCCGTCAGAGACGGGATCAGCGGAGAGACAAAGAGCCAGGCAAGGTACAGCACGGTAAAGCCCGTGACACGGATCCAATCTTTGATAAAAAGGTAGGCGACAAGGATCAGGAAGCCGCATCCCACCATCTTGAGGTTGACTGCTTCAACGGCTAACTGCGCGATGTAAAGGAGCGAGAAGTCGGCAACGTTGCCGGCGTTGGCCATAATACTTTCGACTGACGGCAGCCAGCTCTCGGAATAGGCAAGCGCAAAACCCGCGGCAAGCGCAATCAGAGTGCGCAGCACTTTGAGCGTACGGTTTCGGATCGGCAGAACCACCCAGGCGAGCAGCAGGGCGTTATAGAAGAGGTTCAGATTCAGATACCCGAGAAAGGCGAGTGCGAACTTCGAGATGAAGTACACATTCCAAAGTCCCGCGCCCTTCCAGAGCGAAGCGATATCTGTTTTCTTTTCCTTAATAGCTTGCATGTCCGATCCGTCTGATTTTCCGTGCAGGATACCGCAAATCGGTATCGCGATGCATCGGAAACATCGGCGGATTCCGAAGTTTTTTCGGATCCGCCGATTGAAATTTTAAATAACCGAGCGCGTTAAGTCATCCGTTTACGGCTGAGGAATCGTCGGTTTGCCGTGTACCTGAACCTGACAGCGGCCGTTGTTCTTGGCGCGGTAAAGCGCTTCGTCAGCCTGTGCAATCAGGTTGGTGAGCGTCACCTTGCCTGCCTCATCCTCGGCAATGCGTTTGCTGACGCCGCAGCTCACAGTGACGCGAAGCATCTTGCCTTCGGGGGTACGGATCGAAGTACCCGCGACCGTGTCGAGCACTCTCTGACCGATATGGTAGGCGTCTTCTGCGTCCGCAATATAGTGCAGGATGACGCAGAATTCTTCGCCGCCCCAGCGGCAGACGGTGTCGCGTCGGTGCAGGTTGTTGCGGATTACTCCCGCCACGGTCTGTAAGACCTTGTCGCCGAACAGGTGACCGAAGTTGTCGTTGATGTTCTTGAAGTGGTCGATATCGAACATCAGCACGGCGCAGCCCGGATAAAGTTTCGTATAGTTTTCGAGGAAGCGGCGGTTGCTGAGACCGGTGAGCTGATCTCTTTGATTTTCGTTGGAGAGAATCACGTTTCTCGATACCAGCTCTTCCTTTTCTCTTTGTTTTCTTCGGATGTCGTCGAAGAAGATCTTCATGATCTCGATAATCTGATGAATTTCATAGATGAACGAATGCGGCATCTTCGAGGGCAGCGAATGGAAGCGTCGGAACGTGTTGCCGATACTTGCGAGCTGCATGAGCGGCATCAGAATCGAAGACATCGATACGAAAAGGAGCGAGGCGAGGAAGATAAAGAAGATACCCAGGAAAGCCACCATATACTTGCCCCACTTCATCCAGTCCTCAAGCTGACGGAACCTCGACGCAGTATCATCGATTTCGTATGAGGTCATGGCAGTTGTGAGCGCCACTTTTTGTTCCTGCACCTGTTCGGCCTTCTGCGTCATCTTGTGCGAACTGATATCGATACGGGTCAGGAGCGCTTCGATGCGGTATTTCGAGACATAAAGTTCGCGGCAAGGTTTTTCGGTATCCGCCGTCGGATTGACGGTGCAGAGCTCCTCGTGCGTTACGATGAACTTCATCAGTCTTTCTTTGAGATTTCTGAAGCTCGCCGAAAAGTCATTGATGTCAAAAAGCGTGCGCGTCGCCTGAAGCTGAACGTCATCGTCGGGCATTGTGCCGGTTGCCATGTGAAGACGCGTACTGATCAGAAGTACTTTGCGCACTTCTTCAAAGAGCATATGACGATCTTCGTCATATTGGTTACGGTACCGCCAGAGCAGATGCACGTCTTCGGTGAGGCGGCGCAGGATCTGATAGATGTGGGGCGGCCGGTCGTAGAACGATTCGAGAAGAATCCCGATCGCGTCGACGTAAGCCACGCGGGCGCGTTCCTTGTCGTTCGAGTGCGACAGTTCATTGATGGCGCGGTCAAGCGCCTCCAGGTTTACAAACGTCGTCTGTGTCTGCACCATGGTCGGAACCATCTGCTCTTTGAACGACGTAGCAAAGTTACGGATATCGGAAATCGATTTCGAAAGCGGAATCGTGCTGATGCAGGCCATCAGGCAAAGCGGAATCAGGATCCACGTCAAAAACGTTTTCAAGCGGATACGGGGACGGCTGTCGGATTTACCGCGCATCATAAGCCCCCCCCGATGATTCCGGCCGGACCGGCTTTTTTAAGTTTTTTCTATCTGTCATTGCCGCTCCCTTTTAGTGCACCATAATATGAAAGTGCTTCATATTGATGGCCTGATAGCGGCCGTCGTTCTTAATCGCGAGCAGCGCATCGTTGAGTTTTTTGAGGTAGGGAGACGCGCTTCTCGAAAGCGCGATTCTGCGGTTGCTCTGTTCGGGAGGCAGATTCGGGTGCATGCCGATAAAGCGTACTTTTTCGTTTCCGGGCTGCTTCATGAATTCATAGGCGACGATACCGGTGACGAAGAGAACGTCGACCTCACCCTTCATCATGGCGCGGAACATACTGCGGATCGATACGTAGGGTCTGACCTTCAGGCCGTTCGGTACATAGACTTCGTTTAACAGCTGCTCCTGACCGCTGTGCACCAAAACGCCCGCCGTCAGATCCATCTTGGTGGTCGGCGTAATGCGTGTCGGGCAGTCGTCTTTAGCGGAGATAAAGACGAGCTGAGAGCGGAAATAGGGATTCGAGAATTTGAAGTCGGCAACACGCTTTGTCAAAGGTCTCCAGCCGTTTACCACCATCTGCACCCGGTCGGCTTCGATGGCGTTCAACATATCGACCATATTGAGCGGCGCAAGCACGCACTGAATCTTCATTTCGTCGCAGAGCGCATTGGCGATATCGACGTCAAAGCCGGCATATCCGCCTTTCTTTTCGTCGTAGTACGAGAACGGATACGAGTGATCGGAAACGCCTACAAACCAGGTCTGGCCCGCACTGACCGCGGCGGGAGAGAGCGAAAGAGCTGCGGTAACCGACACGGTTAAGAGTGCGACAGCCCCGATCGAGGAAGCGAGAATGCTGCGCAAGCGCTGAGAGAATCCTGCCATCAGAGACCTCCCGTACAGCGTTTTCCGGCTTCTTCAAGGAAGCTGTCGATTTCAATGGGTCTTGAGAAGTAGTAGCCCTGGTAGAAGTCGGCCTTGATATCTTTGAGCTGTTCGAGCATTTCGGCCTCTTCGATGCCTTCGATGCAGATGCCGACGCCGTGCGCATGGCACACATCGGCAAAGGCGCGCACAAAGGCAAGGCACATCGGATCTTCGACCATCTTGCAGGACATGGCTCGCGAGAGTTTGACGACATTGAAGTCGGATTCGAAGAAGCGCATCAGCATGCTTGAGCCTTCTCCGAAATCGTCCTGAGCAAGGCGGATGCCGAGCTCCTTGCACTGCTCGAGGAACTTCTTGGTCTTATCGAAGTGCGTATCGGGCGCATCTTCCGTGATTTCAAACGTGAAGCTGCTGCCGGAAAGGCCTGCCTTTTCAAGACCTCTTCTGACGTATTCGAAACAGTATTCGTCGATGAGCTGAGTCGGCGTGATATTGACCGTAATACGCATCTTCGGATTAATCTCGCGCAGCTCTTTTGCCCATTCGATCGCCTGATCGAAGGTGTGGCGCGAGAACGGCACGATCATGCGGGAATTTTCGAGCATGGAAACGAAGCGGGCCGGAGAAATCGTGTGCTTCAATTCCTTGGAGCGAAGCAGAATTTCGCCTGCGTACCACTCTCCGGTGTCGGCTTTGACAATCGGCTGCACGAGATACTTGAATCCCGAGAAATGGTTGCCGATCGTGGAGACGATATTAAGGAGCTCCTTATTGGTCATGCAGCAGCTGTAGAGACTGTTTTCGTCGAGCGACGACTGCAGTTCGATCTGCGCAAGGATCGAGGCCAGGAGTTCGTTTTTCACGTCGGACGACAGGATGTCTTCCCTTCTGCAGACTTCGACGGGATCGATTCTCAGCTGTCGGCAGATGTCGGCGAAGCGGCTGTTGATCCGCTCTGCAATGACATTCGGATCGGTGTTGACGGCGTGGAATGCGCAGACCAGCTGATTTTTGAGGCGATAGCAGTGGAGCGATTTGTCCTGGCAGTTGAGCATGAGGCTCATCTGCATCAGAAGCAGGTCACGCTCGCGTCCGAGAATCGCTCTGCCGTTCCGGGTAAATATCGGAATTTCAAAGCAGGCGATGGTGTCGGCTGCGTTTTCGCGAAGCAGCTCGACGATGTCTTCATCGAGCCTTTGATCCGTGAGACGGTTGTGCGCGTTGTTTAAGAGATAGATCGCGTCGAGAATCGTCACCGTACCGACCACGAGGCTGTGCGCCGGATTGCAGTGGTTGGGGATGATGTTGGTGTTCTGATAGATCCAGACAATCGTATCGTCGGGTCGGCGGATACGGTAGTAGTGATCGTACGAGAGCTTTTTCGGCACTTCTTTGAGATCGTGCAGATGCCAGGGCGCTTCGTCAAAGAGTTCTCGGTCGATGTCGTGGCAGATGAGTCCGGCAATATGCTCGTGAATGTCCGTAACGTTTCGGGACTCGAAGCCGAAGAGGCGTCGGAGCGCTTCGGAAACAAAGGCTTTTTTGTTACCCGGATCTGCGACGAAGTACTTCGGAGACTTCTGCTGCAGCTGCAGTGCGCGGCGGATGGAAAGGCTGTCGCAGCAGCCGTCGGCAACATCCGCAGTGTTCTGATAGTCGGTCAGAAATTCGGATAAACGATCAAAGTCTTTCATGTCGGATTCTCTTGTTCTTATTTACCAAGATGCATAGGACATCATCGTGTCAGAGGCTGCGGCGGCATCGGCATGTCGCCGTTCCAGCCTTTGAAGTTGTAGCGTACGTAGAGCTGGGCGTAATACGGCTCTGGACTTGGAAGCGCCGGCAAACACACCGAGCGTCCAATGCGGGGTGATGCGACGCTCGAGCGCTCCCTGCAGACGATAGCTGATACCGGTCGAGGTGCCGCCCTCGTCGACTGCATCTCTGTCGTCAATGTTACCGACAATAGCGCGCAGCGGATAGCGGGGAGATGCATCGATCTTCGAGAAACTTAAGCCCAGGCCCGCCTGAGCTTCCCAGGACCAGTCGCCTCTGCGGCCGCGGTCGATGAGGCCGAAAGAGGTGCCCCAATACTGCTGAGGCGAGTAATAGCCGCCGTTACCCAAGGTATAGCCGCTTAAATTCTTATTGAACGACCAGAACATCGCCATGGTCGAAAGACGCACTTCATGGTTCGGGGTATTGACGAGACGGTAGTAGTAGCCGCCCATGAGCATGAACGAGGAGTTGTCTTCCACGCGGTGGCCGCGAAGCATCTCGTAGCTCACCTTACCCCAGAGACCGTGGTTGTAACCCCGGTCGAAGCTTACGTCGAGTGCCGCTCCGATTCTTCTGACGCCGCCCCAGGTGATGCCGCTGACCGGATCGGTCTGTCCGCCGTAGGCTAAGAGCGACGACCGCTCGGCTCTCCGGTAGACGCTTAAAGACGCCCCGATATCCTCGATATCGAAATTCAACGACGCACCGCCCACCCAGTCGGAGTAGTTAAAGCCCGAAGGCGTGCGGCCGACATCCATCGCAAAGTGTTCGTCTTCCCAGGCAAGCGCCCAGCCGTAACCCTTGCCGCGGGTTTCGGGAGAAGAAGCGAATCCGCTTTCATAGCCGGTACCGAATTTGCTTTCGCCGGCTCTTCTGTCGAAGCTGCCGACATCGAGATCGACCCGTTCGACCCGGGCGACGGCGCGGCCCGTACCGAGCGGGAATTCCGCTTCGGTAATGAGTGCCTTTTCCGTGACGTCCGAGTAGCCGCCCGTGCCTTCGTCACGGTAGTAGTTGAGACCGCTTCGAAGGACGATGTTGTCTTTTTGGTAGAGCTCTGCGGCATCGGTTCGGATCGAGCGGATTTCCCAGAGTTCGCCGGTTTCATCGTCGGGCGTGCGCATCGCTCTTGTAAAGAACGCATTGTTTTGCGCTTCGGCATAGTTGTTTACCAGACCTACGTCGGCAAACGCTTCCCGATAGATGTCGAGCGCTTCTTTGGTGTAACCGCTCATCGCGAGGCTTCTTGCCCAGTCGCGCTTTAAGACGGCGAGCTTTTCTTTGCTCTCACCCGGTGTCTTAACCGCGCAGGCCCAGAGGTTGTGCGCTCTCTGAGTCAGACCGATATCGTGATAGATCGAGGCGGCTTCGCCTGCCTGATCGGCGGTGAGTGCGATTTCCTTATCGTCGGCCGCGGCGTCGAGCAACATTGCGGCATTGAGTCTTTCGCCCTGAGCCGCAAGAATGGCAGCCGACGAAATACGGGCTTCCTGCCGGTAGTCTCTGACGCCGATAAGTTTGGCGTATTCGAGGAGCGCTCTGTCTTCCCTGCCGGCTTCTTCCGCCCAGCGGGCTTTGAGAAGCCTGTGGTAGGGATCGTCGGTCTGAACGGAATCGATCGTTGCGAGCGCTTTATCCCACTCCTGCTGCCAGGCGTGAGCCTGCGCGACTTCAAGCGCCGGCATGATTTCGAGCGAGGCGAGTTTGCGGCGGATACGTTCGCGCTCCGCGTTTTTCTCTCTCGGAGTGTGCGCGAGCGCTTCCCGGGTGTATTTCACCGCGAGCGCATGCCGGTCCTGTCTTAAAGCAACGTCGGCAAGTCCGAGATACGGATAGGGATTGGCTTCGTTAAGCGCGGCGGCTTTTTCGTAATATTCTTTGGCTTCCCAGGGACGATCGGCATCCATTGCGGCGTCGCCCTTTTCGAGCGCAAGCCAGAAGCGGGCGTCACGGGCGGCATTCTGCCAGCGGCGCATACGGTCGTCGTCGGGCGCGAGCTCCATCACTTCTTCAAGCGCGGTGAGCGCAGAAGCTCTGAAGCGTCTGTCGTAGACGTTGTCGAGCGCGAAGTTGCTCAGCTCTTCGATTCTGCAGGCCGTGAGAATCTGATCGGCTTCGTGTTTGACGACCAGGGAACCGATGCCGTGTCCCTTCATGAGAGCGGAGAGTCCCCGCTTGGCTTCGACCTTGCGGCCGTCGATATTGAGCATCAGGCGGTAGTAGTGCAGGCGCCACGAAGTTTCTTCAGGGGCATAGCCTCCGAACGCGTTTTCAATGGCGGCAACCGCCGCTTCGTACTGACCGGCGGTTTCAAGGAGCGCTACCTGAGCGAGCGCCGTTCGCATCCCGGGCTTTTCCAGATCGAGGACGAGCTGCGCTTTTTTGCAGCTTAACGAAGATTTTTCCTTGCAGAGCGCAGCGGTGATCTCGTCGATCACGGCCTGATTACGCATTTCAGGCGACGCTTCGAGATGATGCTGCAACCAAAGAATCTGCAGTTCGATATCTTCGGAGTACATCATGATGAGCTTTCTGAGCGCATCCTCGGCAACGTCTCTCTGATGCATCCGCCGACCTTCCAAAATGAGGTCGATGAGCCATGACTGCGGATCTACGCCGGGTGCGGCAATCGCGGCGCCTGAAAGGAAAAGCGGCAGAGCGACAAGCGAAGCACGCAAAGAGACCGCAGCTGCATGCTTCGCAGCTTTAAAGCCCGGTCTCTGTTTACGTACGGCAGTCACTCTTTCTTCCTGAACGGGGTTCATTACCCGTCTCTTTATTATCCTGCTTTATCCCAGTATTCCGCTGTCCCTGCGGTAATTATTTTTGCGTTTCTTCGGTTTTTGTCTCTTCTGCGGCACCGTCGGATTTTTCAGTCGGTTTGACGAGTTCCGGGTTTAAGCGGGCGCTCACCAAGACACGGCCGTCGGGGGCAAACGCAAAGTAGCGGCGGTCGAAACCGATCGCGTAGAGCGAAAGCACGTTGCTGTAGTAGGAATCGGGTTCCATCGTGCGGTGCGCGATGAGCGTGCGGATAAAGGAAGCGGTACGGCTGCCGTCGTTACGGTAAGAGGCATCCTCCCCCTGATCCTCGGCGATGCTGTCCATGTAGGCCAAGAGGCACGCACCGAAGCTGTCCGGACCCGTACGGTTGATCTTGAGCGTATTCAGATCAACTTTTTCGGGCGGCAGTCTCAGACGCATCGTTGTGTCGATCATCGCCGAGAACTGCTTCTTCAGGAGGTCGTACGCGGGATCGCTCTGCGCGGTCATTGCCGCCCACATATAGGTGCGGATGGCGTTGTAGCTGCCGAGGTTGTCGCGCTCGGCGACGAGATTGCCCGCATAGTCAAAGCGGGCCCAGTCGGGAGAGTAGCCGTCGGGGGCGCTTCGAATCACCGCACGCAAAGAAGCGTCGTAGACCTCGGTAAAGAAGGCGTCTTCCGCGGCAAAGCGCTTGAAGATAAAGAGCGGGTAGTAGCTCGGATTAAGGAGCACGCCCTTTTTGCTTTCAAAGCCGACTTTGCCCGGCAGCAATACGTGGCCCAACTGACGGATGTGGCGCGTCTGGCTCTTTAAGACAACGAGCATGGCGCGGCCCTTTGCCGTGTAGTCGGGTCTCTTCCAGAGGCGACCGGCTTCAAGCAGCGAATATGCGATCCACATGTCGGAATCGGTCGCATTGTTCGAATCCAGGACTTCCCAGGCGACAACGGTCTTATTGGAAACCGTGCCGTCTTCGCCGGTGACGCGCACCGTCTTCACGTTCTTGCCCCAGAGCCAGGCCGGAGCGTTCTTCGTGAGGTCGCCGTCCGCTAAATTATCTTCGGTCCAGCGAAGCAGTTTGTCGAACAGTTCGCGCTCGCCCGCAACGAGCGCAAAGAACATCGCATACGACTGTCCTTCGCTCGTGGTGATGCGCTTGTCGTCGCTGTAGTCGATGACACGGGCACCGCTGTCGAAAACCGACACATTGGTTTTCTTAAAGGCTTCCCATTCGTCCCAGACGTTAAAGGGAGAAACCTGCCCCTGGGTTGCAACTGGTGCCGCATCGGCTGCGGGGGCTGCGTTCAACGCGCCCGCAGCACCGATGGAGAGAGCGGCGGCCAAAGAGGCGATAAATTTTTTCTGTCTCATTATTCATGACCTCTTGCTTTGACACGCATACGCATTAAGCCGTAGATGCAGGTACCGACAATCAGGGCGCAGAGCGCGGCGCAGAGCATCAGAAGCAGCGGTCTCTCGAGCATCGTGATCCAGACTCTCTGGTACCAGGGGAGATGGCCGACTTCGTAAGTTGTGCCGACTTCGTACGAGGTGACGCCGTTTTCGCGGACGACGGAGGCCGCTCCCTTCATCTGAGCAAAGGTACCGGGGTAACGGACGGCGTTGTTCAGCGTGCGGCCGCCCTTGTCGCTGTCGGAGAGCATCGCAACGACGCTTCGCTGCTCGGTAATGGGCGACTCAAAGCCGATCACAACACCCACGCCGACCGAGTCGGTGATGACTTCGGTATCGGGGGCGACGGTTTCCATCGGAGCTTTTTCAGCGTTCTTGCGCTTGGGGTCCACGGAAGCCTTGACGGTATCAAGAAGCGTATAGATATAGTCGCCGCTTACTTCAGGGGTGTTCTTCGGGAGCGCTCCGATAATAAGTACGTCCTTATCGCTTAAGGTCTGATGCGCAACGTTATCGGCGATCTGCACTCTGGATGCGGCAAGTCCCGTGTTCGCACCGATTCGGCCCATGACGTTCAGCAGTGTGGTCATGTTGGTCGGCGTCGAATCTTCGGGCATCACCACGACGGTTTCCGAGAGGTCGGCGTACTTGGTGAACGGGAAGCCGCTCTTGGCGAACATGCGCAGATCCGGCAGCTCGGTGAAGTGATAGAGGCCGGTGAGGTCGATGCTGGAGGCCGGATCGATTTCCACGTGATTTTCAATAAGCGTTACGGCCTTACAGTCCTGCTCGGTGCCTGTCGGGTAGGCATTGCTGTACTGGAAGTCGAACTTCATCGTGTTGTCGTCCGAGAGCACGATCATCGGTACGGAACGCACGTTCAGCAGCTCCTTTAAGCTGTTGACGACCGGCAGATGCGCGACGATTCCGTCCTTATCGTTGTCGGGGTCGAGCTTATAGGATTCGATCAGCTGTTCGTTCAGATAGAAGCGAAGCTGCGACGGCATATTCTCGACCGGCTGTGTATAGCGATACTTCAGATCGAGATTGACGTGCGACTGATTGAAAATGAACAGATCGGGCGGCAGGTTCAGATTCATGTACACGGGCGGCGGCTGAACGCCTTTGCTCGCGAACTGACCGCGATATTCCATCAATTCGTCAAAGTAGGTGATCTTCGAGGTATCGATCCACTTCGGAGCGTCGTAAGCCTTGCGCTTCGGCGGCAGCGGCATATTCGGATTGATTTTGGCGGCGTCGCCCGTCATCACGACCTGACCGGCGGCGAGTGCTCTTACGGCAATCAGAAGATCGTCGGTGTTGCGGCCGGCAATGACGAGCACCTTGCCGTACTGGCTGTAAGGCGCATCGATCACGCGAAGTTCGGGACCCGAAACCTGCGGGAAGTCCTTTAAGAAGACCGGACGGTCTTCGTTGGTGATCATGGCGACATAGTGGCCGTCGCCCGGCTGCTCGTCAAAGTAGACCGGGAAGTGGGTGCCTCGCCAGGCGCTCTTCGCGCCGAACCAGGAAGAGAGTACGGCAGCGGCTTCTTTGACGGTGTTGTCGCG
>CAZNBL010000032.1:0-14971 GCA_964571375.1 uncultured Burkholderiaceae bacterium
CGGATCTCCCCTCAAACGGACAGAATTATTCGGCGTCAGACTTAGTGTCGATCACCTTCTTGCCACGGTAGAAACCGGTAGCAGAGATGTGGTGACGACGATGAACTTCGCCTGTTGTCGGTTCGACAGCCAGAGGCGGGTTTGTCAAAAAGTCATGAGCGCGATGATTGCCGCGCTTGTTTGTCGATTTCTTGTTCTGCTGAACAGCCATGGTAACCCCACGATTTAAAAAGATTAATCTTACTTACATGAGATGCACGGCGGGTACAGAGCACCCTACCTCATCTCGGAAAGAATCAGATTTTACATGATTAATCGTTCTTTCTCAACTTGCCGAGTTCCTTTAATTTTGCAAAAGGATTTTCTCGGGGTACTTCGTGCTCATCATCGAGGTGAATATGCACGGGTTCGACGCACTGTTCTTCGTGCATCGGGACGATCGGAAGCGAGAGAATCACTTCTTCTTCGATCCAGTCCATAAGGTTGAGCTTGTTACTGCCGACGATGACTTCGGTATCGTCATCTTCTTCGATCGGCAGGGAATCAGCTTCCTCTTCGTTTCTGGCAAAGCGGAAAGTTACTTCGCGCTCAAGCTCAAAAGTCATCGGCTTGTTGCAACGGCTGCATTCGAGCGGCACTTCGCCTTTGACAGTCATCACGGCGCCCGGCCAACCCTTATCGCCGACAATTCCTTCGATTGTGAAGGCGATCGATTGTTCAGACGGTAAAATAAGATCTGTAAGCCGTTTCATGTCAGACAAACGTACACGGCCTTCCACGGTTGCGCGGAGGCGGGAAAGTTCATAGACATCGGAATAGGCATTGGGTTTTAAAAAATCTTCTTGCATTTTTTTCTCCATATACCGACATTATGGCAAACATTCCGCATCTCATCCTCGGTTCGAGCTCCCCTTTTCGCCGCGAACTGTTAGAAAGACTTCATATTGAGTTCACCTGCGACTCTCCGAGTGTTGATGAAACACCGCTCGAAGGCGAAACACCCGAAGCTCTCTCGCTTCGTTTATCCGAACTCAAGGCGCGCGCTGTTGCCGAAAAGCACCCCGGATGCGTCGTTATCGGCTCCGATCAGGTCCTTTGCCTTGACGGCAGACCGCTCGGCAAACCGCACAACAAGCCGAACGCCGTCCGACAGTTAAGCGAAATGAGCGGTAAAACCGTGACATTCCATTCTGCACTCTGCGTCATCGACGCCGAAGGCAACGCCGAAATTGCCGACGTGACAACCGAACTCGTCATGCGCGAACTCTCTGCCGAAGCTATCGATACTTATCTTGATATGGAAGAACCGTACAACTGCGCAGGAAGTGCAAAGATTGAAAAGATGGGCATCACGCTCGTCAAGGAATTCCGTTCTTCGGATCCGACCGCTATTATCGGTCTGCCGCTGATCAAACTCACCGAAATGCTGAGTAAGGCCGGCATTCCCGTACTTCCCGGACTCTGCAAGTAATTAGAAATGAGCACACTTTTTATGATTCCGGTGCCGATCACCGATAACGGCATCGGCACCCTGCCCGCTTCGACCGTCGAGACCGCCAGAGAGCTTGATGTTTTCTTTGCGGAAAACGCCAAGAGTGCCCGCGCTTTTCTTAAAAGCGTCGCCCATCCGAAGCCGATTGCAGAACTTTCCATCAGCGAAATCGGCCACCGCCCCGATCCTGCCAAGATCCGCGACTATCTCGCGCCGCTCTTGGCGGGTAAAGACGCAGGCGTCGTAAGCGAAGCCGGCTGTCCCGGCATCGCCGACCCCGGCGCACAGCTCGCAGCGGCCGCTCAGGCCGCCGGCATCCGCGTGGTTCCGCTTGTCGGCCCCTGCTCCATGATTCTGGCTTTGATGGCTTCGGGCCTTGACGGACAGCACTTCCGCTTCTCGGGATATGTTCCGATCAAAGAACCGCAGAGAAGTGCTGCAATCCGCGATCTGGAACAGCGAAGCCGCTCGGGGGAAGGTGAAACTCAGCTCTTTATCGAAACACCGTACCGCAACAGCGCGATGCTCAAAGAGCTCTGCGACACCTTAAGACCCGATACACGCATCCTGGTGGCAACCGATGTCACCGGTGCCGAAGAAAGCATCCGTACCAAGACCGCGGCCGAGTGGAAAAAGACCGATATGGCGTTACCGAAACTTCCGACCGTATTCGGTCTTCTCGCCGCTCCGGGATTTAAAAAATCCCGTCGTTAATTCAAACAACGGGATTCCCGGTTAATCCGCAAGAAGCATCTTCTGTAATTCAGGGATGCTTCTTGCTATTTGTGTCGGATACGCCTCTTTTAATACAGCTTCTTTAGACGCGCCCCAGGTCACTGCGATCGAATCGACACCGGCATTTTTCGCAATACCGATATCAAACAAAGCGTCGCCCACCATCACAACGCGATCTGCCGGAACATTGAATTCCGCCATCAATACGTCGAGCATCATCGGATCGGGCTTGGATCGGTACTCGTCGGCACAGTACGTCGCATCAAACCACGGCAGAATCCCCATGCGGTTCGTAATCCGGTTGACGCCTTTACGGCTCTTGCCGGTTACAAGCGTCACACGGACACCAGCTTTTTTAAGTGCTCCGATCAATTCCGCAATACCGTCGTAAAGCGCAATCGTTTTATCCGCCTCAAGATAGGATTCCACGTAACAGTCGATATACGTCTGCAGTTTCTCTTTCGGCAGCGTCGGCGCAATTCTCGGAATCATGTCTGCAAAAGACAGTCCGATCACGCTTTTTGCCTTTTCGACGCTCAGTTCTCCGAGCCCCATCTTGGCATGCGCGTACTGCAGACCCGCCGCAATGCAGTCGGTGGAGTCTGCAAGCGTACCGTCCCAATCAAAAGCAACAACCGAATAACGCATTACTTTGCAGTCTTTTCCAAGTATTCGATGAGATCCGTGCACTCGGACGGCAACGGACATTCGACAATCATCGGTGCTCCGGTGACCGGATGATTGAATTCGAGTCTCCAGGCATGAAGGAACATGCGCTTAAAAGGCATGCCGAGCGCACCGCGCTCAACTTCCGTATTAAAAGAAAAGTCGCCGTACTTTTCATCGCCGATCAGAGGATGCTTCTGAGAGGCGGCGTGAACACGGATCTGATGTGTTCTTCCGGTCTTGAGGTCAACTTCCAGGTAAGAAACCGCACCGAATCTGCGCAGAAGACGGAAGATCGAGTGAGAAAACTGACCGTTTTCCTCATCGACTCTGACGCGTCGCTCGCCGCTCGGCGTGAGATAGCGGTAAAGCGGCAGTTTGATGTGCTGTCTGTCGTTTACCCAATCTCCCTTGACGAGCGTGCGGTAAGTCTTATGAACTTCGCCTTCTCTCATCATATCGTGCAGACGGACCAAAGCCTTTCGGGTCTTGGCCATAATGATGGCGCCGCTCGTCTCTTTATCAAGGCGGTGAGCAAGTTCCAGGAACTTCGATTCGGGACGACTTGCTCTCATGCGTTCGATCAGACCGTAGGCAATACCGCTTCCGCCGTGACTGGCGATACCGGCGGGTTTATCCACGATCAGAAGGTCGGTATCTTCATAGAGCACTGTCGGAATATCGTCGAACTTCGGCGCGGCAGATTCCGAAGCTTCTTTATGGACGACCGGCGGAATGCGCACGGTGTCACCCGAAGCAAGCTTAGTTTCCGCTTTGGCGCGTGCCTTGTTGACGCGTACTTCACCGCTTCGGATCAGGCGGTAGATATGAGACTTCGGCACGCCCTTTAATTCGCGAAGCAGGAAGTTGTCGAGTCGCTGACCGTCGCTTTCGGGGCCGACTTCGGCGAAACGTACCTGAATCGGGGCGGCGGCCGGACGTTTTTCTGCGGTTTCAGGGGCTTTGACCTGAGACTTGGCAGGCGCTTTGCGCACCTTGCCTCCGGCAAGATTCAAGCTCTCCAAAAGAGCTCTGCCGCTTCTTGTACGTGCTTTTGCCGCGCGACTCTGAGGTGCGGCACCGATCTTATCGGTAGATTGGCGTGACTTAACCATTTGCATTAGAATCCGTGCTGAGATTTGTGGCTTCTCTAAGAACGTTCTTTTATATCGAACGCAGGGGAGTCTGTCATCGGCCGTGAAGGTTTATTACCGATCCGGCCTGAAGACAATCTCGATTTGACGCTGATTGTAGCTCCTTCCGACCGGAAGATTTCGCCTGCTAGAGACTTCTCGGAAAAGAAACGGATGCTCTCGGCGTTGAAAATTGGTAAAGAATTGTGGATTAATCCCTGAGCCCGCGTCCGGTCTGGCATGACTGAAGTCCGCTGGCAAGACGGGAGCATCGTCCCGAGGGACGATGCCTCTGCTGTAAAGAATTTGTTGTACAACGGTGGCGCAGTATCCGGTTGATCTGCGCACTTTTTGAGTCTACAGGTTGCCCGCGGTCAGTTGCCGCAGGCCCTTGCTGATCCTGAGGGGAAACCTTCCGATGATGCCGATGATACGGACCGTACATGCGCTGAAAATCAGCCCCTGTCCGTTTCCGCCCGGAATTCGTCCTCTCACGCACTCCGGCTCCCGGTCGTTTGCTTCGGCACCCGGGGCTTGGGTGTGTCGTGCAGTAAGGTGATAGTGCCGTTTGCTTCCGATTCCTTCAGCACGCTTATAACCCGCGTCAGTGGTTGAGGAGTGCTTGATGAAGCGCATGCTTTTTAATGCCACACACCAGGAAGAACTGCGTGTGAGCATTGTCGACGGTCAGCAGCTGATCGACTTCGATGTTGAATCTTCTGCGAACCAGCATCGTAAATCCAACATTTACAAGGGTGTTGTCACCCGTATCGAACCTTCTCTCGAAGCCTGTTTCGTCGATTACGGTGAAGAACGCCACGGTTTCCTGCCGTTTAAGGAAATTTCCCGTCAGTACTTCAACGAAGGCGTTGATGTCAGAAACTGCTCCATCAAGGAAGCTATTTCCGAAGGTGCCGAACTTATCGTTCAGGTTGAAAAGGAAGAACGCGGCAACAAGGGTGCTGCGCTTACCACCTTCATCTCTTTGGCCGGCCGTTACCTCGTTCTGATGCCGAACAACCCCAGAGGGGGCGGTGTCAGCCGTCGTATCGAAGGCGAAGAACGCCAGGAACTCAAAGAAACCATGGAGAAACTGCAGACTCCGCGCGGCATGAGCCTCATCGCCCGCACTGCAGGTATCGGCCGTACCGTCGAAGAACTCCAGTGGGACTTGAACTACCTTTTAAAGCTCTGGGAAGCTGTTTCCGACGCCGCTCAGCCGCAGTTCGAAGACCGTCAGGGCAACTATGTCCTCACAGCTCAGGACGAAGCCGGTCATCAGCTCCGCCGTGTTAACCCGGCTCCTTTCCTCATCGTTGAAGAAAGCAACCTCGTTATCCGCGCCATCCGCGACTACTTCCAGCCGGAAATCGGCGAAATCCTCGTCGACACCGACGACATCTACGAACAGGCCCGTCAGTTCATGGGCCACGTAATGCCGGACATGGTCAACCGCGTCAAGCGCTACACCGACGACATTCCGCTCTTCTCCCGCTTCCAGATCGAACACCAGATCGAAACCGCTTATTCGAGAACCGTTCCGCTGCCCTCCGGCGGCGCCATTGTGATCGACCACACGGAAGCTCTGGTTGCCATCGACGTGAACTCCGCACGCGCTACCCGCGGTGTGGATATCGAAGAAACCGCATATCGCACCAACTGCGAAGCAGCTGATGAAGTTGCCCGCCAGATGCGTCTTCGCGACCTCGGCGGTCTGATCGTCATCGACTTCATCGACATGGAAGATCCGAAGAACCAGAGAGCGATCGAACAGCGCCTCAAGGACGCCATCCGTTACGACCGCGCCCGTGTTCAGCTCGCAAAGATCTCCCGCTTCGGCCTGATGGAACTCTCCCGCCAGAGACTGCGTCCTTCCCTCTACGAAGGCAGCCACATCACCTGCCCGCGCTGTAACGGCGTCGGCGTGATCCGCGACACAGAATCCAGCGCCATCCAGATTCTCCGTATCCTTCAGGAAGAAGCCCTGAAGGACGGCACTGCCGGCCTGCAGGCTCAGGTTCCGGTCGACGTCGGTACATTCCTGTTGAACGAAAAGCGTGCCGATATCGCCAAGATCGAAAGCCGTCACCATATCAACGTGATCCTGATTCCGAACAAGAATCTCGAAACACCGCACTACCAGATCGAACGCCTCAAGGCCGACGATCAGCGTCTTGACACGGCCACACCGAGCTACGACCGCGCCGAAGAAATCACAAACGAACAGAAGGACCCGTACACACGTGCCCTTCCGGAAAGTACATCCGACCGTCCGAAGCAGGTTCCGGTCATCAAGGGTCTGCCCCCGAGAGAAGACGCTCCGAAGCACGTAGAAGCTCCGAAGGCCGCCGCTAAGCCCGCAGCCGAAGTCAAGGCCAAGAAGCTCTCTCTTTGGGACCGCATCGTCGCTTTCTTCAAGGGTGAAGATGCTAAGAGCGAAGAAAAGCCTGCCAAGAAGAGCCGTGAATCCACTCGTGAACGCCGCTCCAAGAAGGGCGAACGCGACGAAAACAAGAACCGTCGCGACCGTAACGCCGCACGTGCAGAACGCAACGAACGCAACAACGAGCGTCGCGACCGCAATGAAAAGCCGGAAGTCGCCGAAAAGGGCGAAGACCGCAATAACCAGCGTGCTCAGAAGCGTGAACGCACTCAGGACACTGCTGAAAAGCAGAACAAGCGCCAGAGCCGTCGTGAGGCCAATGAAGCCCGTCGCAATGAAAAGCCGGCCAAGCCCGCAGCAGAAGCCGTCAAGACCGAAACAGCTCCGGTTGTTGAGATTAAGGCTCCGGTGGCAGAACCTGTTGCAGAAACTCATGGCGACAAGGTAGACGTCAAGGTTATGCCGTCTCAGGAATCTCAGTTTGCCAACGGCGAAACAAAGACACGCCGTCGCCGCCGCAATCTGCGCCGCGACCGCAACGAGCGAGTCGAAACCGATGAAAAGGCACCGGTTTCCGTCAAGCCGATGGTTACAGCCGTAGAAAACGCCGTTGCTCCTGACAGCACCATTCTCTTTACTCCGCACGCCGAAAGCGCCCACATCGAAAACGGTGCCAAGGATGCAGCTGAAATCGAGAAGAAGGACGTTCACTTCACTGCCAAGACTGAAGGTGAAAAGCCGCGCCGTCAGAGAAAGCCGCGTCAGGAAAAGCACGCAGCTGAGACAGCTGAAGCCCCTGCCAAGGATGTCGAAAAGGCTGAAACTCCTGCAGCTAAGGAAGCTCCCAAGGCTGAACCGAAGGCTGTTGAAACAAAGCCTGAAGTCAAGGCTGAGGTAAAGACAGAGGCTCCGAAGTCCGAAGCTAAGGTTGAAAAGACCGAAGTTAAGGCTGAAAAGGCAGAGACTAAGGTTGAAGCCAAGGTTGAAACCAAACCTGCCAAGGCTGAAAGCGCCAAGGCCGAGATCAAGGATGCTCTGCAGAGCGCAGGTCTCGAACTCGTCGCAACCAAGGCTCCCGCTGCAGAAGCTCCTGCCGCTCCGAAGCCCCAGCTTGGCCGCAAGCGCGTCAAGCGTCCGGTTGTAGCCGAAGAAGTCGTTCTCGAACAGGTTCAGACTAAGTAAGTTCTGAAGCCGAGTTGATAACGCAAAGAGCGCCCTTTACCGGGCGCTCTTTTTTTTGTCTGTCGTTATACGTCTGACTGCTCTGCTCCGCACTTCAATCTCCCGGATCCGTGCGTTGTATTCACTGACGAAGCAGGCTTCATTCACAGTGGAAAGTCCCCGGATACTGCGGACATCGGGTAACAGAGTTCTCCGTAACGATTAGCGCTTCATTCCGGGCAAAGTCTCTTCCTCCCGTGCTTTGTGTACTGTAGGCGGCATGCCCCCCTGTTTTTCCTTCGTCTCTCTTTCCCCGTCCGTATCCGAAGACCTAAAAATATTCCATAAATCGATTTACAAGCGTTTTAAGGTTAATTTAGTCGCAGTCCGATACAACACATATCTCACGAATAAAAATTCACCACAGGCCGTTCTGATACGTTTTACACAAAAGAAAAGGGATGCATCCCGAAAGACACATCCCTTGTTTGATCCGAAGATCAGCAAGAAGTTCGATTAAGCCTTAACGACTTGAATCTCCTCTTCGTCCTCTTCCTGCTGAAGCAGTTCGTTCAGCTCACGCTGCAGAAGAACGATCACCGTATAGCGGTTGACCACTTCGCGGGCAAACTGCAGAAGCGAGAGATAGAGCTCGGAACGATGCAGAGGCATCTTCTGGCTGTCGATTTCCTTCATCAGCTCGAGCTGATAGAGGTTGACCTCTTCAAGGCTGTTACGTGTAAGACGCATCAGTACCTCGTCTTCTTCACTGCCGGTGCGGATGAACATATCAAGTTCACGCTGCAGAACTTCAAGTTCCTTCACGGACTTCAGAAGGTTGTCCTTAAGATTTCCCTTGAAAACGGAGTGAGAATTGCCGAGATGGCTTTCCATCTGCTGTTCGGTATTACGAAGCAGCTGAGCCACGTCCTTCATGTTGGAGAAGGTACGGTAGTAGTAGTTTCTTGCATCGTACTCTTCGAGACCGCCGTTCTGGTCGGCAGCCATCTGGTAGTAGCGGCTTCTCTGCAGAGAAATGCGGTCAAGCAGAGCCTGAGCCTCTGTGCGGCATTTCTTAACCTTGGAGTAGTCTTCTTCAAGGAAGGCTTCCACGGAACCCGTAAAGATCTTGACGGTCTTTTCGAGGTTGTGACCGATCGCTGTGTTAAGACGCTGTCTGAGCTCTTCCTTGGAAAGGGAAGAAAGTACGACGACTTCTGTCTGTTCGTTCTTCTTACCGAAGAAGTTGGAGCGGACGAGGAGCGCAACGACTACGGCGGCGGCAACCACCATAAAGACCGGTCCGAACCAAAGGCAGAGGAATGCATTCAGAGCACATGCCAGGAATGCAGTGAAAGCAGTGAGGAACCAACCGCTGATCACAGCCATCACACCGGTAATGCGGTAAACAGCGCTTTCACGGTCCCAGGCACCGTCGGCAAGAGAGCTGCCCATACCGACCATGAAGGTCACGTATGTTGTAGAAAGCGGTAGCTGAAGGCTGGTAGCCGAAGCAATCAAGATACTGGCAAGCACAAGGTTCACGGAAGCGCGGACCTGGTCGAACGGAAGAGCAATTTCACCCTTGTTCAGGCGCGGCTTCACAAGACGGCTGTCGATCGCACGAAGGACGGAGTCCGGCAGGAACTGATGCACAACCTTATTGACGCGAAGTGCGGAGCGGACCATTACACGGCCTGTAATGGAACTGCCGAACTGTTCCTTTTCGCTGCGTTCGCTCGAACTGAGGTTGATCGCAGTCTGAACCACCTTCTGAGCCTTCGGGCTGAACCAAAGGGTGCAGACCATGACAACACCCGAGAGCAGAAGCAGGATGGTCGGAGTAACCTTCGGATGAGCGAGTTCGCCCATAAAGAGCTGATCGGGAGCAACCCCGCTTGCAGAAGCGATTTCTGCACTCTGCATGGCAGCGATCGGCACACCGACGAAGTTCACCAAGTCGTTGCCTGCGAATGCAAAGGCGAGTGCAAAGGTACCGGCAAGAATGACATCGCGCAGAGCGTTGTAATTAAAGAACCAGATCAGGATCTGGAAGAGCGCGCTCAGACCGATGAAGCAGGTGAGCAGAATTTCCGTTGTATTGCCGTGCAGGAATGCCAGCAGTTCCGGAGTCATGAAAGAAGCACCCTTGGCGCCCTTCATGATGAGGAAGTAGAAAATAGAAGTCAGACAGAAACCGGCGTAAATGCCGCCGATACGGCGGTACATCTTTTCGTATCGGAAGGAAAACAGCATTCGGATCAGCCACTGAATGATAAGACCTGCGGTAAACGCAATGATGACCGAAATCAGAATACCGAAGATGATGGTCAGAGCCTTTTCATTGTTGATGTAGGAGCCGATACCGGCAATGGAGTCAGTCGACTTATAAAGTCTGTAGGCCGCGGTCATCACGGAGCCGCCGAGCAGTTCGAAAATAATCGAAACTGTTGTCGAGGTCGGGAGACCGAGCGAATTGAATGTATCTAAGAGCAGTACGTCGGTAATCATGACGGCAAAGAAAATCACCATCAGATCCGCATAGGTAAACCGGGCCGGATTAAAAATACCGTTTCGGGCAATTTCCATCATGCCGCTCGAGAACGTACAACCGAGAAGTACGCCCGCTGCGGCAACGAACAGAACCTTATTGAAGGAAGCTGCTCTGGAGCCGATTGCCGAACTTAAGAAGTTGACCGCGTCATTGCTTACCCCCACAAACAAATTAACGCATGCGAGGAGCATGAGGAAGATCATTACGCAATATAAAAAAGTTTCCATCACTAAGCAGAAAAGAGTTGCTCTATTGGTGAATATAAACGGTTACTACCGCTTATAGCGCGAATGCTAGCAAATACCCTGACACTTATCCACAGATATATGTGATTAAACCCAAAATTGCTCTACTTTTTGAAACTTTTTTAACGAAGTGATTATCGTTACCGTGGATTAGACTCCGAAGGGTCGATTTCCTCCCCTGTTGATCTGTCTGTAAGGAGTGCACCGTGCAAAAATCCCGATTGCTTGCATCCGTTTTACTCTGCGGATTTCTTGCCGCAAGTCAGATTGTTTCTGCAGCTTCTGCCGACTTTATCAACCGCATTATCTCCGAGAACTCTCAGAAATCCCCCGCTTCCCGTACCGTTTCTGTCAAAGCCGTAACCCTCGGCAAAACACTCTGGTCCTTTGACGACAAGGGTGCATCCTCTTTTACGGTAAGAAGCGGCAAATCCAAGGACAGCTATGTCCTCAATCATTTAAAAGGCTCGGAAAATCCACTGACCGCTCAGACGGGCGACGCCAATCTCATCACGCAGTCCGGCAGACACCGGCTTGCCCGCCCGGCGACCGTAACTTTCAAAGACAAGGGACGGGTGATGGAACTGCAGTACGGTAAAAAGGAGCCGGTTCGCATCGAAGTTACCTTAAAAGCTGTGGATGTCGGCGGCCTCAAAATCCGGGATTTTCTTAAAAACAGGGACGGAAGTCGGGCCGCCCTCGCCTCTTCTGTCGGAAACCAAACGTTCCCCGCGGGTTCCGTAGCTTTTATTCCGACTACCCGCATTAAAGACAGCCTGATGCTCCTGCCGCTTCGCAGCTCCTTTACGAACGCTGCCGACAAACAGGAGCTGATTGAAAACTTCAGCGACGTTCCTTTCTGTCTCACACATGAAAAGCGAAACGGTGCCAGAGCCGTCGGTTTGGTGTTCGATAAATCCCAGAGAGGTAAAACCGCGGGCACTGTAACGGTCACACCGGTCAGAAGCGACACAATCTTTTGTAAGCCGAGCGGAGAAAAGCCTTCTTATCGCGCCTCTTGGAACTATGTCCGTACCGCTCAGCACTCAGCTGTTGTCATCCGCATGCCGGACAACATCGACCCGAGAGACTACGGCCTAAAGTCTCATGAAAAGGAATACGCCAAATTTGCGTTTATTGCGCCCTCGAACGGCGACCGGGTATTTCGTCCCGGCAAATACATTGCCAAGGGAACCGTGATTCAGGGTAAGCGCTATCTCTTCAATGAACGCGCGGCCTCGGCAATCCGAAGCGCCTTAGATTAGCCCCTAAAAAAAACGGAGAGCAGAACTTCCGATTGTTCTGCACTCCGTTTTGTATTTTCAGCGAATACCCGATCAATAATCGCGGAATTCATCCGGCATCAGCGGATCGGCAACATCGGCCCAACCGGCTTTGCCGTAGGCGTAATGAAGAATTTCATTACCCATCATTTCGATCGTAGCGGCTTCACTCAGGATACGGCGCCAGGTCTTGGCACCGGCAAGACCGGTAAGCAGACCGTGCATGTGGCGGCAGGTTGCACGCAGTGCCCGGAAATCCGGTTCCTTTTCGACGATGTAACGGGTCATACCTTCGATAACCTTTTCGCGGGTGACCGGTTCATCGAGGTTGTCGCCGTAGATACGGGAATCCACGTCGGAAAGAATCCACGGAGTGTAGTAAGCAGAGCGGCCGAGCATAACACCGTCGACGTGTTCGAGCTGTTCTTCGGCAACGCCGAGGTCCGGAATTGCACCGTTGATTACGATCACGGCATCCGGGAAGTCCTTCTTAAGCTGATAAGCAACTTCGCGGCGAAGCGGCGGAATTTCGCGGTTTTCCTTCGGAGAAAGGCCCTTTAACCAGGCATTGCGGGTGTGCACGATAAAGACGCGGACACCGGCTTCATAAAGTGTGCCGACAAAGTTCTGCACGAAGCTGTATTCTTCAATCGCATCGATACCGATACGGTGCTTGATCGTCACCGGTACGTCGCAGGCATCCTGCATGGCTTTGACGCAATCGGCAACCAGCGCCGGATCCTGCATAAGGCATGCGCCGAAAGAACCCTTCTGTACGCGCTCGCTCGGGCAACCGCAGTTAAGGTTGACTTCGTCGTAACCCCACTTCTGAGCAAGAGATGCGCAGTAAGCGAGTTCCTTGGTGTCGCTGCCGCCCAACTGCAGGGCAATCGGATGTTCCTCGGCAGAGAAATCCAGGTGGCGCGGCTGATCGCCGTGAATTAAAGCACCCGTAGTCACCATCTCGGTATAGAGACGGGCGTTCTTACTCAGAAGACGATGAAAATAACGGCAGTGACGGTCTGTCAGGTCCAGCATGGGAGCCACGCAGAAGCGCCAGCCACGAGGATCAATAGAAGTTGTCATGAGTCTGAATAGTAAAAAGGCCCGAGGCTTTAAACTCGGGCCGGATGATCAACGGTCGAATACTTCGCCGTCCACATAGTACCATCGGCCGTCTTCTTTCAGAAAACGGCTTTTTTCATGCTGACGGAATCCTCTGCCCTGGAAGCGGCCGCGGGCCACAAATTCCACATAAGCTTCGGTTTCGCTCACATCTTCGGTACCGACGATCTTGAGTCCGAGCCATTTGACAGGATCGAGTTCAAGATCGGCTTCTTTCGTAGAAGCATGCCAAGTCGCCTGCAGGTAATCCGCTTTGCCTAAGACAAAAGCACTGTAGCGCGAACGCATCAGTGCTTGAGCCGTTGCGGCGGCCTCTCCGGCATGGAGAGGACCGCAGCATTGAGCGTAAGGCCGCTCGGATCCGCAGGGACAAAGAGTCTCTTTAGATTCCCGGGCCAATTCTTTCATCTCCGCGGGCAGCGCGACGGCGTTCGAATTCCTTCAGCCAGCGCTTACGGATACGGATGTTCTGCGGAGTGATTTCCAGCAGTTCGTCATCGTTGATGAATTCAACAGCGCCTTCGAGCGTGAGCTGGATCGGCGGAACGAGACGGATAGCTTCGTCAGTACCGGAAGCACGGACGTTGGTAAGCTGCTTACCCTTGATCGGGGTAACGACGATGTCGTTGTCACGGGAGTGAACACCGATCACCATACCTTCGTAGATAGCTGCACCCGGGCCGATGAAGAGACGGCCGCGTTCCTGGATCTTCCAGAGAGCGTAGGCAACTGCTGTACCGTCATCCTGAGAGATGATGGCGCCGTTGCGGCGTTCGCCGAGGTCGCCGGACTTAACCGGAGCGTAGCTGTCGAAGACGTGGCTCATGACGCCTGTACCGCGTGTCATGGTGAGGAAGTCGTTCTGGAAACCGATCAGGCCGCGGGCCGGAATACGGTATTCGAGACGTACACGACCCTTGCCGTCCGGCTGCATATCCTGCAGGTCGCCTTTACGACGGCCGAGTTCTTCCATGACCGGACCCTGGTGGACTTCTTCAACGTCAATAGTCAGAGCTTCGAACGGTTCGCACTTGACGCCGTCGATTTCGCGGTAAACCACTCTCGGACGGGAAACGGCGAGTTCGTAGCCTTCGCGGCGCATGTTTTCGATAAGGATGGTGAGGTGAAGTTCACCGCGGCCGGCAACTTCGAACACACCTTCGTTATCGGTCGGACGAACGCGCATAGCAACGTTGGACTTCAGTTCGCGTTCGAGACGTTCACGGATCTGACGGCTGGTCACGAACTTACCTTCCTTACCGGCGAGCGGGGAAGTATTGACGTGGAAGTTCATGATAAGAGTCGGTTCGTCAACGGCGAGAAGCGGAAGAGCTTCCGGAGTGTCGACCTGACAGACGGTTGTGCCGATACCGATTTCTTCGATACCGTTGATGAGCACGATGTCGCCGGCAGAAGCTTCGTCAACGAGCTGACGTTCCAGGCCCTTGAACATGAGAACCTGGTTGATCTTGGCGCGCTTCGGTGTGCCTTCGGGGCCGTCGATGATGACGACTTCCTGCATCGGCTTTAAGCGGCCGCGGTTGATACGGCCGACACCGATCTTACCGACGTAGCTGGAATAGTCCAGAGAGCAGATCTGGAGCTGGAGAGGACCGTCGACGTTGTCTTCACGAACCGGAACGTAATCGATGATCTTGTCGAAGATGGCCTTCATGTTGCCGATCTTCTTGAGTTCTTCGACGTCGTCTGTTTCACCGGCAAAGCCGTTCAGAGCGGAAGCGAAGATGACCGGGAAGTCGAGCTGTTCGTCAGTAGCACCGAGCTTGTCGAAAAGGTCGAATGTCTGGTTGATAACCCAGTCGGGGCGTGCGCCCGGACGGTCGATCTTGTTGACGACAACGATCGGCTTAAGACCCAGGGCAAGAGCCTTCTTGGTCACGAAACGAGTCTGAGGCATCGGGCCTTCGACAGCGTCAACGAGAAGAACAACACCGTCAACCATAGAGAGAACGCGTTCGACTTCGCCGCCGAAGTCAGCGTGTCCCGGGGTATCGATGATGTTGATGTGCACGCCGTTGTAATCAACAGCACAGTTCTTAGCAAGAATCGTAATACCGCGTTCGCGTTCGATATCGTTGCTGTCCATTACACGTTCTTCAACAGCCTGGTTGTCGCGGAATGTACCGGCCTGGCGCAGAAGCTGGTCGACAAGAGAGTTTTGCCATGGTCAACG
>CAZNBL010000033.1:0-14909 GCA_964571375.1 uncultured Burkholderiaceae bacterium
GGTTACCTTGATATTGGTGGAAGAACCTTCGACGATCAGGGGCTTTAAACCGATGAATTCGAGAGCGCTTGCTTCGTCGGTCACGGCGCTTCCTGCTTTTTCCAAAGCATCGTTCAGAATGTCGGCCTTAAACATCTGCGGGGTCTGAGCGGCCCACATACCGTCTCTCGGAACGGTTTTTTCAATTTCTCCGTCTTCGTTGACAGCCTTGAGCGTGTCGTTGACCGGAACTGCAAGAATACCGCCCTGATCTTCGGCGATACAGGTATCGATCAGCTTGGAGAGGTCGGAGGCGGCAAGGCAGGGGCGGGCTGCGTCATGAATCAGGACCCAGTCGCCGGTACCGGCTGCAGAATAGGTAATGCCGTTTTTGACGCT
Organism: uncultured Burkholderiaceae bacterium; assembly: GCA_964571375.1. Lineage (GTDB taxonomy): Bacteria > Pseudomonadota > Gammaproteobacteria > Burkholderiales > Burkholderiaceae_F > JAFTYR01. The sequence goes on from CAZNBL010000033.1 coordinate 379, forward strand.
CATTGCGCGTGTTGTACCGCCGACGCGGGCAACTTCGACTCTCGGATCTGTAAAGGTGAGGGTCTGACCGATAAGATCGGAGGGCGAAATCACGACAATCAGTCTTTCAATGCGGCTTTCGGCCAGCATGGCTTCGACGGACATTTCCAGCATAGTCTTGCCGGCAAGCATCAGATACTGCTTGGGTGTTTTGGCTCCCATACGCGAGCCGACACCGGCTGCTACAACAACAGCAATGATTTGAGGTTTTGTATTTTCAGTCACTTCTGCAGTTCCTATTCAAAGTTCGGGCCTGCATTTTTAATTTGCAGGCCTGCCTCTGTTTATTTCAATTCTATTGTCTCACTCTGTCGTCTCAAAAGGTATTCGCATTAAGCCGAAGAGGGTGCGTCCCGTTTGCCGAGTGATTTCGTATGTTATCGGCAATCGATTGTATTTTAAAGATTTTAACGATATTCGGAGCTTCGTAAATATTTGCGCTTCCCATATATTGGGGGTGGGCAGAAGTCTCTGAATTCAAATACTTTGAAATTAAATTCTCCTCAATGCTCCGGAAAAAAAAAGAAGCGCCCGAAAGGGGGCGCTCGAATGGATTTCAAAGGAGATATGCATACTTAGATGATGTGTTGATTCTAGGAGCCGGCATACCTATAAACAATCATGCGAACGGATGATATTTGCAACACAGATGCAACACTGAAAGAAAAAATGAACATTACATTCATGAAAAGTGAATATATTCGTGTAATATTGCGGATGTCTTTGCGCGGAATGCAAGATATTTTTTCCACATTGAGAAATTTTAGGAAAAATATAGGGTAAAGACTGACAGGTAAACTCTAAATAGAGTAAATTATTGCGAAGGTTAACGAGAATTAACAACTAACAATAAATAATAAATTTGACAGGAGAACTCTTGATGACGACTGCCAATGCTAAGCAACCTCTCTACAAGGTCCTTTACTTTCAGGTGATATGCGCCATCATTATCGGTATTGCCCTCGGTTACTTCCTTCCCGAGACCGGTGCCGCGATGAAACCTTTCGGTGACGGCTTCATCAAACTGATCAAAATGATCATTGCCCCTGTTATCTTCTGTACGGTTGTGATCGGTATTGCCGGTATGGAAGATATGAAGAAAGTCGGCAAAGTCGGCGGTCTTGCTCTCCTTTATTTCGAAGTTGTTTCCACTATTGCTCTGATTGTCGGTTTGGTGATCGTCAATATCTGTCAGCCCGGTGTCGGTATGCACGTTGACCCGGCGACACTCGACGCAGGAGCAGTTGCCGCCTTCACCGGCCCCGGCAAAGCCCAGAGCACAGTAGATTTCTTTATGCATGTCATCCCGAGTTCCATGGTCGGTGCTTTTGCTCAGGGCGACATCCTTCAGGTTCTCTTTATTTCCATTCTTTTCGGTTTTGCTCTGCAGCGCCTGGGCGGTAAGAACAACCCGATTTACGATCTGATCGACAAGAGCTCGCGCATTCTGTTCCTTCTGGTCGGCTGGATCATGAAGGTCGCTCCGATCGGTGCATTCGGTGCGATGGCTTTCACTATCGGTAAGTACGGTATCGCTTCTCTTCTGCCGCTTGCCGAACTGATGGCTACTTTCTACGCCACCTGTATTCTCTTTATCTTCGGCGTGCTCGGCGCAATCTGCCGCTACCACGGTTTCTCCATCTTCCGCTATATCCGCTACATCAAGGAAGAACTCCTCATCGTTCTCGGTACCTCTTCCTCCGAAGCGGTTCTGCCCAGAATGATGGCCAAGATGGAACACGCCGGCGTTTCCAAGTCTGTTGTCGGTCTGGTTATTCCGACCGGTTACTCCTTCAACCTCGACGGTACGGCGATTTATCTCACTATGGCCGCTGTGTTCATCGCTCAGGCCTGTGACGTTCAGATGACTCTGATGCAGCAGATCACGCTTCTCGTTGTGTTGCTGCTCACCAGTAAGGGTGCCGCAGGTGTTACCGGTTCCGGCTTTATCGTGCTTGCCGCCACACTTTCCGTTGTCGGTGATGTTCCGGTTGCCGGTCTTGCACTCATCCTCGGTATCGACCGCTTCATGAGCGAAGCCCGTGCCCTTACCAACATGATCGGTAACGGTATTGCCTGTATCGTTGTCGGCCACTGGATGAAGGATGTCAACGAAGAAGAACTGAACGAAGTCATGCATCCGGATAAGGTGCATCTGGCGGATGCCGCAGCCAACGGTGCCGACATCCACCACTAATAAGTTCTCATTGTCGTCAGAGTCCCCGCTCGGTTTGTTGTTACCCTGCGGGGATTTTTACGTGTACAGGAAAAGCAAAAGAATTTTTCCGGAATATTTGTAAACGGAAAATCAGATTTACCTGTCGCCGCGTAATAAAACAAAATTTATTTCATAAAACTGCTGACAGCTGTATTTGAGCCACTGTGGCTGAAATACATCAAATAAAAATCAATATAGGCGCCTTCTGTTGTTTTTATATCTTCGGCCGCTCTAAAAACAACTCCTTTTCTTCTTATTTCTCATCGTTACCCCCGATAAACGTAAAAAAGAATAGGGTTATTTTTCGTATTGCGATAGAATCCTCAATTGAATGCGATTCTTCGAAAGAAAATTCGCAGACAGGCCGTCAGCCTTTGATTTCGTATATTCCGACGAACGGTGCGTTGAGTTATGCAGAAGGCGGATCGGCCGCAATTTATAACCACAAAAGGGAGGATAAACGGTTTGTAAAATGCCCGAACGCAAACATCCTCAGCTGGTTAATAAGATGCGTAATCTTATCGACTGTGTTATCAGTGCTCCGAAGTTTTAAAGGTCGGAAGAGGATAGGAAAGAGTGCAATCGGTTTCCTGAAAGTGCCGGGCAGAACTGACCGTTTAAAGGATATTATGGAATTAGATGATCGAGGACGCATCAACCTGAGATCGCTTACCCGCGACGAAAGAACAGAACTGCGCACCAATGCGCTCAAGCTGTTTGAAAAAGGCTTCGGCTACAAGTCGGTAGGTTCGATTTTACGTATTTCGATTTACACGGCTCGTGACTGGATGCATGAATTCAAGGCCGGTATCTATGATCCTTCCGAATGTTACGAACGCAAGGCCGGACAGATTCAGGATGTCGAAAAAGTCCGTGAAGCCATTATTCGCGAACATGATGCGGGTGCTTCCTACACGCAGCTTATGCGTAAATACGGCATCTGTAAGTCCACTCTGAGACTGTGGTCGAAGTCGGACAAGGAATAATTTAAGAGAGTACAAAAGAGCGGATCCGAGGCGATCCGCTTTTTCTTTGCCGGCAGTAATGAAAAAGCCGCAGACCGATAAGAGAGCTGTCGGGACTGCGGCTTTGCTGTTTTCGGAACAGGCTTTATTCGGCTTCGAATTCGTCGAGCGGATCGGCACCGAGCTGGCCTTCCATCTTGGAGACGATAAGAGCGGTCAGGTTGTCACCGAGAACGTTGATCGATGTACGGATCATGTCGAGGATTCGGTCGACGCCGGCGATAAGAGCGACGGCTTCGAGCGGAATGCCGATCTGGCTGAACACGACGGTTGTCATGATGAGACCGGCGCCCGGAACACCTGCGGTACCGATGGCGGCGAGAACGCCCATCAGAACGATCTGGAGCTGTTCAACCATGTTGAGATCGATGCCGTAGACTTCGGCGGCGAACACGGCGCAGACACCCATGTAGATGGATGTACCGTTCATATTGATCGTGTTGCCGAGCGGAATGGCAAAGGAGGCAATAGAGCGGGAAGCACCGAGTTTGCGGCTCGATTCAAGGTTCACGGCGAGAGCTGCGGCAGAAGAGCAGGTGGTGAAAGCGATGAACCAGGGGTCGAAGACGACGCGCAGATAATCGCCGAGCTTGATGCCGATGGCTCTTACGAGCGGCAGATAGGCGACGATCACGAAGAGGACGGAGGCGATCAGCGAGCAGAGAATCAGCTGGCTCAGAGGCAGCAGAACGCTCAGGCCGTGCTTGGTCACTGTAAAGGAGATAAGACCGAATACGCCGATCGGAGCGTAGAGCATGACGTAGTTGGTCATCTTGATCATGGCGTCGCCGACAAGCTGGAAGAAGTCGACGAGCGGCTTGGCAACTTCACCCATGTTGGAGAGGCAGAAGCCGAAGAACATGGCAAAGAAGATGACCTGAAGCATGTTGCCCTTGGCAAAAGCTTCGACGGGGTTGATCGGAACGATTTCCAGAAGTACCTGGCTGATCGGAGGTGCGACAACGTTCTTGGCAACGAGACCTTCGGTGCTGATCGTCAGACCGACGCCCGGTTCCATGATGTTGGCAACGATAAGGCCCATGGCAACGGCAATGGCGCTGGTAGCCATGAAGCAGAGGATTGTTTTGGCAGCGATGGAGCCGATACGGGAGGCAGAACCGAGGCCTGCGGAACCGGCAATCAGGGTTGCGAGAACCAAGGGGACAACAATCATTCGGATAAGACGAATGAACATGGTTCCGAGAGGCTGCAGGTAGGTGCTGGCGAAGTCGGGAGTGACAGCGGTGCCGACAACGACGCCGAGAATCAGGCCGTACATCATCTGCATCGGCAGACTAAGCCATAAGCTCTCTTTCTTAGACATTAAATTTGCCCTCTTGTTAGGTAAACAAAAAAAATCCCTCGCATATTACAGGTATATACAGATTTGTCGATTCTAGATTTTACTAATTGTGTACCGCATGATGCGACTTAAATATCATAATGTGGTAAATAACAGCATATTTGCATTATGTCTGCGAGAGTTTCAATTTATGCACTGAAAATCTTTGGAAATAATGTGTCTGCATGTTACATTTTGCTTTTACGATCAATTTAAGAAAGTAGCAGTTATGTCCGATTCAACAAGTTGGGGTTCCAGACTCGGTTTTATTCTGGCCAGTGCAGGTTCGGCCGTCGGTCTCGGCGCCATTTGGAAGTTCCCGTATATGGCAGGCAGTAACGGCGGTTCCGTCTTTATGCTTCCGTATATTATCTTTACCTTCACCGTTGGATTGGCAATGCTTATCAGCGAATACGCAATCGGCCGCGCAGGCCGAGCCGGTCCTATCGGTTCCATGCGTAAGATTGTCGGCCGTTACTGGGGCTTCTTCGGCGGTGTCGGCATGCTGACAGCATTCCTCATTCTCTGCTTCTATTCTTGTGTAGGCGGCTGGTGTCTTAAGTATCTTGTCGATGCCGTGATCGGCAAGGGTCTCATCAGCGATGCGGCCGAACTCAATAATTACTTCGGCTCTTTCGTTTCCAATCCTGTCGAAGCCTATGCTTACCAGCTTCTTTTCCTCTTTCTGAACGCAGTGATTGTTGTAAAGGGCGTTGAAAAGGGTATTGAAGCCGTCGCCAAGGTTCTGATGCCCGTGCTCTTTATCATGATGCTTATCCTGATTGTGCGCGGTCTCACGCTTCCGGGCGCCTGGGCCGGTGTCGAATACCTCTTCATGCCGCGTTGGGAAGACGTGACAGCCGATACGATCTTCAATGCATTGGGCTTTACATTCTTCTCTCTGTCGCTCGGCGCCGCAACAATGGTGACTTACGCCGGTTACCTTTCTGAAAAGGCCAACCTGGTGACTTCGACTGCCTGGGTTGCTTTCCTTGCTATTCTTGCTGCCATCATGGGCGGTCTGATGGTGATGCCGGTGGTATTCGCTTTCAACCTCAGCCCGACTGCCGGTCCCGGCCTGACATTCGTCACCATGCCGGCTATTTTCTCGCAGCTTCCCTTCGGTCAGCTCTTCGCCATCCTTTTCTATCTCTGCCTCTTTGTGGCAGCGATTACAAGCTCCGTGTCCATGCTTGAGCCGATGGTCGCTACTTTCGTTCAGGAAACTCACTATGAACGTAAGGCTACTGCGATCGGCGGTACCGTTGTTGCCGCAATTATCGGTTTCTTCTGCACTCTGAGCTTCGGTCCGACAGGCGACGTCAAGTTCTTCGGCAGGAATTTCTTCGATCTTCTCGACTTCCTTACGAGCAACATCGGTATGCCGGTTTCTGAAATCGGTTTCAGTATCGCCGCAGGCTGGATGGTATGGAAGGTTACCGAGCGTCAGCTTACGACCGTGAAGCCGCTTAACAGAACGATTCTGAACATCATGCGCTTCATGATTGCGATCATGGCGCCCGCCGTGATTATCACCGTCATGGTGACCGGCCTTCTGTAATCGGACATCAATAAAATAAAGAACGGGATTCTGTTTCGGCAGAGTCCCGTTTTTTTTATTCGAAATGACAAAAAAGCCCTGCGTCGTGCAGGGCTTGAAGAATCGGATCAGATACCTTTCGGGATCCGGCAGGACTCGGTTTCGAGATTCGCCTCTTCGAGTTTTTTCCTGCAGGAAGCTTCGATTTTCTCCTGAAGTGTCTTGTCCTTTCTGACCTTATCGATCATTTCATGCAGGACGGCTCGTGTTTGCGTCCAGCTTTCGCGAGGATTGTTCATCAGGTCCGGGGTTCTCGGGTCCGTCGACAGGATCTCGTCCATATAGACGGTCATACCGGTGTAGGAGCCGCCGAGCAGACGCGCTTTGAGCTTCGGTTCGTAAATTTCAGTCAGTTCCATCAAAGGAATACAACTGCGCGCGTCGGGGTAAGGCGAACGCTCTGTATCATGCGCCGCGACTGAAAAGCACATGAACGGAAAGGTATCGACCTTGTCATACCACTTTGCGACTGCTTCGTTCCAGTCGCGGCCGTAGTGGACGTCGATAAACTTACCCTGCTGATGTTTGGCTTCGCATCTTAAGAATTGTTTTTTGTGAGTTCTGTCTCCGTAATAGAGTCCTTCGGGGCGGCAGCCGATGAGGATGAAAGTGCCGAATTGATACTTTTCTTCAGCTTCAACGGGATCGCGGTTAAATTCATCGCGGATGGTTCCGACGTGAAACGTTTGGAAGTCCGTTGTTGCGGGCAGGCCGGAACTTTCACGCAGTAAGTCGGTATAGAGATTTTTATTACCGGCGTATTCAAGTCTTTCCTTGTTGAGAGAAAGAATGACATCCGCCGCAAATTTTTCCTGGTCGGTGAATTGGGCAACGCCGTAGTTACTCATAGTGACTGCCGAAGCCGAGCTTGTTATGAGTGCGAATAATGAGGTAATTGCACCCGCCCTGAGTTTCATGAAATCCTCCGTTTAGATTTGATCAAGGAGGGTATCAAATCATACTGGGGAAATCCAGAAAACAGACCGTATAAGGGAGGGGGACGGCGGAAACTGTGGCTTTTAGGGGACGTTGTAACCCGTGAATTGCAAACGTTATTTTTTATCGATGCGCAGCGTTCCGGACGGGGAAATGGAATGAACTTCCGTTTTTTTTGCACAAAGCAAAAAGGGATTGTCATCAGACAATCCCTTGGAATCTTGGCGGAGTGAACGGGGCTCGAACCCGCGACCCTCGGCGTGACAGGCCGATACTCTAACCAACTGAGCTACCACTCCTTTTGGTGGATGCTGAGAGTCTCGAACTCCCGACCTACGCCTTGTAAGGGCGCCGCTCTACCAACTGAGCTAAGCATCCGTCTATTCAGAAGAACTTTCGTTGCGTCGTGAACAGGATTTGAATATTACAGGAGGATTTTTGACTTGTCCAGCGAAATTTCATAAAAAGTTCAAAAAAATGCCAAAATTACAGGAAACTACTTATGAAAATACGCCATTTATGGCTAATATGCGTTATAAGAATAAAGTTTTTCTACAGATGGCAATTGCACAAATAATGCAGGAAATTGTTCAAATTCCGTAATTTTTAAGTGACATTCTTACAGACGGTACGTCTATACGTGTTTGTCTTATTTAAAACTCTGTGTGTTGGCTGTTACAATTTGTCGAACGAATTTTGATTATGAGGACAGGATGACAGCAACACCTCTGAAGCCTTTGACACGCGAAGAGTTCGACTCTTTACGCCAGGGTTTTGAATCACTGCAAAAACAGCAGGAAGAGGGAGCTGTGTCTTCGTCTGTCGAAAGCCATGTCGCAGAGCCGGTACAGGCCGATCTCAAATCCGGCAAGATTCCGCTCAATGCCGCTGCCGGCAATCTCAAATACAAGGCCTATGTGATGTATATGGCCGGTCTTCCCTGGGAACAGATTGTCGAAGAAATCGGCGTTTCAAAGAAAACGATTCAAAGCTGGCTCAGAAAAGAAGAGTGCGACCGTAAAGAAGGAGGGCGGCTTCTGTAATACGGTTCTGCGTAAGAGAATCAGTCTTGTTGCATAAAGGGAGTTTTCAAACTCCTTTTATATTTGCAGGCGGATCAAATCTCTTCTTTGCATGCCGGCTGACGGTTAATCTTTTGTAATCATTAAATAATTGCCAGAAAATCCCGTCGGTTTTCTTTGAGCAGCATCAGAAATTTCAACGCTGCGGGCGAAAGATTCGTGTCTTCCCGATAGTTGAGATAGTAGCCGGTGTGAAGGTTGAAGTTTTCAACGTCTACATAAGCCAGGTTGTCCTGTTCGACATCTTTTTTGGTCACCATTTCCGGCAGAGTCACAATACCGAGACCGCTCATGGCAAGAGACTTGGCCATTGTCATATTGTTGACGGTAAGACCGCCGCCGAAGCCCTCAAGCCCGTGTTCGCGGATCCAGGCGTCGATTTTTGTCTGACTGCGGGCGCCTTTTTCCCGTGTCACGATAGACGCTTTTACAAACTCTTCGGGGGTAAGAGGGCGGTTCAGATTGGCCCAGGAAGAAGAGGGGCTTGCGACCGGACGGTAGGCTTCATTGAGAATCTGGTACTGAACCAACCCTGTTTTTCCGACAATACGTGCGCAGAGACCGAGATCGACATCTCGGTTCATCACCCAGTCGGCGACCTGTTCGGAGTTGCCGATTCGAAGATTGAGTTCGACTTTCGGGTAGCGCTTCTTAAAAGTAGCCAGCACGTCCGGCAGGTAATAGGTGCCGACCACGGCGGAAGAGGCGATTTCAAGGTGCCCGATTTTGAGTTCGCTTAAATCCTGAAAGGCACTTTGAATCTCGTCGAAGAGCCGGAAGAGCCTTTGCGTATAGCTGAAAAGAATGCGTCCTTCTTCGGTAAGCTCTACTTTCTTTTTCTTACTGCGGTCAAAAAGCGTGACCCTTAAGAAGTGTTCAAGATGTTGAATTTGAAGACTTACTGCCGGTTGCGTCAGAAAGAGTTCTTGGGCTGCCTTCGTAAAACTGCCGAGACGCGCAACATAATGGAACGTTTTCAGATGGTCGAGATTCAATGCAGTACTCCGCAAAAAGTCGTGCTTACTGTAGCAGAAAATAAGGCTGACTGATGATACTTATGTAAATACCGTGAGTACGGGAAATAATCATAAATTCTGCTTATGAAAACAATGTTGATTATTCATTGTCATTTTTTTCGGTAAAGGCACAAAATGCACCACATAGCCGAACGGCAGTGTTCCTGGCGGCGGTTTAAAGAAAACATCTCAACGAAAACATTTTTGAAGGAATTGAAAATGGCAAAGGAAATCGAACGTAAGTTTTTAGTGGTCGGTGACGCATGGCGCGCTTTGGCTAAGGGTACACACTACCGCCAGGGTTATCTCAACAGCGTCAAGGAACGTACCGTCCGCATCCGTACGATTGACGACAAGGCCTTTATGACCGTCAAGGGTCCGACAGTCGGCGTCACCCGCATGGAATTCGAATATGAAATTCCGCACGCTGACTGCGTTGAGATGCTCACTCATCTTGCCGAACAGCCCATCATCGAAAAGGCACGCTACAAGATCGCTCAGGGCGATCTGGTTTGGGAAGTCGATGAATTCTTCGGTGTTAACGAAGGTCTGATCGTTGCCGAAGTCGAACTCAAGAGCGAAGATCAGGAATTCGTCAAGCCGGAATGGGTCGGCGAAGAAGTCTCCGGCGATCCGCGCTACTTCAACTCCAACCTGGTGGCTCACCCGTTCACCACTTGGGAAAAGTAACCGTCATTCGCAATAAGGAGATATCAAAATGGCAGACGTATACGCAAAAAACACCGCTGTTTCCGCTGCTGAAGCAGCCAAGGTCACACCCCGCGCAGAATTCCGCGTTTTCGGCAAAGACATCATCGAAGGCGTGAAGGAAAAGATGTGGGAATGCAAGGCCGTGCTTTTTAAGGCACGTGTCATGCCGGCCGAAACTTATATTCTCTCCAAGAAGACCAACGAAGCCAACGTCAAGGTTCGCGACGGTCTGCTTGATATCAAGACCAAGGTCGGTGAAACAGAAGACGGCTACGAAATCTTCCAGCCGCGCGGCAAGTTCCAGTTCCCGGTCAAGAAGGACGAATTGGCTACGATTCTTGAAAATCTTCAGGTTGAAATCGCACTCGATAAGGATGAATACACCTTCGACGAATTCTGCGAAATGGCACGTGCTCACGGCGATCTCGCTCTGGTTACTGTTGAAAAGAAGCGTTTCGGCTTCTCTGTCAACGGCATCATCTGCGAATACGCCTACGTTTGGATGAACGGCGCACTGGTAGAAACCGCCTGCTGCGAAAGCGAAGATTATGCCGGCATGAAGGGTGCGGTCGAAGCTCTCGGTCTCTCCGGTATGCCGAACGTCAATTATCTGAAGGCCGCTAAGAAGGTCGTCGGATTCTGATAGGACTTTCGGTCCGCCAAACCCCGGGAGGGCAGGGCAGTTTCGCTACGTTTTAACTGTCCTCCCTCTGTTTTTATAACAGCATTTTGAAAGATAACAATATGAATACGAATGCTCAGGCTGCATCCAAACCGGATTTCGATCCGCTGGATATGAACAGCTACTCTTTAAATAAGCTTCCGAAGCGTCCGTTATCGGCAGTCGGTAAATTCATGCGGGTCTGGGGCCTGCTTATCGCTGCTGTTATTTTTGTCGTCTGTTCTTACGTTCTTCAGTTTCCGATTCTGAACGCCAAACAGCAGGTAATGTTCGGTCTTTTCGTCACCTCACTTTTCCTCTGGACAAGTGAAACTGTACCGAATTACGTCACCTCCATGCTGCTGATCTGCGGTCTGATATTGACCGGTGTGATGAAAGCACGCCCGGCAATGGCAAACTTGGGTGACCCGACTATCTGGCTGAACGTTTCCGCATTCATTATGGCAAGCGCTATGGTTAAGACCGATCTGGTCAAGCGCGTTGCTCTGTCTCTGATTATTAAATTCGGTCGCAATGCAGGTTCGATTTTCTTGACGTTCCTTGCCATCAACCTGATTCTTGCCGCATTCGTGAACGCCACAGCCGCCAAGGCCGCACTCATGATGCCGCTCTTTATGGTTGTCAGTGCCGTGTACGGCGCACCGGGTACGGACACCACGAATAACTTCGCCCGCAACCTCGTGCTGCACAACCTTCTGCTGATCAATGCTTCCTGCAACAGCTACATGACCGGTTCCGGCGCCAATCTGCTCGGTGTCGCTCTGCTTGCCGGCGCAGGTGTTTCCGTTTACTACTTCGACTGGTTCATGGCCGGCTTCCCGCTCGTGATCGCATTCGGCATCATCTCTTATCTGATCGGCGTGAAGTTTGTATTCCCGCTTACTAAGGAAGACAAAGAACCGAAGCTTGAAGGCGGCAGAGAATCGCTCATCCGCTCCTTCAAAGAACTCGGTCCGGTCAAGATGAACGAGGTCAAGGCTGCCATCGTCTTTATGATTGTTCTGGCTGTCTGGGCTACCGATAAGCTTCACGGTCTTAATTCCACAGTTGTGGCTATGCTCGGTGCAGTTGTCATGCTCCTGCCGCAGTTCAAACTCCTCAATTGGAACGACGTCGATATCCCCTGGCATCTGATGCTCTTCTCGGCAGGTGCTTACGCTTTGGGCGGCGGCTTAAAGGCCACCAACCTCATGGAAGTGCTTACCAAGGCTCTGATGGACGCGCTCGATATGTACTCGATGTCTTATCCGGTACTGATCGGTACGCTGACCGCCATCTTCATCGCCAGCCACCTGATCTTCCAGTCGAAGAATATGCGAACGCTGATCTTCCTGCCGATCGTGATCGGGGTTGCTCAGACATTGAAGCTCGACGTTATGAGTCTTGCTCTGCCGATCCTCCTCTGCATCAACTGCTGCTGGACACTGCCCTTCAACGCCAAGCCGAACGCCATGCTCTACGGTACCAATAAGTACACGATGGGCGAATCCTTCAAGTACGGCTTCACGATGAGTGTTCTCTACTGGTGCATGCTGATGGTCTGTATCGGAACTTACTTCCACTGGCTGGGTATCACACCGGGGTTCTTTTAACTAGGGAGTTCTCCTGCTGCCGTCATATCGGCGGCCTCTCGGAGCCGAGGAGTTGTATCAATTTCCTCGGCTCTTTTTCTTCAACCGGTCAAACAGTTGCACGGGTTTTCTGTAATCAGGGATGTGAGGGGAATAAAATGAACAGTTCCAGGCGGTACAGCCGAAGACGGGCTGAATATCGAAAGCTGCACCGTAGCTCGCTTTTACGGGAGACCTCGGAAATGATCGATGAAAAGGTGAAAAAGGCAGCACCCGGTGCCAAGCAGTTTGAAGTAAGACAGGAAATTTTCTTCGAACCGAAGCAAAAGCATGTCCGCTATCGAATCGAAACATATATGTTTTCTCCGGTCTCTTTGCAGATCAATCAGGAAAACTATAAGCCCGCGGATTGTCTTCATCTCTTTAAGAATTACATCCGGCTTCGCGCCCCCTCGATCCCGCTTGAAGAACTCAATGAGGAGAGCGATGTCAGCAGGCGTATCGATCAGGCGCTTGAATACTATGCTTCTCCTTACGCAGACGATGACGGTCAGTTCTTTATCTCTGCGACCAAGCTCTATGCCCTGACATTCAAGCGTTCCATTCGCATCAAGGTCAGAAATCTCATCCTGCAGAAAGAGGTGAGTGCCGATGACATCACATCGTTCTCATACTCACTGCATCAGGCGCTCGATGTCTATCGCTCGCGCATGAAGGCATTCCGTGCGGTCGGAGAAAAACTCAGCTCTGAAAGCGATAAGTTCTGCGATGAGTTTATGAGTACCTCGACGCTTTATTATCTTCAGAAGCTCTACGGGGCGCTTGAGGATGAAAGCGTTAAGGCACTTATCAAGTCGATTTGGGATCAGGAATACGTCTATCGCGAAAAGTATCACCCGGAAAGTACGCGGCACGGCGAATTGGGGCCGGAGCGTACGCTCTACCGCTGGAGGATTCTGAGCCGCTATGTCGGGAGCCACCTGTTTCTGAACATCAAGCCGCGCGGCGGTTCGTCGATGGTGCTGCATTCTCTCTACGGGGTGGCGGCTGCCGTATCGATGATTTTTGCGACATTGATCGCCTTTATCTGGCAGGAAAAGTACGGTTCTTTAAGCTCCAATCTGTTTCTTGCATTGGTGATCGGCTATATCTTTAAGGATCGAATCAAGGATCTGCTCAAAGAAAATCTTGCCAAGCGTTTCCGCAAGTGGATTCCTGATCGTCGTCTGCAGATTCTCCGCGACGATAAATATCACGTCGGTGACTGCAAGGAGTCATACTCATTCTTTAAAGAAAAGGATCTGCCGGAGAGTATCCGTGCGTTGCGTCAGCAGGCGCAAAGCGTCAAAGGGGTTTATGACTGGCGCTTTGAAAATATTCTTCTCTATAAGAAAGAGATGTCGATCAGAACCGACGCATCATTGTTCAGCGATGCCCGCTACGCATTGCTCGATACGACCTGGTTCAATATCTCGCCGTTTTTAACTTTCGTTGATGCAAGTAAAGATGATTTGCCGGTTGCTTCTCCGGAGGATCTGTCCGTTACACAGGCTGAGAAAATTTATCACCTGTACTTTGTAAGGCGCCTGCAGCGCGTGCGTGACAGAAGTGAAGAGACGGTAAAAGAAGAAGTGATCCGTGTGGTGATCAATCACGAAGGTATCAAACGAATTCAGTTGCTCGACGGACAGTGATTGTTTGTACAGGGTGAAAATAGGATTGAGTTTGCGTGACGCCAAGACCCTGGATTAAAAAGTGCTGAAGGTTTTCTCATACCTTAAACGAAACAGACCTGTCTGAAGTATTCGTTCACCCAGGGTTTAATCCGGCGGATACTGGACAGGTCTCAGCGACAGAATCTGCCGCCAGGATCGGTTTAGTAGCATCGCATACCTGGGGCAAGATACCTCAAATCAAATATCCATAGGCTGCATAGGAAATATTTGATTGAGTTGAGATTGCGGTACGCAGACTAACAGCAATTACGACGAACTGAAACGGAAGGTCTGCGAAACGGTACAGGGAAGAAGCTGGAAGAACAGTACTACGCTGAGTTTGAGAAGTGCCCGAAGTTCAAGAAGGAAGGGAAATCTTGTCTATATAAAAAGACAAAAGGTAGATAGTCAGCACCAAGCCGCCGGGTCCAATTCCCTTTGTGATGCCTACAACTATCTACCTGATAAGAACAATATACTTACCGAAGAAGACCTTGTCAATCTTCAGAAGGAATACCCTGGCTACTATCAGACCTCTGCTACCCCGACCGATTTTAAATCAGCAACAGAGAAAAATAGCCCTGTTTTGTTAAC
>CAZNBL010000034.1:0-14428 GCA_964571375.1 uncultured Burkholderiaceae bacterium
AGATAGAGCCACCATCGAGTGGAACCATAAATCGGCAACTTCATAAATCAAATGATCGGGATCGCCGTCTTTGGCTGCCATCACGACCTCCACTGCTTCTTCACCGACCTTCTTGAGCGCAGCGTCCGGAGCTTTCGAGAAAAGCTTGGCTACATAGGAAGTTGTCGGATCGGCACCTTTGCGGCTGTCGATCACATCGGCGATTTCGCTTAAAACCGGAATTCTTTCCATAACTTTCTTCTGAATGCTTAATGCTTGTACATAGCGGCCGGATCCTTGATCACCGCCTCCGTCACCTGCCAGGCACCGTCTTTGAGCGTACGGTAAAAGCAGCTGCGCCGTCCCGTATGACAGGCGACACCGCCTGTCTGATCTACGAGATAAAGCACGGCATCGCCGTCGCAGTCGAGCTGAACGGCCTGAATCTTCTGACGGTTGCCGCTTTCCTCTCCCTTTCGCCAGAGTTTGTTTCTCGAGCGGGAAAAATAAGTAGCGAAACCCGTTGAGGCAGTCTCTTCAAGTGCTTCCCTGTTTGCCCAGGCAAGCATCAGAACCCGTCCGTCGGCCGCATCCTGAGCAATGACGGGAACCAGGCCTCTGTCATCGAACTTCACTTCGGAAAATACTTCATCCATACCGCACCTTTAATCGAGACGAACGGTAATGCCCTGATCGCGCATATATTCCTTCGCTTCGCGAATTGTGTATTCGCCGAAATGGAAAATAGACGCAGCAAGCACCGCATCGGCATGACCGAGTTTGATACCGTCGACCAAGTGCTGAAGATTGCCGACGCCGCCCGAAGCAATGACGGGAATATCAACGGCATCGCTGATCGTGCGGGTCAGTTCGAGATCGAATCCCTTCTTCACACCGTCGCAGTCCATGCTGGTAAGAAGAATTTCACCGGCACCGAGCTCCTGCACTTTCTTTGCCCATTCCAGAGCATCAAGACCGGTCGGCTTGCGACCGCCGTGCGTATAGACTTCCCAGGTACCGTCGCCGCGACTCTTGGCATCGATCGCAGCCACAATGCACTGACTGCCGTAAACCGCACTGGAATTACCGATCAGATCGGGATTCAGAATACCTGCGGTGTTGATAGAAACCTTATCGGCCCCCGCATTAAGCAACCTGCGGATATCTTCGACTTTACGAACTCCGCCTCCGACGGTCAGAGGAATAAACACCTGAGAGGCAACATCTTCGATGACCTTAAGGATGAGATCTCGTTCGTCGGAGCTTGCGGTAATGTCGAGGAAGGTGATTTCATCGGCCTGCTGTTCGTCATAGCGACGTGCAATTTCCACCGGATCTCCGGCGTCTCTTAAACCGACAAAATTCGTACCCTTAACGACACGGCCTCCGGTGACATCAAGACAGGGAATAATTCGTCGGGCGAGCATGGTTTACTCCCCTTCGTAAGAATTCACGAGTTCAAGTGCTTCTGCGAAATCCAATGTCTTTTCATAAAGAGAGCGGCCGAGAATAGCCATCGTGACACCGTCGCCTTCCACCTCAAGCAGCTTTCGGATATCTTCGATATCGCGGATACCGCCCGATGCAATCACAGGCACATTGATACTGCGGGCAAGCTCGGCGGTAGCATCAACGTTGCAACCCATCAGCATGCCGTCGCGGCTGATATCGGTGTAAAGCACAGCATCGACACCGTAACCTTCAAACTTCTGAGCAAGATCAATCGCGCTGTGACCGGTACATTTGGTCCAGCCGTCTGTCATCACCATGCCGTCTTTGGCATCGAGAGAAACAATGACACTGCCGCCGTAATTCGAGCAAACCTCATGCAGGAAACCAGGGCTCTTTACAGCTGCTGTACCGATCACGACGTAATCGACGCCGAGATCGAGCACACTGCCGATTCTCTCAAGGCTTCTCATACCGCCGCCAACCTGGAATTCCACGTCTTCGGAAAATTCCGTGATGATTTTGCGAATGATCGGCAGATTGACCGGACGACCGCTCTTCGCACCGTCAAGGTCAACCAAATGGATACGCTCTGCACCGAGCTCCACCCAATGTCGGGCCTGAGCTACCGGATCATCGTTGAATACAGAAATGTTCGTATTAAGGTCCCCCTGACGAAGACGAACACACTTTCCATCTTTGATATCTATGGCGGGAATAAGTAACATAATTCTTTGAACCGTAATGCAAAAATGATCAGATCTTCCAGTTCAGGAAGTTCCTGTAGAGCGCAAGTCCCATGGATGCACTTTTTTCCGGGTGGAACTGCGCGGCAAAAATATTGTCTCGTGCAAGAGTGACCGGAACCTTAAGACCGTATTCGGTCATACCGAACACAATCGATGCATCTTCAGGCTGTGCGTAATAGCTGTGTACAAAATAGAACCAGCTTCCGTCGGGAATACCATCCCAAAGCGGGTGCGGACGAACCTGAGATACCCGATTCCATCCCATCTGCGGCACTTTGAGGCGTACGCCGTCGGCATCCCGCATATCGGCGGGGAACCGAACCACCCGGCCTTTGAAGATACCGAGCGCATCGGCATCACCCTCTTCGCTGTGTTCGAGAAGCATCTGCTCGCCCACACAGACCGCAAAGAAAGGTTTTTCGGCAATACTGCGGCGTACGGCTTCTTCAAGACCGAAGCGACGCAGATTGCCCATGCAGTCGGGCATAGCGCCCTGGCCGGGGAACACCACACGATCGGCGGCATTGATAACCGATGCCTCCGAAGTAATGGTGACCGTATCCTTGGAGTCGGCAACTTTTTCAATCGCCTTGCAGACAGAACGCAGATTGCCCGAACCGTAATCGATAACGGCTATTTTCATAACAGACCCTTGGTCGACGGGAGCTGAGTGCCAAGACGCTCGTTGTACGAAACGGCAGCACGCAACGCGCGGCCGAAAGACTTAAAGATCGTTTCGCACTGATGATGAGCATTGATGCCGCGGATATTGTCGATATGCAGAGTCACACGAGCATTCGAAGCGAAAGCTAAGAAGAACTCACGCACGAGCTGCGTATCGAGAGCTCCGAGCATCGGAGCCGTGAAATCGCAATGAAATTCAAGGTACGGACGGCCCGAAAGGTCGATCACTGTACGGGACATCGCTTCATCAAGCGGCACATAGCTCATGCCGTAGCGCTCGATACCGGCTTTGTTGCCGAGAGCGGCAGCAAAGCACTCGCCGAGCGCGATACCGATATCCTCAACCGTGTGATGACCGTCGATATGCAGGTCGCCTTTACACTGAATCTTCAGATCAAACTGACCGTGACGGGCAATCTGATCGAGCATATGGTCCAAAAAACCAATGCCGCTGTCGATTTCAGAAGTTCCGTTTCCGTCGAGATTGATGGAAACGAAGATTTGAGTTTCCGCCGTTTTACGGCTGACTTCGGCAAGTCTTGGCATATCGCCCCCGATTTTTATTTTTCGAGATCTCTGACGCGGTACATAGCGCTGCCGGCGTGGCAGGTCAGGAATTCACCTCGGGCAAGCACGTCGGCAATACGACCGAGCTTGGCTGCCCCCTGCTTGGACACCTTCAGAATGCTGGTGCGCTTCTGGAAGTCCCAGACACCGAGCGGAGAAGAGAATCGTGCGGTGCGGGATGTCGGCAATACGTGATTAGGACCGGCACAGTAATCGCCGAGAGATTCGCAGGTATAAGGACCGACGAACATAGCACCTGCGTGGTGAATCATATCCACGTAGTTTTCAGGATCCTGAACGGAAAGTTCCAAGTGTTCGGGAGCGATGCGGTCGGCAATACGGCAAGCCTCTTCGACGCTCTTTGTCACGATAATGGCGCCGCGGTTCTTAAGGCTGGCTTCGATAATCGCCTTACGGGAGCATTCGGGGAGCTGACGGGCGATGGATTCATCAACTTTCTTGGCAAATTCTGCATCCGGTGTCAGCAGGATGGCCTGAGCGAGTTCATCGTGTTCGGCCTGGCTGAACAGGTCCATTGCGATCCAGTCGGGATCGGTCTTGCCGTCGCAGATAACGAGAATTTCAGAGGGGCCGGCAATCATATCGATACCGACAGTACCGAATACGAAACGCTTGGCTGCGGCAACATAGGCGTTGCCGGGACCGACGATCTTGTCGACGGCCGGAACGGTTTCAGTACCGTAAGCAAGAGCTGCCACAGCCTGAGCACCGCCGATGGTGTAACACTCGGAAACGCCGGCAAGGCAAGCGGCTGCAAGTACGAGCTGATTGGGTTCGCCGCCCGGAGTCGGCACGACCATCACAATCTTTTTAACGCCGGCAACATGTGCGGGCATTGCATTCATCAGAACGGAGGACGGGTAAGCGGCTTTTCCGCCGGGTACATAAAGACCGACGGAGTCGAGCGGTGTGTAGCGGATACCGAGTTCGGTACCGTCTTCTTCGGTAATCGTCCAGCTCTTGCCGATTTCATGCTCATGGAACTCACGAATACGACGGGCGGCTTCTTCAAGCGCATGCTTCTGATCGGCAGGCAGTGTGTCGAGAGCATGTTGCAGCTGTTGCTGAGAAATCTTCAGCTCGGCTACGCTCTTGGCCTCCATGCGGTCAAAGCGGTTTGTGTATTCGAGGACAGCTGCATCGCCGCGTTCACGTACGTCGAGCACGATGGCTTCGGCACGCTTTGTGATTTCGGGATCAACGGAGCTGTCTCTGGCAACGAGATTTTGAAACTGAGAGTCAAAATCCGAAGCTTCTGTATTGAGCATTCTTACCATTGTTTAGTTTCCTCTTCTGCTATTTTTCTGCAGATTTTTCTTTTGCTGTTTTTTCGAAGACCTCGATAATGGGCAGCAGCTCGTCGCGTTTGAGCTTCATCGCCGCCTGACCCACGATCAGTCTTGAAGAGATTTTATCGACTTCTTCCACCTCAACCAGACCGTTGGCCTTCAATGTTTTGCCCGAACTGACCAAGTCCACAATGGCGTCCGCCAAACCTGCAATCGGTGCGAGCTCCATGGAGCCGTACAGCTTGATCAGGTCGACGTGAACACCCATGCGGGCGAAGTAGTCGCGCGAATACTTCATGTATTTAGTGGCAATTTTCAAGCGCGCACCGCGCTTGACTCGATTGTGGTAATCGAAGCCTTCGGGACAGGCTACACACATGCGGCACTTGGCAATGTTCAGGTCTACCGGGACATATAGACCGGAACCGCCGTGCTCGTAGAGAGAGTCTTTACCCACCACACCCATGTCGGCGGCTCCGTACTGAACATAAGTCGGTACGTCGCTCGCACGGACAATAACTAAGCGCAGATCCGGTCGGTTCGTGCTGATAATCAGCTTGCGGGAAACCTCCGGATCCTCAGCCGGGTAAATCCCGGCTGCCGCTAAAAACGGAAGGGTCTCAGTGAAGATGCGACCCTTGGATAAAGCCAGAGTGATCATTTTTTTATTTATGACGGGATACGGGTGATGTCGGCGCCGAGCGCTCTTAATTTTTCTTCCATCTTTTCGTAACCGCGGTCAAGGTGATAAACACGATCGACCGTAGATTCTCCTTCGGCAGCCAGAGCGGCAATCACCAGCGCTGCGCTTGCACGCAGGTCGGTAGCCATCAGAGGTGCTCCGGAAAGCTTTTCAACGCCGCGTACGACAGCCGTATGGCCGTCAATTGAGATATCGGCGCCGAGTCTCTGCAGTTCGGGAACATGCATGAAACGGTTTTCAAAGATCGTTTCGGCTACGTGAGAAGCACCTTCAGCGAGACAGTCAAGGGCCATGAACTGAGCCTGCATATCTGTCGGGAATGCCGGATACGGTGCAGTGCGGATATCCACTGCTTTCGGTCGGCCGCAAGCCGAGGCACGAACCCAGTCTTCACCGACTTCAATCTTGGCGCCGGCTTCTGTGAGCTTATCGAGCACAGCACCGAACGTGGAAGGATCGCAGTTCTTAACAAGTACATTGCCGCCGGTAGCAACGGCTGCAACAAGGAAGCTGCCTGCTTCGATACGGTCGGACATGACGCTGTAATCAGTACCGTGCAGCTTCTCAACGCCGTGCACAACGATCTGAGCTGTACCGGCACCTTCGATCTTGGCGCCCATTGCAATCAGGCAGTTGGCAAGATCCACGACTTCGGGTTCGCGGGCTGCGTTTTCAATAATTGTTTCGCCTTCTGCAAGTACAGCAGCCATCAGCAGATTTTCGGTACCGGTCACCGTCACCATATCGGTCACGATGCGGCAACCCTGAAGACGCTTGCTCTGAGCAGAGACATAACCGTGTTCTAGTACGATAGAAGCACCGAGAGCCTTTAAGCCCTTGATGTGCTGATCCACAGGGCGAGCACCGATCGAACAGCCGCCCGGAAGAGACACTTTGGCTTCGCCGAATCTAGCGACCAACGGACAGAGAACCAAAATAGAGGCTCTCATGGTCTTGACCAGATCGTAAGTAGCCTGTGTCGAAGTAATTTCGGAAGCGTCAATTCTGACTTCGTGACCGTTCTTCTCAATCTTGCAACCGAGCTGTTCGAGCAGCTTCAGCATGGTCTTGACGTCCGCAAGATCAGGAACGTTGCGGAAAACCATGGGTTCGGCTGTCAGTAATGCTGCAGCCAGAAGCGGAAGCGCTGCATTCTTAGCACCGGAAGTAACGATCTCACCGACGAGAGGGGTACCACCCCGAATTTTAAGTTTTTGCACAGAATCTATTCCAAATAGTGGGCCGACAGCTCGGCCCGAACACAAACCTGTCTCAAGTTTATAGCAGGGTCAGGCGTTTTTTTATAAAAATCCTCACTATTTGTCACAAGCAAAACGCAGACACTGCAAAGAATAAAGCCCGACAAAGCTTCAGGCTTTGTCGGGCACGCGATTTTTTCTCTTATCTCGCTTTAGGCCTTGAGTTTCTTAGCCATGCGTTCGCGGATAACAATGGCTCCGAGATTCATACCGAACACCAAAACCAGAAGAATCAGAGCGGTACCGCACTGAATCGGTACGGCAACTTCAGGATCCGTACCGGTCGTTGAAAGTACATAGATGTGATAAGGCAAAGACATCACGGCAGAGAACGGAGAGTCCGGAAGATTCGGAGTAGAAATCACTGCTGCGGTGAACATAATGGCACTGGTCTCGCCCGCGGCACGGGCCAGAGCCAGAATGGCACCGGTCAAAAGGCCGGGAAGAGCAGCCGGCAGAACTACGCGGCAGATCGTCTGACTCTTGGTAGCACCGAGCGCATACGAAGAGGCTCTCCAGGAATCCGGAATCTGCGACAGTGTTTCTTCTACCGTATTGATAATGATCGGCAATGTCAGCACGGCCAGTGTCAAGATACCGGCAAGAACACTCACGCCCATACCGCAGAGTGTGACGAAGAAAGCCAAACCGAAAAGACCGAATACGATGGACGGCACGCCTGCGAGATTCGCAACAGACAGACGGATCATATTCTTCAGAGGACCGTCGCCTGCGTATTCATGAAGCCAGATTGCACAGGCCACGCCGAACGGCAGTGCGAAACACATAGCGCCGAACGCAAGAAGGAAAGTACCGACAATACAGGGCCAGATACCGCCTGCGGTCATCATGGCGCGCGGCGATTCTGTCAGGAATGTCCAGGAAACAGCAGGCAGACCGTTCCAGACGATGTAGAGCACCATTGCTGCAAGAACCAGTACGTTCAGTGCGGCAGCACCCCGGATCACCCCGAAGACAATTTTCTCTTTAAAAATTCTGCTTGCGTTGGAGCGATGACAGACTCGTCCGGACACAGCCGGCTCATTGCGGTAGAAAGTCTCTCCTTCCGCAGTAAAAACAACTCTTTTGGATTCGATAGCGGTTGTCATAATGAATTAGATACCGGACTGTACTTTCAGTTTGTATTTTTCAGAAATCTTGAATGCCACCGCATTGAAGATGAATGTGAATGCGAAGAGCACGATGCCGGTGGCAAAAAGCGCAAAGTAATGAGAGCCGCGGAAAGGTGCTTCGGCCATTTCGGCAACAATCGAAGCAGGCATCGGACGCACCGGATCAAAGATTGTTTCCGGAATAATGGCAGCGCCGCCCGCCACCATCAGAACCACCATCGTTTCACCGATCGAGCGGCTCATACCGAGCATCACGGCAGTTGCAGTACCGGAGAATGCGCCCGGGAATGTAATCTTTCGCATGGTTTCCCAGCGTGTTGCGCCGAGAGCCAGTGAAGCTTCTTTAAGAGCACGGGGTACACCCTGCAGAGCATCTTCTGTAATGGAACAGATAGTCGGCACTGCCATGAATGCCAAAAGAAGCGAAGCATTGAATAAATTCAGACCGCTCGGAGCTCCGAACATGTCCTGAAGAAAAGGAGCAACGATCACCATACCGACAAAACCGATGACGACCGAAGGAAGTGCGGCAAGCAGTTCGACAAAAGGCTTGACGATACTTCTGACGCGGGCAGAAGCAATTTCACTCAAATAAGCAGCAGTCATGACGCCGAGCGGGATGGCAATCAGACCGGAAATAACGGTTACCACCAAGGAACCGAGAATTAACGGAAAGATGCCGAATACAGGCGGCTCTTCCGTCGGATACCATTCTTTTCCGAAAAGGAAGTCTGTCACGGAGACAAAATGAAAGACCGGCAGACCCTCCCTGAAAAGGAAGAACACAATACCTGCAAGTCCGAGCAGCGAAGCGAGTGCTGTAATCAGCAGACTCTTCTCAATGAAACGTTCTTTTTGATTTCTGGTTAACACAAATAACTCCTGATCCCGATCCGTTCAACCGATCCGACAATGCATCCCGGCGCGGTACACGACGGGATGCAACGTCAAATCTCTTTACTTGGAAAGCGGAATGAAGCCGACTTCTTTTACAAGCTTCTGGCCTTCTGCACCAACTGTGTAATCGACAAACTTGCCGACAGCAGCTGCAGGCTTGCCGTTTGTATAGAGGTAAAGTTCGCGGGCAAGCGGCCACTTGCCGGCAAGTACGTTTTCAGCGGTAGCTGTTACGCCGCCAACCTGAACGGCCTGAATGGAATCGCCGAGGTAGCCGATACCGACGTAACCGATAGCATTGGCGTTCTTAGCTACTGTCTGAACAACTGCACCGTTGGAAGCCTGCAGAAGTGCGCGCGGTGTGATGCGCTGCTTCTTCATAACAAGACCTTCCCAGGATTCGTAAGTACCGGAAGAGGTATCGCGGGATACAACAACGATCGGGTGATCTTTACCGCCGAGTTCCTTCCAGTTTTTGACTTCGCCCTTGTAGATGCTGCGAAGCTGATCGACAGTAAGGTTGCCGACCGGATTTTCAGGGTGAACCACCGGAACAATCGCATCGATAGCAACAGTAATCTGGTTAGGTTCGACATTCTTGCTCTTGGCGAGTGTCACTTCGCCGCTCTTGATTTCGCGGGAGCTCATGGCAATCTGAGTCAGACCGTCAACGAGAGCCTTGATGCCGTTGCCGGAGCCGCCGCCGGAAAGTTCGATCGTTACATCCGGATGAGCATGCATATAGGCTTCCGAGATCTTCTGCATCACGGGCAGCACGGTTGTGGAACCGGCAACAGTAACGGTTTCCTGAGCAAATGCGTTGAAGGACATTCCGAGACCGGCAGCGACAGCTGCGGCAACACCAATTTTCTTGAGATTCATTTTTTTCCCATTTGAGTTTTGACTGTGTTTTCTTCGGTGACCTTCTCGAAGAAAACGGCGTCAGTCTAAGAGCCCGGAATGACAAAACTATGTCAGTTTTATGAATTTTTGATGACAGATACCCCCTGATGTTTTTGTCATGAAAACGTCATCATTTTGCAAATTTTCTGTCATTTAGAGCTTTTAAACTTCGCATCGTTTTCAGCAACGAACGCTCAACTCAAAACATGATCAATCAAAATACGGCGAGCAGACAATTCCGTTCCGCCTACCAACCAGTCAATCCCTCTCCTTACGAAACCATGGCCGGCGAAATCAAAATGCAAGCCGACGGCATCGACTTCTATTACGGCGACCACAAGGCTTTAAGCGATATTTCTCTTACATTCCGCGACCGTGAGATCACTGCTCTCATCGGACCTTCCGGTTGCGGCAAAAGTACGTTTTTACGCAGTCTGAACCGTATGAACGATCTCATCCCCGGCGCCCGTGTCGAGGGAGCGATCACCTTGGACGGCGAAGACATCAACAGTCCCGAATGCGATGTTGTCACATTACGACGCCGTGTCGGCATGGTATTCCAGCGCCCCACCCCATTCCCGAAGAGCATTTATGAAAACGTTGCTTACGGCCTGAAAATTGCCGGTGAGACCGACAAGGCCCTGATCGACGATGTTGTTGAAGAAAGTTTGAGACGCGCAGCCCTCTGGAATGAAGTTAAAGACCGACTGAAAGACTCTGCGCTTGCACTCTCGGGCGGTCAGCAACAGCGCCTTTGCATTGCACGAGCACTCGCCGTCAATCCCGAAGTCCTGCTGATGGACGAACCGGCAAGTGCCCTTGACCCGATTGCCACACAAAAACTTGAAGAAGGCATTATGGAACTCAAGGAACACCTCTGCATCATCATCGTTACGCACAGTATGCAGCAGGCCGCACGTGTTTCCGACCGCACAGCTTTCTTCTACATGGGGCACCTGATTGAAAGCGGTCCTACCGCACAGATCTTCCACGACCCGAAGGAACAGAGAACAGCCGACTACGTCAACGGTCATTTCGGTTAACCCCTTCACATTTCGTTGCAACGCCTGCCCGGATTTTCGACGGCAGGCGTTTTTTTTCGTGAGTGCGCTGTAGAATCAAATCATGCCAGCAAGACTTATTGAATAAAGGAAAGTACACATGTTTTGCGCACGAAATCTTCTTCTTGCAGCTTCGGTTGCTGCATTGGCAGGTTGCCAGGCTACCGGTGACCAATACCGCTCCGACGTTTACAGCGCCGGTCAGGTCAATCAGGCTCAGCAGGTTCAGACCGTTCAGATTATTGCCATCTCTCCGGCACGTATCGCTGTCGACAACTCTTCCGACAAAACTACCTCTCAGGTTGTCGGCGGTGTTGTAGGCGGAATTCTCGGTGCAGTGCTCGGCAATCAGCTCGATAACCACCGCAGTGCAGGCACCAACATCGGCGCTATTGCCGGTGCCGCTCTCGGCGCTGCCGCCGGCGGCACATCCTCCGGTTCCGAATCGCTCGTCAACGGTGTTCAGCTCACCTTCAAGCTCAACGGCCGCCTCTTCAATTCCGCTCAGGTCGGTCAGATGTGCGAATTCAAGATCGGTCCCGCCATCATGACTTCGACAGGTGCCACCAGCACACGAATTCAGCCGAACAACCCCTACGGATGCACAACAAAATGAAGAAAATTGTCGTTACGGCATTTGCCGCCGCCCTCCTGAGTTCTGCCGCTGCGGCCCAGCAGGTTCAGGCCGTCAATCCGATTGACGCTCAGATTCTTGCCGTCCAGCAGGCCGAAGCCGAAATCAAGGCCGCCGAGCAGGCTATTGCACTGAAGAAGGCTGAAGCCGCCAAGAAGCAGGCCGCAGCCAAAGCCAAGGCTGAAAAGGCTCTCGCCGAAAAGAAAGCCAAGCTGCAGGCTGCCAAGGACGCCGAAACGAAGCGTTTGAAAGAACGTGCAGAAAAATATGAAGATCAGGTCCGTGCCATCGACCTCGAAAATAAGCGTCTCGAACTTGAAGCCAAACGAGCAGAAGTGCAGACCAAGATCGATATGAATAAGGCACGTCAGGAACGCGCACGTGACTTCATTGAAAAGGAACTTCAGTCCGTCAAGTAAACATTTCGGAGTGAATCGTTAAAAGAAAAGGAACCGTTAAGGTTCCTTTTCTTTATCAGGCGCCGCAGGCGCCTTTTTTATGTTTTAGGCTAAAGAAGCGACCATTGCAGCCTTGATGGTATGCAGACGGTTGCCTGCCTGCTGGAATACGATCGAAGCCGGAGATTCAAAGACTTCTTCGGTAACTTCCACGCCGCCGGCGAGTTCCGGATGTGCGGCAATAACGGCTTCGCCGACCTTGGTTTCGGCATTGTGATAAGCCGGAAGACAATGCATAAACTTCACGTCGCGGTTACCGCTTGCTTCCATAAGCTTGGAATTGACCTGATACGGCAGAAGTGCGGCAATACGTTCGTCCCAAACTTCCTTGGGTTCACCCATCGAAACCCAAATATCAGTGTGAATAAAGTCCACGCCGCTCACAGCTTCAACCGGATCTTCGGTAATCGTGATTCTGGCGCCGGATTCCTTGGCGAATTCACGACACATCGCAATCAGTTCTTCGCTCGGCCAATACTCCTTCGGAGCACCGATACGAACATCCATACCCATCTTGGCACCGACCATCAAAAGAGAATTACCGGTGTTGAAGCGGGCATCGCCGACGTAAGCGAAACTGATGTCCTTCCAGCGCTTTCCGCAGGCTTCCTGCATCGTGAGCAGGTCGCAAAGCATCTGTGTCGGATGCCATTCGTCGGTAAGACCGTTAAACACGGGAACGCCGGCATAACGGGCGATTTCTTCAACAGTTTTCTGAGCAAAACCGCGGTATTCGATTGCATCGTACATAGCGCCGAGCACGCGGGCGGAATCCTTGATGCTTTCTTTGTGACCGAACTGAGAAACGGAAGGATCGAAGAATGTCGTATTGGCACCCTGATCGTAGGCTGCGACTTCAAAAGCGCTGCGGGTACGGGTAGAAGTCTTTTCGAAAACCAAAGCAATGCTCTTGCCCTTGAGTCGCTGTTCTTCGCAGCCCATACGCTTAGCCTTCTTTAAGTCGGCAGCCAGACTGACAAGGTAATCAATTTCTTCCGGAGTGTGATGAACAAGACTCAAAAGATGACGATTTTTCAAATTAAAGGGCATGATGTATTCCTATCGGGATTTTTCTTATGAGATACCGTCGGATTCAGTTCTTCGGCACATATCTTTTTAGCTTAAGAAATTTTGAGGCTCATCGCCGAAAATTTCTTATATTTTTTTCTCGTTGCGCACTCACGGAATCTTCCATCACGACCGAGATGTGCCAAAATAGTCCGATTATCTCTATGACGGCTGTATTGATTCGCCGGGAATCCGCCATGTGTATGTTTAACATCGGCCGCACCCTCTGTAACGTAGGTCTGCGCCGTTCTCGTCATTTGACGCAGTACGCCGAACGCGACTGCTTCAACTTCCACTTTTTCTGCGCTCAGGCTTAAAAGCCAGACAGTATTCGGCGTTTATCGCCGAGCCGCATCGGATGTTTATGCGTCCCCTTTGCCTTACAGATAACTGCAGAAAAATTATGAATAAGCTGAATATTGCTGTCGCCGAACGAGCAACCCCCTACATTGAAACCCGCCGCAAGATCGTTCCGCTCAAGCCCAACGAACTTACGGAAGTCTCCGCTGTCGTGCTGACAACGGACTGCATCGGCAACGGTGTTCTCAAAGCGATCGAAGACACCAAGTTCAATATCCCGATGTTCCTGATGCTCGAACACGGTGAGGAAATCCCGGTTGAAGCCGTCGGCCACGTACTCGGCGTCATCGATCCGGAAATTACCGACAAAAAACTCTACGGCCGTCAGATCGACGATGCAGCCGCCAAGTACGAACAAAAACTTCTGCCGCCCTTCTTCGGCAACCTGATGGAATATGTCAAAAAGGGCAATGCCCAGTTTGACTGTCCGGGACATCAGGGCGGTGCGTTTTTCCGCCGTCATCCTGTCGGTCACGCCTTCTACAATTTCTTCGGCGAAGAAGTCTTCCGCTCCGACCTCTGCAACGCAGACGTCTACATGGGCGACCTGCTGATTCACGAAGGGGTTCCTCTCTCTGCTCAGAAGGCTGCCGCCAAGATCTACAACGCAGATAAAACTTACTTCGTACTCAACGGCACTTCGGCCTCAAACAAGGTTGTGCTCAACGCCTCGCTCACTCCGGGCGACTTAGTACTCTTTGACCGCAACAACCATAAATCCAATCACCACGGCGCCCTGCTTCAGTCGGGTGCAACACCGATTTATCTTGAAACCGCCCGAAACCCATTTGGTCTGATCGGCGGCATCGATGCCCGCTGCTTTGACGAGGACTACCTCAGAGGTCTGATCCGCGAAGCCGCACCGGAAAAAGCTGATTGCGAGCGCCCGTTCCGACTCGCTGTCATTCAGCTCGGCACCTATGACGGTACGATCTACAACGCACGACAGGTTGTCGACAAGATCGGTCACCTCTGTGACTACATCCTGTTTGACTCCGCCTGGGTCGGTTACGAACAGTTCATTCCGATGATGAAGGACTGCTCTCCTTTGCTTCTTGAACTCGGCCCCGACGATCCCGGCATCTTTGTCACGCAGTCCGTACATAAGCAGCTTGCAGGCTTCTCCCAAGCCTCTCAGATCCATAAGAAGGATTCTCATATCCGAGGCCAAAAGCGCTTTATTTCGCATAAGCAGCTCAACAATGCCTTCATGA
>CAZNBL010000035.1:0-14067 GCA_964571375.1 uncultured Burkholderiaceae bacterium
AACAAAATTTCTGCCGCCGCCGTGCCGAGGTAATAGTTGTGAGCGGCAATCATCGAGCGGATTTGTTCCTCAGGCACCGTGCAGAAGACCGAGTAATTAAAGAGTGTATAAAGCGCCGTGACCCCGAGGATCGATGCGATGAGCGACAACGGAATATTGCGTTTCGGGCTCTTTACTTCTTCTGCAATACAGTTGAGATTGACCAAGCCTTCATAGGCCCAGAGCGCGGCAATCACCGCAAAGCCGACAGCCGAAATGAGACTCACAGGTCCTGCAAAACTCACGTCGAGCGATTCCGCAAGCCCCGTCATTACTTCAGGATTTTCCGAACCTTCGGCAAGCCCGAAAGCCAGAATCAAAAGAATCGGCAGCATCTTTAAAACGAGAAGTGCGTTTTGCAACAAGCTTCCCGCAGCCGCTCCGAATACGTTCACCGATGCCAAAATCAAAACCGCCGCCACCGCAATCACTTTCTGCTCCGAGATGCCGAGAGGTACCATGGAAGACAGGGCAGATGCAAAGGCAACTGCGAGCGCCGCGATCGACGCCGGAGACGAAATCATGAATTTGCAGAACCCGTCGATAAAAGCGACACGTTCTCCGTAAGCTTCTCTCAGATATACGTAACCGCCGCCCGCCTTCGGCATCATGGCGCCGAGCTCGGCAAAAGAGAGACCGCAAAGCAGCGTGACGGCTCCGCCGATCAGCCAGACGGCAATCGCAAGCGCGGGATTCATGCCGCATCGCTCGAGCACGATACCGCCGATATAGAAAATGCCGGAACCGATCATGATGCCGGCCAGAATCGAAATACTTCCGAAGAGTCCGATCGTGCGTTTAAGTTCCGTCTTTTCGGAACTTAATTCTTCTGCGGTATGCGGGGTGCGGGACATCTGCCTGATTTCCTCTCTCAGGCGCCGCAAGCGAGCATCGCCGCAAGCGCAATCATCGTAATGCCGATTACGAAATCCAGTACCTTCCAGGCCGAGGGCTTCTTAAAGACGGGCGTCAGCAGTCTTGCGCCGTACCCCAGAGCAGCAAACCAAAGGATGCTTGCGCTTCCCGCGCCCGCGGCAAAGCACCATTTTTCTTCCCCGAAGGACGAGGCGATACTGCCGATCAGAATCATCGTGTCGAGATAGACATGGGGATTTAAAAAGGTAAACGCCAGACAGGCCGCCACCGCGCTCTTTAATGTCTGACCGGAAGCCGATGCGGCCTCCATACCGCCGGACTGCTTCAATGAACGCATCAGAGCAGAGACGCCGTACCCAAAAAGAAAGAGCGCGCCCGCATATCGGAATACATCGAGAACCGCCGGAAACTTTTGAACGACAAGACCGATGCCGCTTACGCCGAGTGCAATCAGAAGCAGATCGCTTAACGCGCAGATAGCAACCACAGGGAACACAAAACGGCGTACCAATCCCTGCCTCAAAACAAAAGCATTTTGCGCACCGATCGCAATGATGAGACTGAGGCCGGTACCGAGACCGGAGAGATAAGTAAGCATAGATTGAGAAAAAACCGCAGGCAGGTGACATTATGCGATAGAAGAGAGAACGCCGCCGAACCCGCTCACGCGTCTTTCGGTAAAGAAACGAAAAGAGCCCTGACGATCCTGTTTTTTTACAGAACCTCAGAGCTCTTTTTCAATCAGAGACGCCGATTATTCTTCGACGGTGTGCTTAACCAAAACACCGTACTCGTCGCGAACGAGTGTGTGTTCGTTAAGCAGAAGCATCCATCTGCGAAGCGTACCGACAATCACCACAGCCATAAGAGCCATGACAAGAGCCGAGAGGAATGCAAGCAGCATCTTGCCGTTCGGCAGATACTGATTCACAACGAGCCAGACACCCGCCCACATCGTGATCACGGTCATGAAGAGACCCGGAACACCGGTCATCCAGGCGTACTTCACCTTGTTCATACGCATGAGCATGGTGGTGCCGATGAGCAGCGTGACGGAAGCGAGCAGCTGATTGCAGATACCGAAGAGCGGCCAGATGTTCGAGATGTCGCCCGAGTAAACCAGATAGCCCCAGGAACCGGTAAAGAGAACCGAAGTGATGATGAGGCCCGGAATCCAGTGCTTGTCACCGAACTTCGGATAAACCTTGGCGAACATTTCCTGCAGGAAGAAGCGGCCCACGCGGGTACCGGCATCCACGGCAGACAGAATGAACACGGCTTCGAACATGATGGCGAAGTGATACCAGTAAGCCATCAGGTTTTCCATCCAGGGAATACGGCTGAAGATGTAGGCCATACCGACGGCAAGGCTCACAGAGCCGCCCGGGCGGGCGGTCAGCGTTTCCTGAACTTCGGCTTCGAGCATCGGAAGGTTCTGAACCGTCATACCGAGCTTGGAGAAAGCTTCTGCGCTCGAGTTGATCGCAAAGTAGTCGGAAGGCACCAGAACGCAGGCGGCGATCAAAGCCATCACAGCCACGAAACCTTCGGTCAGCATGGCGCCGTAACCCACAAAGAGCACGTCCTTTTCATTGCTGATCATCTTCGGAGTGGTACCTGTGCCGATGGTGGCATGGAAGCCGGACAGAGCGCCGCAGGCAATCGTAATGAAGATGAACGGAAT
The DNA here is from genome assembly GCA_964571375.1 of uncultured Burkholderiaceae bacterium. Classification (GTDB taxonomy): domain Bacteria; phylum Pseudomonadota; class Gammaproteobacteria; order Burkholderiales; family Burkholderiaceae_F; genus JAFTYR01. The sequence continues at coordinate 2,600 of CAZNBL010000035.1, forward strand.
TACCGGGCCGCCCACGATCGGACCGCCGCCACCGATGAACTTGGTAAGCGGAGGCATTTCAAAGCTCGGAGCGACAAAGACGATACCGACGGCAAGCGCGACGATCGTACCGACTTTAAGGAACGTAGAGAGGTAGTCGCGGGGCAGAAGAAGCAGCCACACCGGAAGCACGGAAGCAAAGAAACCGTACACCGGAATCACGATCGACATAGTCTTCTTATCAAGGTCGAGCCAGCCGAAGTATTCGGGGTGAGCGGCAACCCAGGGACCCGAGAGAATGCAGAGGATTAGAAGTACGACGCCGATGACGGTCGCAACCTTCACATTGCCGCCCTTCCAGATACGCATGTAAATGCCCATGATGACGGCGATCGGAATGGTGGCGGCAACCGTGTAGGTCGACCATAGCGAGTTATACATGGCGTTGACGCAGGCAATCGAAAGGCCTGCGAGCGTCAGGATAAGAATCGCCAGAACCGCCCAGCTTGCAACAAAGCCGGTGGTCTTATCGACTTCCTGGCTTGCGATGTACGCAAGGCTCTTGCCTCTGTGGCGCACCGAGCAGAAGAGCACGACCATGTCGTGGACACCGCCCGCGAGCACGCATCCGATCAAAATCCAGAGCAAGCCCGGCAGATAACCGAACTGTGCGGCCAGAACCGGACCGAGCAAGGGACCCGCCGCCGCAATCGCCGCGAAGTGATGGCCGAAGAGAACAAACTTATCGGTCTCGACATAGTCCTGACCGTCGGCATACTTGACCGCCGGTGTCTGACGCGCCGCGTCGACATTCAAAACTTTCTGAGCGATGTACAAACCGTAGAAACGGTACCCGATCGCAAACACACAGAGCGCTGCGAACAGAACGGTGACGGCATTAATGCCGGTCAATGATTCCAACATACGAATACTCCTTAACGTTCGGCCGCAACCGTTCCGGCTTATTGTTGAAATACGGTCGGTTACTGCCCGAGCACAGTCTTGGGGTGATACTTCTTCGGATTGTATGCTTTAAATTCGAAACGAAACAGTATTTTTGCCTCCGGGACCGTCTGGCACATGCACTCGGTTTTCTCAGAATTCATCCGAGCCGCTCCGCATTCGCAAATGCATGACAAAAAAACTTCGGGGCCGTCCCCGATCAGGAGGCGGCCCCGTGAAGTGTTGCGATGAACACTTAATTAAACGGCGGTAAGAAGTGCCGGATTGCGTTTGACGCGCGCAAGCTGCACCAGGTAAACGACTGCAAGCACTGCGATACCGATACCGTAACCGAACCAGCGCATGTCATACGGCAGGAAGAAGCCGGTGAGCAGAGCCGGGAACATGAGGATCACGGTAGCACCGAGAAGCATCAGGCGTTCCAGGATGTTGGTGTGGCAGAGGTACCAGCCCTGTACGGCAGACGTAAAGGCAATCATACCGGCCGAAGTCATCAGGAAGATGAAGATACCGACTGTCCAGGAATCGATACCGAGCAGAAGAATATCGGTATTGAAGAGGAAGAACACCGGAATGATGACGGTACGGATATCGTAGAGGAAGCCCTGGATACCCACAGCAATCGGATTTTCCTTGGCAATCGCAGCACCCGCGTAGGCGGCAAGACCCACCGGCGGCGTATCGTCCGCGAGAATACCGAAGTAGAGGCAGAAGAGATGTGCGCCGATCAGCGGAATGACGATTTCCTGACCGTGGACGCTCATGCCGGTAGCCAGTTCAACGATCACCGGGGCTGTAAGAGAAGCCATGATGATGTAGTTGGCTGTGGTCGGCAGACCCATACCGAGCAGAAGGCTGGCAACCGCAGTAATGAGAATCATCAGGAAGACATTGCCCATGGAGAGCACTTCGACAAACGAAGTGATCTGCTGACCGAGACCGAGCGAGACGCAGCCGACGATGATACCGGCGGAGGCGGTGGCAAGAGCGACACCGGCCATATTGTTGGCGCCTGCGGCCATGGAAGAGAAGAGATTCTTCACACCGAACTTAAAGGCTTCCCAGAGGTCGGCATTGTGAACGCGGGCAATCGCAACCGGTTGAAGCACCATGATGATGGACAGCGCGATGATGGCACGGAACACGGAGAGTTCGGCGGAGTGCATGGCTACGACGAGCTCATAAATCAGCACGGCGAGCGGAACGAGGTAATGCAGACCGTTCTTAAGTTCGGTAAGGAAGCGCGGGAGTTCGCTCTTGGCCATACCCTTGAGACCCAACTTACAGGCTTCGATATGGGTGATCCAAAGCAGAGCCATGTAGGAAGCAAAAGCCGGAACAGCGGCAGCCTTGGCAACTTCCACGTACGGAACGTTGACGTATTCGGCGATGATGAACGCTGCGGCGCCCATGACGGGAGGAGCGATCTGACCGTTGACAGAAGAAGCCACTTCGATCGCAGCGGCCTTGGTGCCGGGGTAGCCCATACGCTTCATGAGCGGAATGGTAAATGTACCGGTTGTCACCACGTTGGCGATAGAAGAGCCCGAAACCATACCGGTGAGCGCGGAGCTCACGACGGAAGCCTTGGCGGCACCGCCCTTGAATCGGCCGAGACCGGAAATAGCAAGGCGGGTGAAGAATGCACCGCCGCCGGCGCGGTCAAGCATGGTACCGAACATCACGAAGAGGAACACCACGGTGGCGGAAACGTGCAGCGGCACGCCGTAGACACCCTGGGTATCCATCGTGATCTGAGAGATAAAGCGGGTAAGTGTCACGCCCTTGAATGCGAGGAAATCAGGCAGATACGGGGCTAAGAACACATAAGCCATGAAGAAGCCGCAGATGACGGGCAGAGCCGGTCCCAAGACGCGGCGTGTGGCTTCGAGCATCAGAGCGATGAGGACGACACCTGCGATCAGGTCGCGGCCGATCGGCTCACCCGGACGCTCCGAGATGCCGGCGTAATCAAAGAAGACATAGAGCGCAGCAAGCACGGCAATGAGGCCGAGCAACCAGTCGACGACGGTCACGCGCTTCATGGCAAGAAGAATTCGAAGGTCCCAGCGGGACTTGGTGGAAGACTTCAGTGTCGGCAGATTCAGATAAATCAGTGCAAGCGCAAATGCAAGGTGGAATGCTTTGACAAACAGAGAGTCAAGCAGAAGCCAGCTGGCGGTCGACATCTGGAAAAATGCCCAGCAGAGAGCAACCACAAACGTCAGCTTTTCCGACAGACCGGTTTTGTCACCGACCAGGCCGTGCTCGCCTTGTTGCACATTCTTCTTATATTCACCGATGACATCGTCACCGGCCTTGTGCTTCGGCGTGGGCTTGAAGCCCGGTAATCCTGCTTCGGGCAGGAGCACTTTGGTGTTTTCTGTATCCGACACGATCGTTATCCTTTTTTCATCGGCACCGAATATAAAAATGCTTCGGTGCTCAGGGAGTTAACGGGGAGTAGAGAGAGTGAATAATCCGGATAAAAAGTAAATCCGGCAGTACTGCAAAAACTTCAAATTTTTAATAATCCGTCCGCTGCCGCCGAAGACCTCCTTTTTATTTTTCTCCGGGCGGCAGCAGATTGATGCGGAATCGATCAGATTACTTGATCAGACCGGCTTCCTTGTAGTACTTCATGGCACCGTCGTGAATCGGAGCGGTAAGACCCTTCAGCATGGATTCACGAGTGAGGTTGGAGAGAGCCGGGTGGAGCTTGCGGAATTCGTCGAGGTTTTCCATGACTTCCTTGGTGATGGCGTAAACAACGTCATCGGGAGTGTCTTCGGAAGTAACCAGTGTGGCAAGCATACCGAGTGTTTCAACCTTGTCGCCGGAGTTGACTGCATCCGGGTACTGAGCCATGGGGATTTCTGTCATGGAGTAGTACGGAGCGGCGGCGATCAGAGCGTCAAGACCTGTGATCGGAACGATACGGACCTTACGGGCACCGGCTGTAGATTCCTTGATGTTGCCGTTCGGATGACCGACAGTGTAGAAGAAACCGTCGATACGGCCGTCCTGCAGAACGCGCGGAGCGTCGGCGGGCTTTAATTTTTCGTCACGGAAATCCTTGCCTGCGGTAAGACCGACAGTCTTGAAGATTTCAAGAGCGTTGATGCGGTTGCCCGAACCCGGGTCGCCCAGGTTGATGGTCTTGCCCTTGACGTCGTTGATTGTCTTGATGCCGGAATCTTCGGCAGCAACGAATGTCACGGCTTCCGGAGCCATAGAGAAGACTGCGCGCAGCTTCTTGATCGGCTTGCCTTCCCAGGGACCGACACCGTTATAAGCCTGATACTGTGTATCGGACTGAGCAACGCCGAAGTCGAGGTCACGGGAACCGATGGCGTTGATGTTGAACTTGGAGCCGCCTGTGGATTCGACGCTGGCGCGGATACCGTAGGTGCTGCGCTTGGCGTTGATGATCTTGGCAATTGCGCCGCCTGTCGGGTAGTAAACGCCTGTGATGCCGCCTGTACCGATGGTAACGAAGGTCTGCTTAGCAAATGCCTGAGCACCGGCTAATGCAAGAGTAGCTGCCATTGCGAGGGGAACAATTTTCTTTAACAACACGATTTAATCCTCCTGTTTGGATGCGGCGTTAAGTTACCGACCTTTGGGTTTTTACATTTTGGTTTTAATCTTTTCCGGCACTGCGTCGTTTCTTATCTTTAACTTCCGACTGCCTTACCTTCTATTAAGCAAGTTCCGTGCCAAGTTTTAAGATAGCCTAAAAAACAGCAAAAAATCGCAAAACTCACATACAAATTTAACAATCGCTAAAAAATAATGTGAATGCACCGAATTCGTGCGCACTATTTTGGTGCAAATTAAGCGTAACCCGAGCACAAACCTGCAAAAATTCACTTTTGGTGCAAAAAGGTGAGGAAAAAGTTAATCTAGCCGCATCAAACGTATTTCTATTAAGGAGACAACCATGCAGAACTTAGTTTCCGTTCCCGTCGATATCGCCTACCGTCTTTTTAATTTAGGCGCGACCGCTCTTGTGAGCGCAGCCGACGAAGGCAAATGCGACATCATGCCCGCCACCTGGAACTGCCCGCTGGATTACGGTCCCTCCAAGGTCACGCTCGTACTCGACAAGTGCCACTACACACGCGATCTCGTCGAAAAGAGCGGTTACTTTGCTCTGATGCTTCCGGGCAAGGCTGTAGCCAAACAGGTGATGCAGCTCGGCACCGTCTCCAAGCACGACGACGCAGAAAAGATTGAGAAGGTTGTCGCGGGCGGCGCCGAACTCTTCAATCTTCCGGGAACCGATATTCCGATGATGCGCGGCTGCGCCGCTTACGCCGTCTTCAAGGTCATTCCGCAGAAAGAAAACGAAGAAAAATTCGACCTCTTTATCGGCGAATGCGTTGCCGCCTGGGCCGACAAACGTGTCTGCGATGAAAAGGCTCACTGGAACTTCGCCGGATGCGACGATCTGCGCACCCTTCACTACGTGGCAGGCGGTCACTTCTTTGTGATCGGCGACGAACTGAACCTCCCCGAGTACGACTAAAGCATGGATAAACCTGTTTCCCGCGTCGCAATCGTCGGTCTCGGCGCTCTCGGCATCATGTACGGTCATTTCCTTGCCCGGGCTCTCGGGCAGGAAAACGTGTTCTTTGTTTGTAATGAAGAACGCATCAAACGCTACAGAAATGCCGAAGTGACTTTCAACGGCACACCCTGCCCCTTTGTGTACGCTGCGGCTGAAGAAGCCCCCTTCAAACCCGACCTCGTCATTTTTGCGGTCAAGGGAGGCGACTTGGAAGACGCCGTCCGAATGACACTGCCGCTTATCGCAGACGACACCGTCATTATTTCGGTATTGAACGGCATCTCAAGCGAAGAAACCATTGCGCGTATTGCCGGTCGCGGACTCATCCTTCCCTGCATTGCGCAGAAGATGGACGCCAAGAAAGACGGCTTCTCCGTCGTCTCGGGCAAGTTCGGCGAACTCTGTTTCGGCGCGCCGTCGGATGCAACCGATGATTTAAAGAAAGCAAACGAGCGCCTGAAGACTTTCTTCGATTCGATCGGCATGCCTTATGAAGCTGCGGACGATATCGAACACAAGCTCTGGTGCAAGTGGATGCTCAATGTCGGCGTCAATCAGGTGATGACGGTCGGCAACGCCGTATTTGCCGATGTTCATAAGGAAGGCGGGTTGCGAAACCGCATGCTCGGCGCAATGCGCGAAGTTCAGGCTCTTTCGAAAGCCGTCGGCGGCGCAGTAGAAATCACCGACAAAGACTTTGCGAACTGGGTGGCGATTATCGACAGCCTCAACCCCGCGGGCATGCCCTCGATGAGACAGGACAAACTGGCGCGACGAGCCTCGGAAGTAGAATTCTTCTCCGGCACCGTCATTGCCAAGGGCCGGGAGTACGGGGTTGCGACACCGATCAACGAAGCGCTCTACCGGGAAATCAAAGCGATCGAAGCAGATTATTAAAATACAAAAATCGGAAAAAGGAGATCTCTCTCATGACTAAGAAAATTTTGATTCTTGACTGCGGCTGTCAGAACTTCAACCGCGGCGGCACATTGAACCACCATTTCTCCGACGTGATGAATCTCGAACTCACCGCTATGGGCCACGAAGTTCAGGTTACCCGCGTGGGCGACGAATGGGATGTTGCCGAAGAAGCGCAGAAGATGCAGTGGGCCGATGCCGTCATCGTTCAGACTCCGGGCTGGTGGATGACAACGCCCTGGCAGTTCGTCCGCTACATGGACTTGGTCTGGGTACAGAAGGGCGTCTGCGGCAACGACGGCAGATCGCACGAAGAACCCAAGAAGAACTACGGCCGCGGCGGTATTCTGACCGACAAGCACTACATGATCAGCTCCACCTGGAACGCTCCGAAAGAAGCTTTCACCGAGCCCGATCAGTTCTTCGAAGGCAAGGGTGCCGACGGCGTGTTCTTCCCGCTCCACAAGGCATTCCAGTTCTTAGGATTAAAGCCCCTGCCCTCCTTCATGGCCAACGACGTCGTCAAGAACCCGACGATTGAAAGCGATATCGAACGCCTGAAGGCCCACCTCAAGGTACTCTTCGGTTAATTTCGCTCTTCATCGAAATTTAAAAGCCGCCCTGCAGATCGTGCGATTTGTTAAGGCGGCTTTTTCCATGCTCCGTAAAGCGTACAATTCACCCGAAATTTACCGAGCCTCTTTTTATTTCTAAATGACTCACACTCTGATGACGCCGATTCTCACTGTCGGCCTTTTATTTCTTTCGAACCTTTTTATGACCTACGCCTGGTACGGTCATTTGAAGTACACCACTCTGCCGCTCTGGATCGTGATCCTGTCGAGCTGGGGCGTGGCGTTCTTCGAGTACTGCCTGCAGGTCCCCGCAAACCGTATCGGTTTCGGTTACTTCAGCGCCGCAGAATTAAAGACCATTCAAGAAGTGATTTCGCTCTCGCTCTTCCTTGTCTTCTCGACCTATTACCTCGGTCAGCCCGTCAAGTGGAATTACATCGTGGGCTTTGCCTGCATCGTGATCGGTGCGTTCTTCGTATTCCACAAGTGGGATTAAGAAAAGCGGGTTAGCCGATAAGAATTCCGGGCCGGACGTCACTGACGCCGGCCTTTGTTTTTTCCTCGGACGAAATTTCGTAAATCCGCTATCCTTTTCTTTGCTTTAAACGATCGATGTATTAAGAAGAATCATGTCCGCAGAACTCAGTACAAAAAACACCTCCGATAAATTCGATTTCTTCGGTACTTGTCTGGGTTACGACAAACCGGCGGTCACCTTCTGGGGGTATCTGATACTCGGCACCGCCGTTTGGCTCATGATCTTCGGCATCGCAGGCTTCGCCTTAAGCGGCGCCGAGACCGCAGAGGCCATGCAGAGAGCCGGCATCACACTGATTGCGATTGCCGCCCTCACCTATCTCTGGGCTTTTGTATTTTCTTTCGCTTCGATCCGCTGTGCGCTCCGATCCCCGATCAAAAGTTTAAAAATCACCGTGATCGGAGCAACAGTCGCTTATCTTGCCGCGATGTACGGCTTATTCTCGTTCTTCATCCATACCATGGCTGCGGTATAGCCCGAAAGCGCCGCGCCTTATAACATGACCGATTCAACGCCGCTTTGAGAAGCGGCGCCGCAGGCCGTACCCCTTGCGGTGACACCTGCAGAAAACCGCCCGAAACGGGCGCTAAAAAAAATTACTGCAATTGATAATTACCGCCGACATTTTCCATAAAATGGATTTGTCACTAAAACAAACGTACGGCATAAGTACGATCCCTTCAAAACTTCAGTGAGATTTAAAAAATGGCATTAATTGTTCACAAGTACGGAGGAACGTCAGTTGGCTCGATCGAGCGCATCAAGAATGTTGCGAGACGCTTAGCCAAATGGCAGGACGCCGGCAACCAGGTCGTGGTGGTTGTATCCGCCATGAGCGGAGAGACCAATCGTTTGATCTCTTTAGCTAAAGAAATTCAGAAAAATCCTGATCCTCGGGAACTTGATGTCATTGCTGCAACCGGCGAACAGGTTACGATCGGTCTGCTTGCGATGGCTCTGAAAGCCATCGGTAAAAAAGCCAAGAGCTACACCGGCGCTCAGGTCAGAGTTCACACCGACAGCGCTTACACCAAAGCCCGCATCATGGACATCGATGCCGATCGCATCAAGCACGCTCTCGATGACGGCAATATCGTTGTCGTTGCCGGCTTCCAGGGTTGTGACGACGACGGCAACATCACGACACTCGGCCGCGGCGGCTCCGACACCTCCGCAGTGGCTATCGCAGCCGCTCTGAAGGCTGACGAATGCCTCATCTTTACCGACGTCGACGGCATTTACACCAGCGACCCGCGCGTTGTGAGCGACGCCCGCCGCATGGATGTCGTGGCATTTGAAGAAATTCTTGAAATGGCTTCGCTCGGCTCCAAAGTTCTGCAGCTCAGAAGCGTGGAATTTGCCGGCAAGTACCGCGTCCCGACACGCGTACTCTCGAGCCTGACCGACCCGGATATCCCGGTCGAAATTGAAGCCAATTCCGGCACACTGATTACCTTTGAGGAAGACCCCAAAATGGAAAGAGCCATCGTTTCCGGCATCGCATTCAGCCGCAATGAAGCCAAAATCACTCTGCCGCAGGTTCCCGATACCCCGGGCGTGGCCTATAAGATTCTCGGTACCGTTTCCGACGCCAATATCGAAGTCGACATGATCGTTCAGAACGCCGCTCAGAACGGCAACACCGACTTCAGCTTCACGGTTGCCCGCTCCGATCTCGAACAGGCTGTCGCCGTGCTGCGCGAAAAGGTTTCTCCCTATCTCGGCAAGGAAGGCATCATGACCGACGACTCCATCGCCAAGGTCTCCTGCGTCGGTATCGGCATGAGAAGTCACGCCGGTGTCGCCTCCAAGATGTTCAAAGTACTTGCAGAAGAAAATATTAATATTAAAATGATTACCACAAGCGAAATCCGTACATCGATCGTCGTAGACGAAAAGTACATGGAACTCGCTGTGAGAGCTCTCCATAAGGCTTTCGGTTTGGATAAGCCCAACGACAAGCTTGAAGAGTTCTGATAAAAACTCGAAAATCGAGTTTCCGCACCGCCCCGCCGAGTACTCCTCTCCGGGGCATTTCTCTATCTATAGCGGTGCGGGTCGTAAAATTTATATTTCTGTGCGTCTTATTTTTGATACTTCTGAAAATGAACTTCGAGTTATCTCCGCGCATTAAAGCCCTTGCTTGGGGGGGGTGGGCGTAGCAGCCCTGTATCTTTCCGTTCGATACGGTCTTAAAGGACTCGGCGATTCGACCAAACTCCGCCACATTATCCCGCTCGTTCTGCTCTTTCTTTTCCTGGTCTCCTCTAAAAAGACCTATTTTTTCTTTGTTCTTCCGCTCTCTTTGCTGGTCATGCTGTACGCACCGTTCGGCCGCATCTACGGAAGAATCGACTACCAGGCATTAAGTTCTCTGCTTGCCACCGATCTGTCGGAAAGCATTGAATTTCTTTCTCTTATTCCGGCCAAGGTTTTTCTTAAATCACTGTATATACCGCTCTTTGCATACATCAGTTACCTGTGTGCACAGAAGTCCGGACTCAAACCCTGGCGCAACAAGACTTTCGTACTCATATCGCTTGCCGCCATGGTCGTCATCATCAAACCGACCCAGTTTATCGACAGTTTCTCGAGAGCCGCTCAGCTCACCAAGGAAGAAAAAGCCGTACTGCAGGGTAAGCCTTCCTCCTGGGGAGAGATTCGCTACACCGGCAAGCCTAAAGACTATGTTCTTATCATCGGCGAGAGCGCCCGACGCGATTACTTCCATCTCTACGGTTACCCGATTGAAAACACTCCGTTCTTCGATTCCGTCCCCGGCCTCACGGCGGTCGACGGCTTAAGTGCGGGCGGCGTCTATACCATCGGGTCTCTGACCAATATGCTCACAAGCGCCGTCAATAAATGGCATCCGAGCTACGACAGGACCGTAACCGATCTTGCGAAAGCCGGCGGCATCGAAACCTATTGGATTTCGAACCAGGGTTACGTGGGTAAATACGACACGCCGGTTTCTTCGATCGGCGCCAGAGCCGATCACGTGCATTTTCTCAACATGAGAAGCTATGACTCGGTAGATTTAAGCGACTTCCTTCTGATCAAGCCGTTTACAGAGGCACTTACCTCGCCCAATAAAACAAACCGTCCGCGCCTTTTCGTTCTGCACACGATGGGCTCGCACCCCGATGCCTGCAAAAGAATCATTGCCATGCCGGACGCCTACAAAACGGATGAGCGCCGATACAAGTACCTTGCCTGCTACGCCTCTTCCATCAAGAAGGCCGACCAATTCACCGAAAAGGTTTACCACGCACTTCTCAGGCACAGTGAAGAAAGCGGCAGAGCGTTTTCCGTCATCTTCTTCTCCGACCACGGCATGGTACATCGCGATATCGACGGAAAGATCATTCTCAATAACAATACCGCGAGCAAATTCCACTACGACATTCCGCTCATGATGATCGATTCCGAAGCCGAGGGACGACGTTTCTTCAAAACCCGCAAATCCGGTCTTCGCTTTACCGACGGTATCGGCAACTGGCTCAATCTTGAGGGAGATACGCTCGCTCCTTACGATCTCTTTGACAATAAAGACGATGAAGAGGATTTCGGCTTGGCTGAGAAAATCAAAGCGATTAAAACGCCCGCCGATCCCCCGGTCGACATCTCCGAATTTATCCGTCCGTAAAGGGCTGTGACCTCTGCCGACTGATTTAATGACTTCCGTTCGGGGGATGGTGTGACCGGCCCCCGGTAATCGGCATCCGCAGTGAGAACCCGGATGTCGTCGGAAGTCTTTTTCTATGCCTGAAATTCAAAACGGGAGCCCTCGGGCTCCCGTCTTCATTTAAGAGGCGAAGTAATTATTCTTCGTCTTTATTTTCTTTTTCAGCGAGTTTCTTCTGTCGCTTGGCTTCAAGTACAGCCTCTTCCTGCTTCCGAAGGTATTCCTCGGTGATGT
>CAZNBL010000036.1:0-13138 GCA_964571375.1 uncultured Burkholderiaceae bacterium
GTTTTTCAGCCTTGGCAGCCATCGGAGAATCGGTACCGATCATGGAGGCAAACCAATCGCAGATTACGGAAGAAAGCTCGAGAACTTTACGGGGATCGTCGACAACAATCCAACGGACCGGACGGGCATTCACTGCCGAAGGATAGTAATTGGCGGCTTCCAAAATCTTTTCCGTCACGCTTCTTGCGACAGGAGTCCTCGCAAAACTTCTGTAAGAGCGTCGGCTCTTTAAAAGACCGATTATGTTTTGAGCTGCCGCAGGATTAAAGCGCGGAGCATTTTCGATTTCCGTTGCTTCGAAACCCTCGAGACGGTTGGCCTTAGCAGGGCAGTACGCAACGCATTGACCGCACTTTAAACAAACCGATTCATACTGAGCCGGCATAACGGGAACTCCCGATTCCATCACCAAGATCTTGGCCGGGCATACAAATGTACAGGTACCGCAACCCATACAATTCGAATCGATGCGATATTTAGGCATAGATGGCTCCTCGGTATAAACAGCAGACTCTTTTATTGTAGGTATTTCCGAAGTTCTCTAAAAGAGCAGAGGCGTTTCTCCCTTCTTTACTTTCTCATGCGGAGCAGGTTTGGCTAGATCGCGGCGGATCCATTCAAGCAGCACTTCAAGCAGATAAGCCTTCTCTTTTTCTGTAAGCGCTCTGCCTTTTTCGATGCCGTACCACTTAAAGAGACACTCGCGGCAACAGGTAGCAGTAGCGTGCTGAGCGACAAATACCGGGTGGCCTCTCATCGGTGTCTGTTTGCCGTCATTTAAGGGAGTGCTCTCAGAAAGCCGGCTTTCGATAAAACCCGCTGCATGAGTTCTCAGATCTTCGGCATTTCGGTACTCGGCTGTGAGACGGTCTTTGCCTCTGAGACGGAAACGGCTCCGAAATTCGGATTTCGAGAGTCTTTCGAAGAGCTTTCCGATATCTTTATCCATAAGCGGGCAATGAGTGTAACTACCTGACCTCACTTTAAGCCAATCTGCGTCTAAAATGCCAGCATCAAGAGGAAAAAATAATATGCAAGAAATCCTTATTAACTGCTCCGTGCATGAGACGCGCGTAGCATTGCTCACAGAAGGAATCCTGCAGGAGCTGCGCATCGAGAGAAACTCCAATGCCAGCCTGGTCGGCAATATTTACCTCGGTGTGGTCGCCAAGGTATTGCCCGGCATGCAGAGCGCCTTTGTTGAAATCGGTCTCGGCCGTGCTGCGTTCCTGCACGTTGCGGATATGCGTCAGGCACGCCAGGAAAACGGCACACTCATTCCGATCGAACGCATTTTGCATGACGGTCAGGTTGTCTTAGTTCAGGTTGCCAAGGATCCGATCGGCACCAAAGGTGCCCGCCTAACCACTGAAATCAGTCTTGCCGGCAGATTCCTGGTCTATCTGCCGTACGACAACCGAGTCGGCGTAAGCCAGAAAATCGAAAACGAAGAGGTGCGCGAGCGCTTAAAGCGTACGGTCGAAGAACTTGCCTACGGCAAAGAAAAGGAAAAGGGCGGTTATATCGTCAGAACTTGCGCCGAAGATGCTTCCGAGGAGGACTTTGTCTCCGACTTCCGCTATCTCGGCAAGATTTGGGAAGATATTGCCGAAAAGACTCATGTCACCCATGCTCCGGCGCTTTTGCACGGCGACGTTTCGATTGCCGAGAAAGTATTGCGCGATCTCGTCAATGAAAAATGCGGCGCGATTTATATCGACAATCTCGATGTATTCGAAGAGCTTATGATTTTTGCCGAGAAATTCGTCCCCGAATCTCTCTCGCTTCTGACTTACTACGATAAAGAACGTCCGCTTTTCGAGCAGTTCAATATCGAAAGCGAAATCGAAGCTTCGCTCTCAAGACGCGTCAATCTCAAGAGCGGCGGTTATCTCATCATCGACCAGACCGAAGCGATGACGACAATCGACGTGAATACCGGCGGCTTTGTCGGCCGACGCGATTTCTCGGATACGATCTATAAAACCAATCTTGAGGCGACCCACGCCATTGCCCGCCAGTTAAGACTTAGAAACCTGGGCGGTATCATTATCGTGGACTTCATCGATATGGAAAGTCCCGACCATCAGCAGGGTGTGCTCTCCGAACTCAGAAAAGCCGTAAGCGACGACCGCAACCGCATCACGGTAAGCGAATTTACCGAACTCGGCCTCGTACAGATGACCCGTAAGCGCACCCGCGAATCTTTGGCGCACGTGCTTTGCGAGCCATGTCCGTACTGCGGCGGCAAGGGCGAAGTCAAAACCGCTAAGACGGTTTGCTACGAAATTCTCCGAGAAGTGCTCCGGGAACATCAGCAGTTCAAGGATGCCAAGGAATTCCGGATTCTCGCCTCTCAATGCGTGATCGATCTGTTCCTCGACGAAGAAAGCGAGGCGCTCGCTTTGCTCGGCGACGCCATTCAGAAACCGATCACCCTGCAACTTGAAAACGAATACATTCAGGAACAATACGACGTTCTGGTACTTTGATGGATTTGAATAATTTACGTTGGGAAGCGTTCGTCTTCGACTGGGACGGAACGATCATGGATACGACGGCGCTGATTGCCGAAGGCATGCAACACGCCGCCGTTTCGATGGGGTATGAAGACCCGGGGTACGAAAAAGCGCTTTCGACCGTGGGATTGAGCAGGGCGGAGTACATGCCGATTCTCTGTCCGGAATGTCCGCCGGAGCGCTGGGATGAATTCCGCAATCTCTACTTTGCCTGGTATCTCAAAAAGGAAGAAGAACTTCCGATGAGAGACGGCTTTGAAAAACTGCTTTTTGCCATGCACGGCGCAGGTCTTCGCCTGGCGATCGCAACCGGCAAGAGCAGGGGCGGCTTAAACCGCGTTTTCAACCGCTTTGACTGCGCAGGGATCTTCGAAGCAACGCGTACCGGAGACGATACGTTTTCCAAACCGAATCCGGCGATGCTCTTTGAAATTTCCGATGAGATGGGTGTTTCGCTTGACCGCATGGTCATGATCGGCGACTCCGAACACGACCTTCTCATGGCTCAGAACGCCGGATGCGATGCAATCGGTATTTTGGGCGGCGCCTCTTCAAAAGAAGTATTGGAAAAGATTCCGCACGTCGCCTTAGTAGGCAACGTGCGTGAACTTGCAGAGGCGCTCGGCCTCTCCGCACTCCTTGAAGAAGAGAAAGAAGCGGAGAAAAGCAAAGAGGCTGCGGAATTCGAGCCCGATGACGCAGGCAACGATATCCGATTGATTTAAAACTTAAATCTGTTCGACCTTGATGCCGGCCTTCTTCAGGAACTGAATGCCGGCATCGTCTCTGTACTGCTCGTGGTAGTACACGGCGGTAATACCGCATTTCTGAATCAGAAGCGCACAGTGAATACAGGGCGAGTGACTGATGAAGATACTTGCGTCCTGGGACGAATAACCGTTCTGAGCGAGCTTGGCGATCGCGTTAAGCTCGGCATGCTGAACCTCGGGACGGGTCACCATCTTGCCGTCCACTTCCATTTCACAGCAATTGTCGTAGCCGGTCGGCATGCCGTTCCAGCCGAAAGAAATAATGGAATGGTTCTTGACGATCACGCAACCGACCTGAAGACGCTTGGCGTAGCTTCTCTTGGCGGTCAGCAGTGCGATCTGCATGTACATTTCATTATCTTTACGAATATCCATAGCTGTCGATAATCCAATAAAAAGACAGAAAACCCGGACTTTTTAACGCCCGTCTGATTAAAAGACAACGGACAAAGCCCCGCAACCTGCAAGATTCGTTATCAGCAGGGGTGCTCTGTGCTAGTCTTTCACTAAATATGCATTAATTATACGGGGGCATCAATTGAGAATCCTATTAGCCATCATTTGTTTCATTGCCACGATTATTCACGGCTTCTTCGGGTATTACGTGTACCTCAAGGGTGAAACAATTTTCCAGCCCGAGGGCATGGTTGTTGCAGTCGCTAAAAAGCAGCCTGCAGGCCTTGCCGCCTACGATGTGTTCAAACTCTCCTCCGGTCACATTACCGACAAGAAGCTTGAAGAACAGGCTAAGAACGTCGATAACGCCGCTCCTGCCGAAACTGTTGCAGAAGAAAATCAGCCGACTATCCTCGACAGCCTGAAACCGGCTGAAGAAAAGCCGCTCGTCAAAGAAAACGAAGTCCGCGAACAATCCGACGGTCAGTTTGCAGTTGCTGAAAAGGCCGAAGGCCCCGAATACCTGAATTTCAGCACCGGCTGGGTCGGTATGCTTCTGGTTGAAAACGCCATGATCGGCCTGATCACGCTGCTTCTCGGTATCGGCACCTGCTCGGTCTGCGGCAAGGGCCGTGCTTCCCGCTGGGTCTTTACCGTCAACTTCATCTTCTGGGGTGCGCTTACCGGCTTTATCTGGTTCTTCCGTCCGGTCAATACTCCGCTTGAAATGATGCGAATCGGCATGTCCTTCCCGCAGTGGTATTTCATCATTGCAATTACCGGTGCCGGCGCCGTCATCAGTCTTCTCGCTTACTTCATGAGTTTCGGCAAGCCGAAGAACGCCGTTGCCTGCAAGGTTCCGGAACCCGTTAAGGCAGAACCCGTAAAGAGCGAAAGTGCTCCGGCTTCTGAAGAGAAGCCTGCCAAGAAGTCTCTGGTTTCCCGTTTCTCTCTCGGCAAGAAGAGCGAGGGCGACACTAAACAGAAGGAAGAAAAGAAGACAACGCAGGCCGAAAAAGAACTTGAATCCTTTATGAAGCACTGATCATGAGCGAACCCGACCTGACTGTCGGAGCTGTTGCTCCCGACTTCACATTACCGAACGAAGAAGGATCAGAGGTTACTCTGTCCGCTCTTCGCGGTAAGAAAGTGATTTTGTACTTCTATCCGAAGGACAGTACTTCTGGCTGTACGATCGAAGCCAAGGCATTTCGCGACGGCATGGAGATGTTCGCTTCTGCCGGATACGTCGTGCTCGGTGTATCGCGAGACAGCGTCAGATGCCATATGAACTTTAAGACCAAGCAGGAACTGAACTTCCCGCTGTTATCCGATAAGGAAGAGGTGGTCTGCAATCTCTACGGCGTTCTTAAAGAAAAGTCTATGTGCGGTCGCAAATATATCGGAATCGTACGTTCGACCTTTGTGATCGATGCTGACGGTAAGCTCATTGCAGTTTACCGTGACGTCAAGGCTTCGACTCATGTCGCCGACCTTATGAAGGATCTCGGAATTTAATATTCCGCATTCCGTTGAATCGGGACGTTTGCCGGTTTCGGCTGCGTCCCTTTTCTTTTGTTTATCGTCCGAGAAAATCGAAAAATATCTGCTTCCGAAAGGTTCGATGACCGGAGTGTTTTTTTAGAAAAGGTGGGATACAATAGCCGTCCCCGACGGCAGATTTTGTTGTGACATTGCCTCAGCCCGATCCTTCCGCGAAATTCATAAGAATTTGTATTGAAAGGATTTCAGCGGAAGCTGAATGGGCCCCGCAAGGGTGTTGAAGCGACAAAGGCCCGCGTAATCTACCAGTAACGCGAGCCTGAGTCATTAAAACATGAGGATAAAATGGACCAAACATTTGAAACCTCGTGGGAGATTATCGCATACATCTGAAATCCTCACGCTCCCCTAAACAGGGCAGAGGCTCAAAGCTTCCAGAATCCGCCGACCACGTCGTAAGCTAAGAATTCAACGATACGCCAGAGAAAGAAGACAACCATCCGAAGAAAATCGGACACGCTCTTCCAATCGAAATACATGTCGGTAAGATCGAAGTAGGTACAAAATTCATACCAAGCCGTCACAGCGACATTCTGTACCTGAAGCCAAATATTCGAGAAAAATTCCATCCGACACCACCATTAAAAACAAGTGCAGATAGTAGCAAATCCTGCTTGCAGGAGAAAAAACGAAAGCAACAGGGAAGGGCGTCTGTATTATTTTTCCGGCAAAAAATAAACCGGGTTGAAATAACTCAACCCGGTTGTCTTTAAGCTTCGGAAGCTGATGATTACATCACATCTTCTTCAAACTTTTCTGTACCGAACTGGCCTTCCATCTTGGTGACAAGCAGAGCAGTCAGGTTGTCGCCGAGAACGTTAACAGAGGTTCGGATCATATCGAGGACACGGTCGACACCGGCGATCAGAGCAACGGCTTCAAGCGGAATACCGACCTGTGTGAATACCACAGTTGTCATGATAAGACCGGCACCCGGAACGCCTGCTGTACCGACAGCAGCAAGAACGCCCATCAGAACGATCTGGAACTGTTCGGTCATACTGAGGTCGATACCGTAAACCTGAGCGGCAAACACGGCGCAGACACCCATATAAATGGATGTACCGTTCATGTTGATGGTATTGCCGAGCGGAATAGCAAAGGAAGCGATAGCCTTGGTTGCACCCATCTTACGGCTGGCTTCGAGGTTAACAGCGAGAGCAGCGGCAGAAGAGCAGGTAGTGAAGGCGATCAGCCAGGGACCGAAAGCACCTCTGAGGTAATCGGAGATCTTAAGACCCATAACCTTGACGAGGGGCAGGTAGGTAATGACGATGAAGCTTGCTGTTGCAACGAAAGCACAGAGAATAAGCTTACCGAGCGGAAGCAGAACTGCAAGACCGTGCTTGGTAACCGTGTAGGCGATAAGGCCGAAAACGCCGATCGGAGCATAAAGCATGACGTAGTTGGTCATCTTGATCATAGCGTCGCCGACCAGCTGGAAGAAGTCAACGAGCGGCTTGGCAGTATTGCCCATTGTGGAGAGGCAGAAGCCGAAGAACATCGCAAAGAAGATCACCTGGAGCATACTGCCCTTGGCAAAAGCTTCGATCGGATTGATCGGAACGATGCCGAGGAGAACTTCGCTCAGAGGAGGTGCGGCAACATTCTTAGCCTGCAGACCTTCCATGGAGATATTCAGACCGATACCCGGATCCATAAGGTTGGCAAATACCAAACCCATGGCAACCGCAATAGCGGAAGTCACCATAAATACGAAAAGGGTCTTAAGTGCAATAGAACCGATCTTTGCGACAGAGCCGAGGCCTGCGGAACCCGCGATCAATGTAGCCAGAACCAAGGGCACAACAACCATGCGGATCAAACGAATAAACAGCGTTCCCAACGGCTGAAGATATGTAGTCGCAAAATCAGCGCTGACCACAGCGCCGACGGCAACCCCAAGGGCCAAGCCGTACATCATCTGCATGGGAAGGCCAAACCAGAAACTTTTCTTTGTTGACATCACCAACTCCCTTATTTAAGAAATCCTAATATCGACAATATTTCTACGTGAATACCTCGATAGGGTTAATCATATGCTCACGCGGTAACAAATAGCAATAATGCTTAATCATAATTTTGCATTATGATAGTTCATTGCTCATTAAGGAATATTATGTTGTCATATTGAGGAATAAATCCCTGAATATTTAACTCAACATAAGGGCAGTTATGTTGAGTAATGCATTTTTCTGTTTATTTTTCAATTAGTTGTAAATTCCCCTTAAATTCACACGAATTTAAAATCATTTCCGCTACGCTCTGTGCCGTTTCGGCACATGAAAGGATTTTCCTTAATTTTCATGAAATTAAGTGTCTTGCACCGATCCAAAGTTAAGGTTAGGTTGTTTGCATACAACGCAAAAAGAAATCTCCCGGCAAAACAGTTGAATTGCTTTACCGGGAGAATCGCGGTTTTCACCGCCTGTATTGCTTTACGAGAATCGATCAGGCTTCGAAAGTACCTTTGACGATCACTTCGCCGGCCTTCATCACCTGTCGGCCCTTCATAAAGACGTCGGTGAGGTTGAGATCGCGGTCCATAACCAGGATGTCCGCATCCATATCCTCGGCAATACGACCCTTATGAGTAAGACCGAGTGCTGTCGCAACGGTTCGGGTCATCGGCAAAATAGCACGGTCCAAACCGATCATGCCGGCAAGCTTACGGATTTCCTTGAGGTTATCCGAAACGCTGCAGACACCTAAGCCCACCATCTCCCCTGCACTGTCAAAGCGCGGCATGGAGCCGTGAGCATCGGAAGACATGGTGATACGGGCGATGTCGGCACCTTCTTCAAGCGCCATTACAACTGCATCAGCTGCGGAACCCATGTAGTTGCCGCCGCTGGTCGTAATATCGATATAGCCGCCTGCTTTGGTAAATTCGATCGCCTGAGCGAAGACCTTTTCCTGACGGGCGACGTGAGTCGGACGGATATGCTTGATCGGCATACCCATTTCAACGCACTTCATAAAGGTCGGGAAAGCAACCGGCAGATCGCCCAAATGAACATGCAGGAATGCATCGTGACCGCAGATCATACCGCCGACACGGCAGTCGGAGAGCACTCTGAGTACTTCCTGATCGGTCGGGAAAGAACAACGATGGTCGCCCATCGCGATCTTGACGCCGAGGCATTCGGGAATCGAAAGCAGATCTTTGCGGACGTCGCCCGTGACCGTCACCGGCGGGTAACGGTAGTTGGACGTCCACATCCAGCCCGAAGCACCCTCTTTGATCAGAGCTCTGACTTTAGCCATCAGAGCTTCGATCGATCGGGTTTCGCTGTCGGTACCGGATACCCCTACAAAGGAGGTGACGCCGGCGGCAACGAGCTCGGAAAACACAAGTTCCGGAGCGCGTGTTGCAGGACCGCCCTCACCGCCTCCGCCTGTGACATGGATATGCTGGTCGATTAAACCGGGAACGACAATCGCTCCCTGCAGATCGATGACTTCGAGTCCCGGCATCTTGGCATCGATTTCATCGTCAACGGCAATAATCTTGCCGGCAACAACGAGAATATCCTTGGTGCCGAGGTGTACCGGGTTATAGAGGTCGGCATTCTTTAAGAGGTATCCGTGTGTCATGCTGTTTCTCTTAAATTAAGATCCGAGAACGACGAGCTTCATCACGAACATCGACAGAAGTGCGACGACCGGAGGAATAGCCATGATCTTGAACATGGTGGAACCCTTGATACCGATCACACCGAGGCAGCGGCCCATGTACTGAACCTGAGAGCCCATGAGGTAGATAGCCGGAATCAGAACAGCAAGCTGCGGACCGTCGATCACACCCTTGTCAAAGAGTGCAACGGCAACACCGACACCGCCGCCCATGGACATCCATGCGCCCATCAGGATGGTGGCAGCTTCGCCCGGAAGGCCGAAAACCTGCATAAGCGGACCGCAGACAATACCGATGTACTTCAGAGCACCGGAGATTGTGAGGATCTTAATAATAACGAAGGCCATCAGAACATTCGGAATCGTGGATTTGACAGCGATGTTCCAGCCCTGCACCGCACCGTTGACGAAAACGTCGGTGATCATCGGATTTTGTGTTTCGTGTGACATATTCTTATCTCCGGCTATCAGGCAGATTTCTTAGCGCCGCGAATCTGCATAAAGCGCATGATGTTGGCAGCAACCACCTTGCCGCAAAGCACGACAAGAAGGCAAAGACCGAGGCTGACAGGAACTGCCAGAGAACCGTCGGCGGCGACCAGTGTGAAGAGAACTGCACCGGAACTCATGAAGTTGGTGATCGGAGCGTCGGCAGCCATCTGGAAAGCAGCAAAGTTGTTGATTTCCTTTTCTGTCAGTGTGTTGTTGTCCTTGAGCTGACGGGTAAGAGCTGCGCCGCCGTCAGTGGACTGCAGAGCTGCAATCAGAGCAAGAGCGGCAGAACCCGGGATGCCGAGGATCGGACGGAGAATCGGAGTAAGAAGCTGGCGTGCGGCCTTCAGAGCACCGTAGTGTTCGAAGATCGTGATCATAGCCATAGCGAGCATCACGGTCGGAATCAGGGTGAAGGCGAAGACGAAACCGTCGATAGCGCCCGAGCCGCCCTTACCGCGGAAGTTGCTCATTACGGTGGAAATAGTGTCGCCGTTCTGAGAGACGCCGGCCACAACCTTACCGAAGCCGCCGTTTAATGTTGTGAAGTCGAAAATTCCCCACCACTGAGATGTGGCGCATAAGCCGGAGAAAAACACGCAGGCAAAGATCAGCGAAATGTAATTGCCGATCGTGACTTTTTCATTGGCTTGGGTGTTCAACTCAGTCTGTTTATTTTCTGTCGACATAGTTGATCCTTTAATCAAGTTTGAGGGATTGTTGTATGCGCATGGGTTTCATGCCCGCAGCGCACATCTTGTTTGATTATATAGAGCGACTTGTGTCCGAACATTGCGATTCAACACTTTTTCGATACAGAGGCGTGCGTGATTTCCCGCAATTAAATGCCTTCCGGGAATCTTTTAGAGGCTTAAACACGACAAAACCCCGTCTTTACGAGGTTTATATGCAACAAGTCCTGTACGAAAAGCGGTTCCTGTAAATTTTACCGATGCTGTTATTTACCAGCCTTCATATCCTTCTTGCTACACCTGCGCATTTCCTTCATAAGGTTCTTCTGTTTCATCTGTTTCATCATCAAAAACCGGAGATTTTGTTTATGAAGTCTCATACAGACACCCTTCCCTGCGCCGGCGATATTTTTCTCTGCAAAAATCGGGCTTCGCGCTATACTCGATCAAATCGGCATTGAAGCCATGCTATTTAAATAAGGAGTTAATAAAAATGGCAGATACTCAATTACAGGATATCCGCGTTAACCCGCCGGAAGAACAGCTTAAGAAGGCACTTAACCCGGGCGACGTTTCCTTCCGTCACCTCGAACGCAAGGACGGTCAGTTTGTTGTGACTTTTGCCTGGGGCGACATGCTCGGTGGCACACACGAACACACTTTCAACCGCGGCGACATCTTTGCTGACTTCAACAAGGTTATGCAGGTCTTCACTGACGGCGGTCTGCCGATCGATCCGGAAAAGATTCCTGAATTCCAGAAGATGCTCTGCAAGCTGAGCACCGTTCTCATGCAGCAGCAGGAAGGCGCACAGGCTTAATTAAAGTCCTTCTGCAAAAAAACTCTCCGTATCGTTTTCGACCGGAGAGTTTTCTTTTGCGAATAGAAATAAAGCCTCTTCTCTCTTCTTCAGAAAAGATGCCTTTATGAGTTATTCCGTAACAGCCCAAACCCTGGCCGGCAAACCTGTAGCACCTTTGATCTTCGGATAGGCTACACAGATCACAGCACCGTACGGCGCTACCTGATCGAGATTTCTTAACAACTCAACCTGGACTTTGCCCTGACTCAGTACATAACGTTCGCAGGCAAGATCTCCTGCCGCAGCGGCAAGTTTTGAAGCATCGGTATCAAGTGTTTCGTGGCCGTTGGCAGCAATTCCTTTTTCTTCCACCAAATACTTAAGAACTTCGAGCGACCAACCCGGGAAATGCTCACTGCCGTCTTCAGCCAAACCGCAAAGCGCTTTCATATCAGGCCAACGCTTGTACCAGTCGGTCCTTAATGCGACAAAAGCCCCCTTCGGAATGTCACCGTATTGCTCTTCATAGGCTCGGACATCGTCAAGAGTTACGGCATATTCGGGATCTGCTTTAACTTTTTCACTTACGTCAATAATGCAAAGCGGAAAAACGAGATCCGCCGGTCCGAATGCATCGGAAAGAACGCCGTTCTTATCAAAATGACCCGGAAAATCGATATGAGTCCCGAACTGCCCCGGAAACTTAAATGTCTGGATCATGCATTCGAGCATGGGATTGCCCCAATCGAAACAAACCTTTCCTAATTCAACAGCGCCTTCGGGCACGCCGGACCAATAGGGACTGTCATTGGTCAGTTCATGAGAAAGATCTACGACCCGATGCTGCTTTAACGTCTCTAATACATTCCAAAGCTTATTCATAGCAATCTCCAGACATCAACTTCGCTCAGGCTATCGCAAAGTAATTCGGATGTCATGGTTTCTGCAGCATTTTCTGAATTTAATAAGGAGAAATACAACAGTTTCTCATCCGAATGAATTTGTTTTCCTATTGTAATAATCAGCCTTACTTTCCAATACCTACCATATAAGTATGTTATAAATATCTCCTATTTTTCTATGCTCTCATTGCTAGCACAGGCTCAAAGGTTGTCATCCCTTATCTGCCTGTGCTTCTTTTTTTTGCAGCAGTTGGACCGTCGTCGTTTTTGCAGGGCCAACATAAACACCTGCACTGCCTTTCATCCCGTATTTGGAAATCCCGGCAAGAACTCGGTTCGGACTGCAGTACAGTCCAGAGAGGAATCAAAGAAGATTCGACAAAGCGATGCAAACAGCGCAATTCTCTTGCGCTTACAAAAATAAAACTCCGGAATATCTTTGAAATACTCCGGAGCTCATTTAAAGAATCTTAAACTTTAGGCCTTCAGACCTTCTCGCTTCATCTTAGGTACCAAGTAAGCAAAACCGTAAATCATCATCGAAGCCTGTGCCAAGATGCCGAATACGATGCTGGCAATAT
Source organism: uncultured Burkholderiaceae bacterium (assembly GCA_964571375.1). Lineage (GTDB taxonomy): Bacteria > Pseudomonadota > Gammaproteobacteria > Burkholderiales > Burkholderiaceae_F > JAFTYR01. Next base: position 12,354 of record CAZNBL010000036.1, read on the forward strand.
TGACTTCTGTCGAAACCAGGTTGTTCGACACAAAGTACCAAACCATATAAACACCGAACGGAATATTGACGAGCGCACTGGCGATCAGACCGGGATTGTATTTAAACCCGAAGATAAAGAACATCACTACGTGAGCAAAAGCATTCAAGGCAGAAAGTAAGCCGTCCAAAGCCCCCATTCCACGCCGTAAAAATGCGCCGCAATGCCGGAGGCCGGCAACAGAATATAAACAAGCGGGATATTGATCCAGAAGGAACCGGCCTTGGTAAGCGGATAATCTCCGAGCTTTGAACCCAAAGGTTTGCGATTAAAGAAATCCAGGAAGCCGCCCGGACAGACATATTCCTCAAACTCGTGAAGCCAATATATCGGCACCTGCATCCAAATCAAGAACAACGCGTAGTTTTGCTCTTTGACGTACAGCCAAATCAAAACGAATGAGTAAAAAGCCAAAAACGGTGTGGCTTTCATCCAGTTGTCATAGAGCCATTGCATTGTTTTATTCATAGCGGTACCTCTTTACTTCATCGGAAATCGGTTTATTCCTAACCAAAGCCGATTTCTTTCAATACAAGATATCACTTTTTGATAAAAATACCCCTGCTTAAAACCCTATAAAACCGATCTGACCATATAGGTGAATAAAAATAAAAAGGCCGCAACTGCGGCCTTTACTTTCCCTTAATTCAATCAGAAGCTGTGTTCATCCTTCGGGAACACACGGGCCTTAACGGCCTTGACGTAGTTTTCAATAGCTCCCTGAATGGAATTCGCACCCTGCATAA
>CAZNBL010000037.1:0-12776 GCA_964571375.1 uncultured Burkholderiaceae bacterium
GCCTGGTTCTATAAAGACTATGAAAAGTCTCTGAGTGCGGAAGACCGTAAGCTCTACGCCGATGCCGAAACGAATGCAAAGGCCAAGCGCACCGGTCTTTGGGCGGCAGACAATCCCGAAGCTCCGTGGGAGTGGAGAAAGGATAAGCGCGAAGGTACTCAGAAGGCAGCTGAAACCAAGTCTTCGGGCGGAAATCCGGACTTCGAATTCTCCTGGGAATACCTTATTTATCTCCTGATTGCCGCAGTGCTGGCTTGGGTTAAGAAGACCTACGGCATCAATATCCGGATCCGCAGACCGCGCAGGAAATAAACCGGACGCTGAGGCAGCTATGGACGCTTTATACGATAACTTTCTTGCGGCTTTACCGCTCTTTCTTCTGATCGGTCTGGGCTACTTTACGGTTTACGTCGGCGTCCTCAAAGTCGAGCACGGGATTGCGCTCTCGAAATTCTCTTTTACGGTAACGCTGCCGATGCTGCTCTTTAATCTTATGCGCGACATGCATAAGATGCCGCCGATTCATTGGTCGGTGACACTCGCGTTTTACTGCGGGTGTCTCACGGTTTTTCTATTCGGATTTTTGCTCTGGCGCCGCTCGTTCAAACTTTCGGGCGACAGCGGCGTCGTGACCGCTATGGGCGGTATCTTTTCCAATAATGTTCAGCTCGGCATTCCGATGGTTGTTTCGCTGCTAGGAGCATCGGCCGTTGCTCATATCGCCGCGATTATTTCTCTCAATGACTTTGTGATGTGGACATTTGCCACGCTGCTTGTGGAATGTATCCGCAACCGTAAAGCGAATCCCGTGCAGAGCGTGGCGGCCGGAATGGTCAAAACCGTCAGAAATCCGATTGTTCTTGCCATTATTCTCGGTGCGCTTGCAAGTTTCTTCCGGGTGGAACTGCCGGCTCCTGTCGAAAAATCCGTCGTCCTGCTTGCTAATTCAGCATCTCCCGTCGCACTCTTTGCCGTGGGTGTGGGGCTTGCTCAGTACAGCATCAAAGAGCATTTTCATCTCGCAGCCGCTATTGCGGGAACGAAGCTGTTTATTCAGCCTGCCGTTGTATTTTTCTTCTGCCTTGTCTTTTCTCTCAGTATTGAGGAAACCCGTGCCGTCTGTGTGCTTGCTTGTATGCCGGTAGCGGTCAATATGTACATCATGGCGCAGGAATTTAAAGTCACGCAGGCGGCGATGACCAATGCACTTCTTATTTCAACCGCTTTATCTGCTCTGACGGTTCCCGTTGCCCAGAGTCTGATCGGGTTCTTCTACTGAGACGACGGCAGGTAATAAAAAAGCCTTCGGTTTTCCGAAGGCTTTTTTGTCAGAAGCGAATCCGTCAGGCGGTCAGACCTTCTTTACGGAGTTCGTTTTCGTACTTATGAATATTGAAGCTGTACTTCCACATGACTGCCAGGGCAACGGCAAATGTGAGGAAGGTGGCGCCGAAACTCATAATCCAGCTGCCCTTGGTCATACCGGCAACCAGATAACCGACTGCACAGCAGGTAGCGACGAACCAAGCGTACGGAATCTGTGTGGAGACGTGAGCTACGTGCTGACAGCTGCAGCCCGCACTCGAAAGAATCGTTGTATCCGAAATCGGAGAACAGTGGTCGCCGAAGACGGCACCGGCCAGCGTAGCGGACAGACAAACGATTGTGAGGGAGGGATCCACGGCCTGCGCAACCGGAACGGCGATCGGAATAAGAATACCGAAAGTACCCCAGGCAGTACCTGTGGAGAAGCTCAGGAATGCGGCGATCATGAAGATCACGACCGGCAGGAAGATATCAAGACCGGTGCTGCCGGCAACAAAGCCTTCGACGAAGTGCTGTGTGAGCAGCAGATCGCGGCAGACGCCGGAGAGTGTCCATGCCAGAACCAGAATGATGTTGGCGGGCAGCATAACCTTCATACCTTCGATCGTACCTTCCATGAAGTCGGAGAACTTCACGATGCGGCGCGGGATGTAGAGGATGAAAGCTACGACGAGAGCGCCGAAGGAAGCCCAGACCAGAGCCTTGGAGGCAGAACAGTTACCGAGAGCTGCGGTAAGTGTGTGGTATGCGGCGTCGCTGCCCCAGTAGCCGCCGTCATAAAGGAGGCCGAAAACGGCGAAGACGATAAGAGCCATGAGCGGAATGATCATGTCCCAGACAGTGCCGCGGGCGCTCTGAGCGTGCTTGCTGCGTTCGACGTTCTGCTGAACGACCTCTTCTGCTCGGTTCATGACGGCTCGTTCTTCGGCAAGCTTCATCGGGCCGAAGTCACGGTTGGTGTAGGAAATGTACACCACGAGCATCAGAGAGAAGAGGGCGTAGAAGTTGTACGGGATCGTAGCGATGAAAGCGGCAAAGTCACTTTCGAAAGCGCCGGTCGACTTAAGACTCGAACCGACGGCAGCGGCCCAGGAAGAAACCGGAGCAATGATGCAGAGCGGAGCGGCGGTGGAGTCGACGATGTAGGAGAGCTTTTCTCTCGAGACGCGATAGGCGTCCGTGAGCGGGCGCATGACGGTACCGACTGTCAGACAGTTGAAGTAGTCGTCGATGAAGATGAAGAAGCTCAGACCGCAGGTGGCCATCACGGAAGACTTGCGGCTCTTGATTTTCTTACGGGCGATTTCGCCGTACACGCGGGTGCCGCCGGACATATTGAGAATGTAGACCAGGGCGCCGAGCATGGTGCAGAAAAGCAGAATGTTGAAGTCGACCTTTTCACCCATGAGGTTGAAAGTCACTTCAACGCTTTTGATCAGCGGGTCGTCGATACCTTTACCGAAGGTATAGATCAGGGTTCCCGAGAAAATACCGAGAAGCAGGGAAGAGAAAACTTCCTTGGTAATAAGAGCCAATGCAATAGCAATGACGGGCGGAAGGATGGATAGCCAGCCGGCTGCGTATGCTTCCATAGCGATTCCAGTAAAAAAGTGTTTTAAATAAAAGGGTTATTTCATGCGGCCGAAAAGGCACAAAGCAAATTTTCTGTCATTATGACAGTAAAAAATTTGATTTCCGTCCTTTCCCGTTCGTGCATCGGGGACAACAGAGGCGTTTTTTTTGCCTGTGAGTCCGGGGAGAAAAACAGAACACAAAAAAAGAGAGAGGTTTGATGCCTCTCTCTTGTTGCCGATCAGGCAGAAATTACATCACGCGGGAACGGTATTCGTCTGTACGTGTGTCGATTTCGATCTTGTCGCCGGTGTTGACGAAAGCAGGAACTGCAACAGTGTGACCTGTAGCAAGCTTAGCCGGCTTCATAACCTTACCGGAAGTGTCGCCCTTGACAGCCGGTTCAGTGTAGACAACTTCGCGAACGAGGATTGTCGGCAGTTCGATGGAGATAGCCTTGCCGTTGTAGAAAACGACTTCAGCCTGCATACCGTCTTCGAGGTACTTGAGGCAGTCTTCCATAACTTCGGCTTCAACTTCGTACTGGTTGTATTCTTCGTCCATCCAGACGTAGAGCGGATCAGCGTAGTAGGAGTAGCTGACTTCCTTCTTTTCGAGGATGATGTCTTCGAAACGGTCGTCGGCACGGTAAACAGTTTCAGTACCGGCGTTGCTCAGGAGGTTCTTCATCTTGAGCTTAACAGTGGAGGCACCGCGGCCACCCTTGCTGTATTCGGACTTGAGAACAACCATGGGCTGGTTGTTGATCATAACGACGTTGCCGGAGCGAAGTTCTTGTGCTGTTTTCATAAATATTCTGCTTAAAAATGATAAGTTGCAGGACGAAAAATGACACTTCGTCCCACGGAATCTTTCCGAGAAACAAGTTATTTTAGCCTGTCTTCGGCAAATTTGCACAGATGGTCGATCAGAGAACCGCGATCGATGATCTGTTTTCTCCATTCGCGGATGCTTGTCTGCATCGCGGGTACTGCATCTCTCCATTCGCTCCAAAGCGGTACAAAGGCCTTGTCGGAGGTATTCCAGGCAACATTGATTTTCTTCCAGAGCTCGGCTATGTCGGGCATGGAGCGGCCGAAAATGTCGGCGAACGCGCAGAGCTTGTCGATGTGTTCGGTTCCTTCTTTAATCGGATAGATGTTCCAAAGGAAGGGGCGAGCAACGGTCTGAGCGCGGACAAAAGAATCTTCGCCGCGGATGATAAGCGCATCGGCGCACCAGAGAATTTTTTCGAAATCCTTCTGATCGAAGAAGGGGAGGCGGACGATACTGACGCCTTCGACCGGTTTTTCTTCAAGACGTTTGACGAGATCGTTTCCGGCTGCGCCCGGAGCCAGAAGCAGCTGAACGGGGCGCTTGTCGGAGCCGAGAGCCTCGTAGAAGTTGTCGATCCATTCTCCCGGGTAGCAGAAGACAAAGAGCGAGAAGGGATGAGCGGGATCGGCGCCGAGAGCTTTCAGAAATTCATCTCGTTCGGGCAGGAAAGCCGCTTCTCTTTCAAGAATGTCTTTTTCAAAAATAAGACCGCCGGTCCTGTCGGTGAAACCCGGGTAGAAGTAATACTTGTTGATGGGGAGCGAGGGATGCGGAGACGGCAGCAGATGCCAGTCTTCCACCCATTGCTCGGCCGACAGGTAGTCGATATTGATCCAGACGGACTGCGGAGTGCGTTCGGCGGCGCGCTTTTCATACTCCTGCGGCAGACGGCAGGCAAAGGTTTCGAGAATGACCGGTGCGGGCTCGGCGTTGAGCGCTTCGCTCCAGGCACAGATTTCGATGCCCTGGACGGTCTGAATGTTTTTTTCGGCATCGCACTCGGGCACGATTGCCGAAAGTGTCTTCAGATCGGAAATAAAGAGGCGGACGGCCGCATTTTTTTCGTTGGTCAGCATTCTTGCGATGCGCCAGCAAACGCCGGCGTCACCGTAGTTGTCGATGACTTCGCAGAAAATATCGCAGTTGAACATAGATAGTCAGATATAAAAAGTTGGGCGCAGCGGCATTTCGGTTGATTTTCAGCCGCATTGCTCCGGCGGATGCAAGCTTAACGGGAGCAACGACACTTTTCAAATACAGCGGCCGCCGTATTAATATTGGTCTTTAAAGAATTGCATCGAAGAGGGACCGGCAGTGACAGATACAGCTGCAGCAGAAAAGAACGCACAGGACGAAAAGAAAGAAGCGGTCGAAAAACCGGCTTTTGATTCTGCGACTTTGCTTAAGAATCTTCCTAGCCTGCCCGGTGTCTACCGCTACTTCGACGCCGACGACAATCTGCTTTATGTCGGTAAGGCGCGCGACCTCAAGCGCCGCGTATCGAGTTACTTCCAAAAGACGCTCGCACCCCGTACTCAGATGATGGTAAGTCAGATTGCCAGAGCCGAGATCACGGTCGTCAACAGCGAAGCCGAGGCTCTGATTCTTGAATCCAATCTGATCAAAACTCAGAATCCGCGCTACAACATCCTTTTCCGCGACGATAAGTCGTACCCGTACCTGAAACTTTCAACCGAAGATTTTCCGCGTGTCTCTTATTACAGAGGCGGCTTCGATAAGAAGAACAGTTTCTTCGGGCCGTATCCGAATTCGTATGCAGTCCGCGACACTATCGTTCTGCTGCAGAAAGTGTTCAAACTCAGAACCTGCGAGAATTCGGTATTCAACAACCGCTCAAGACCCTGTCTGCTGTATCAGATCGGCCGATGCAGCGGATCGTGTTGCGGCAAGATTACCCGGGAAGCCTACAGCGCACAGGTTAAAAGCGCCAAAGAGTTCCTGGAAGGCGGCTCTTCCGCCATTCAGGAAGAACTGATCGCGAAAATGCAGAAATATTCCGAAGCTCTGGAATTCGAAAAGGCTGCGGTTATCCGCGATCAGCTCAAAGCGATTGCGGACGTTACGCATCAGCAGTACATGGAAGCTTCGCCCGACACCAATGCCGACATCATTGCCGTGGTCTACGACGCCGGTCAGGTCTGCGTGAACCTTGCGATGGTCAGAGGCGGCCGTCATCTCGGCGACCATGCTCACTTCCCCTCTCTCGGAAAATCGTCCGAAGCTCCGACGGCCGACGAAGTGCTCGAAGCGTTTATTGCTCAGCACTATGCGGAACTTGAAGTGCCTCAGACCGTCGTGATTAATGTCTCGGAAAACGCTCAGACGGTCGATGAATGTTTTGCTGCTTACGGAGAGCGCAAGGTCAACGTGGTGAGACGTCCGATCGGTGTCAGACGCCGCTGGCTGGATCTTGCCGAAAAGAACGCTCAGCTTGCTCTTATCCGACGCCGCCACGAAAGCACCAATCAGAGCGAGAGAATCGGAGCCTTGGTCGAAGCGCTCGGATTGGAAATCACGCCCGAAGACTATGACGACTTCCGGGTGGAGTGCTTCGATATCAGTCATACCTCGGGTGAGGCTACTCAGGCGTCCTGTGTGGTGTTCGCGCACGGCAAGATGGACAGCTCTCAATACCGCCGGTTCAATATTACGGATGTCACGGGAGGCGACGACTATGCCGCCATGCGTCAGGTTTTAACCCGCCGTTACCAGAGAGTTGCCAACGGGGAGGCTGAGCTGCCGACCATTGTGTTGGTCGACGGCGGACGAGGTCAGGTTCATATGGCCTGCGAAGTTTTTGACGAATTGGGACTGGATAAGTCTGTGATCGTCGGTGTCGCCAAAGGAGAAGGGCGTAAGGTCGGTCTCGAACAGCTCGTGTTCGCCGATCCCGACCGTGAGTCGCTTTATCTCGGACAGATGTCGGCCGCCCTGATGCTGATTGCTCAGATCCGAGACGAAGCGCATCGGTTTGCGATTACCGGGATGCGTGCCAAACGCGCAAAAACAAGAAATTGTTCGAGAATCGAGGATCTCGAGGGGATCGGTCCCAAGAGACGGCAGAAATTACTCGCAAAATTCGGCAGTCTCAAGGTGCTGTCCAATGCTTCCGTAGAGGATATTGCATCGGTCGACGGTATCTCCAAGACGCTTGCCGAAAACATTTACTTGCAGCTTCACGGACAAAAATAGGGGAAATCGCACGTTTTGATTTTGCGAATTCGCCGGCAGTCAGTACAATGCGCGTTTTTTGCGATTTGTATTGCTCCGACGCATCAGGCGTAGTGCTTATTTGCGCGGAAAGGTTACAATAAAAAAATACCGCTTCGGGGGATAGTCCCGAAGGATATTTTTAACGGCGGAGAAGTCCGTCGGATACAAATTTTAGATAGTCAGTTATGGATACTGCGCAACAGAACAACAGACATTCTCTTAATGTGCCGATGTGGCTGACATGGGGAAGAATTGCACTCATTCCGTTAGTGGTCGGAGTGTTTATGCTGCCCGAAAGCTTCCTGCCTCGTCACTCCCAGAACCTGCTCGGCTGTATCTTTTTCATTGTTGCTGCCGTAACTGATGCCTTGGACGGTTTTATTGCCCGACGTTTCGGTATGGGTACCGAACTCGGAGCCTTCCTTGACCCGGTCGCCGACAAACTCATGGTAAGCGCCGCACTGATCGTACTTTTAGCTTTCGGTCGCGTCGATATGTTTGTTGCGCTGATCATTATCGGTCGTGAAATCACCGTAACGGCTCTCCGTGAATGGATGGCCAAGGTAGGTGAATCCGGCCGAGTCAAAGTCAACTGGATCGGAAAGATCAAAACGATTGCTCAAATGCTGGCGATTCCGCTTCTGTTGTATTACGAGCCGATTTACGGCTTGGATACTCCGATGATCGGATCCGTACTGATTTATGTTGCTGCACTGCTGACACTGTATTCGATGTTTGTATATCTCAGAGCTGCAGCTCCGTATTTTGACAAGAATCCCAAATAACGACAGATGCCGCGGGGGAAGTGTACCCTCAGCGGCTTCACTTATTTAATGAGATCGAGATGACTCCAAGACTGCAATTGACAGACATTACCAAGAGGTACGGTTCTGTCACTGCCAACGACCACATTTCATTAGAGGTCAAGCCCGGTGAGATTCTTTCCATCCTGGGTGAAAACGGTGCCGGTAAGAGCACGTTGATGAAAATCATCTTCGGCTCTGTAGTTGCCGATGAGGGTTCCATCTATTTCGACGGTAAGAAGTGCGAAATTCTTACTCCGTCGGATGCGCGCAAGCTCGGTATTGCCATGGTGTTCCAGCACTTCGTGCTGTTCGAAACCCTGACCGCTAAGGAAAACATCCTTCTCGGCATGCCGCCGGAAACCGATCCGGTAGCCCTTACCAAGGAAATCGAAGAAAAGAGCAAGCGTTACGGTCTCGATATCGATCCGAACGCCATCATCAACGATCTTTCTATGGGCGAGCGTCAGCGCGTCGAAATTATCCGTGCGCTTCTGACTTCTCCGAAGCTGCTGATTCTTGACGAACCGACCTCCGTGCTTTCTCCGATCGCACTGAAGGCTCTGTTCAAGACATTGAAGCAGCTTGCCAAGGAAGGTGTTTCCATCATCTTCATTACTCATAAGCTCAACGAAATCCGCGAATTGTCCGACCGATGCACCGTGATCCGTTCCGGCCGCGTGGTCGACACTGTCAATCCGAAGGAACTCACTGAAAAAGAACTCGCCACTCTCATGGTCGGCAGCGCACTGCCCGCCACGATTGAGCGTGAAGACGTTCCGGGAGGCGACGGTCTCAGCGTCGATTTCAAGGATGTGAAGGTCACATTCAAGAGCCAGTACAACCTTAACGGCAAGATCGATGTACCGCTCGGTAAGATCGTGGGTGTTTCCGGTATTTCCGGTAACGGTCAGTCCGATCTTATGAAGGCTGTATCGGGCGAAGCTCTTCTTGATAAGAATGCCGTAAAGATTCTCGGTCAGTTTGCCGGCGATTTAAGCGTCAAGCACCGTCGTGCTCTCGGTATGCGTTACGTTCCCGAACAGCGTCTCGGTCACGCAACTGTTCCCGATATGTCGCTTGAATCCAACACTCTTCTGACAAGCAACCTGTTCCTGTCGAAGGGCTTTATGCGAAACAAGATGATCCGTCGTTTCGCCGAGCACATCGTTCGTGAATTCAAGGTGAAGACTGCCGATACGAAGTCTCATGCAGAGAGCCTCTCCGGCGGTAACCTTCAGAAGTTTATTGTCGGTCGCGAACTGACACACAACCCGAAGATTCTTGTGGTCAACCAGCCGACCTGGGGTGTTGACGTCGGTGCTGCCGCACTGATCCGCAACGCTCTTATCCGTCAGCGAAGCGGCGGTGCCGGTCTTCTGGTGATCAGTGAAGAAATTGACGAACTGTTTGAAATCTGTGACGAAATCGTCGTTATGAGTCAAGGCTATATTTCTCCGCAGGTGAAGATTTCCGATATCACGGTCGATGAAGTCGGCCGCTGGATGTCCGGTCTCTGGCCCGACGGTCCTGAAGGCGCTCACACTAAGGAGGTGGTCTGATGCGTTTCCCGGTTGAAGTATTCAAGCGAAACAATCAGAGCAAGCTTCTGACAGCTCTTTCTCCGATTCTCGCTGTTGTTCTTACCATCTGTGCCGGCTTCTTTATCTTTGCCGCCGTCGGTAAGAATCCGTTCTATTCCATGTATGTGTTCTGCATCGAACCGATGCTGACACTGCGCAGTCTCGGTGAAATCGGCGTGAAGATGACGCCGCTCATCCTCTGTGCTCTCGGTCTGATTGTCTGTTACCGCGCCAATATTTGGAATATCGGTGCCGAAGGTCAGCTTATTATCGGTGCGCTCTGCGGCGGTACCGTTGCTCTCTGGGCCGGTCCCGAAACCAGCAACCTTTATATCGTGGTTGTCTTTATTGCCGCTATGATCGGCGGCGGTCTTTACGCTGCGATCTGTGCGCTCTTAAAGGACAGATGCAACGCCAACGAAATTCTGGTTTCGCTGATGTTCGTCTATATCGCCGAACTCTTCCTGTCCTGGGCCGTACAGTCTCCGCTGCGCGATCCTACCGGTCTCGGCTTCCCGCAGAGCCCGCTGTTTGAAGCAGCCGCCACTTTGCCGATCATGATCTCCGGTACCCGTATGCACTGGGGCGGCGTACTCGTTCTGATTGCGCTTTTCATTGTTTGGCTGATGATGACAAAGATGTTCGTGGGCTTCCAGCTCCGAGTTGCCGGTATGGCTCCGAAGGCTGCGACTTACGCCGGCTTCTCCAGCCGTAAGATGCTCTTCTTCACATTTGTCTTCTCCGGCGCTCTTGCCGGTCTTGCCGGTGTGATCGAAGTTACCGGCCCGATCGGTCAGCTCACTCCGAAGATTTCCCCGGGATACGGCTTTGCTGCGATTATCGTTGCATTCGTTGCCCGCCTTAAGCCGCTCGCAACCGTACCCGCTGCTTTTGTGATGGCTCTTTTCTACATCGGCGGTGAACTTGCTCAGTTCCGTATCGGCACACCGGCAAGTATGACCGGTGTGTTCCAGGGTCTTCTGCTGTTCTTTATTCTGCTTTGTGATTCGTTTGTGGTCTACCGTCTTAAGTGGGTGGGCTTCTCAGCTGCTAAGAAGGAGGTCGCATAATGGAAGTACTGGCTTCTCTTATTGCTACGACGATGAATGCCGGTACACCGTTGCTGCTTGCCGCACTCGGTGTATTGGTGGCAGAACGCTCCGGCGTTCTGAACCTCGGTGTCGAAGGTCAGATGCTGATGGGTGCGATTACCGGTTATATCGCTACAGTTGAAACAGGCAGCTTTACTGTCGGTTTCATCGTTGCGATGCTGGTTTCCGTTGCACTTTCCATGATTTTTGCCGCTTTCGCTGTAGGCCTTCGCGCCAACCAGCAGGCCAGCGGTCTTGCAATGGCTATTTTCGGCAGCGGTCTTTCCGCCTATATCGGTATTCCTTATCAGAGTGCTGTTCTTCCTGAAAGAATGGCCGACGGTATCCCGTTCCTCTGCGATATTCCTGTGATCGGTCCGGCTCTCTTCAGCCAGCACATCCTGGTTTACGTTGCTCTTCTGATGATTCCGGCTATTTCCTGGTTCCTCTTTAAGACACGTGCCGGTCTTGTGCTCCGCGGTACAGGCGAGTCTCCGGAATCTGCCAACGCTCTCGGTTATTCCGTTCCGGGTATTCGTTGCGCTGCTCTCGCTTTCAGCGGTGCCTGCATCGGTGTCGCCGGTGCCTATCTCTCCCTGATCTACACCCCGATCTGGGTTGAAGGCATGGTCGCAGGCCGCGGCTGGATTGCTCTGGCTCTCGTCACATTCGGTACATGGCGTCCGGGCCGAGTCTTCTTCGGCGCATATCTCTTCGGCGGCATGACTATGCTTCAGATGAATCTGCAGTCGATCGGCGTTTCGATTCCGACACAGATTATTTCGATGGCTCCGTATGCGGCAACCATCATTGTGTTGGCACTGATGTCGCGTAATCCGACATGGATCCGACTCAATATGCCGGCATCTCTGGGCAAACCGTTTATTCCGCATTAACGCGCTAAGGGCAGGAACGTAAATTCCTGCCCTTTTCGCTTACAATACTGCAACGTTTTCTACCCATCCTATTTGGAGGTTGTTTTGAGAGCTTCTTTTAAGTTCCTTACATGTGTTGCCGCTCTGGCCAGCTGCTTTGCACTGACTGCTTGCGACGACAAATCTTCTTCCGCTGAGCCCGCAAAGAAAGCAGATGCACCGGCAGCCAAGGCCGATGAACCGCTGAAGGTGGGCTTTGTTTATGTAGCTCCTGTGGCTGACGTCGGTTATACCAAGCAGCACGACGTAGGTCGTCTCTACATGCTTGACCAGATCGGCGCCGACAAGGTTAAGACAACTTTCGTTGAAAGCGTTCCCGAAACAGCTGACGCAGAACGTGTTATCCGTCAGATGGTCAACGACGGCAACAAGATTATCTTCGGCACAAGCTTCGGCTACATGAACTACATGCAGAAGATCGCCAAAGAATATCCGGACGTTAAGTTTGCTCATGCAACCGGCTACAAGACAGCTCCGAACATGACAACTTACAACGTTCGTTTCTACGAAGGCCGTTATCTCGCAGGTATGCTTGCCGGCGGTACAACTAAGACCAATATCATCGGTTACGTTGCTCCGTTTGCTATTCCTGAAGTTCTTCAGGGCATCAACTCCTTCACACTCGGTGCACGCAGCATCAACCCGAACGTTGAAGTCCGTGTTGTCTGGGCCAACGCCTGGTACGATCCTCCCAAGGATACCGACTCTGCCAAGACACTTCTCGGTCAGGGCGCCGACATCCTTACTCAGCACACTAATACAGGTGCTGTAGCCAGCGCAGCCGAAGCTGCCGGCAAGATGGTCATTCCGTACAACAGCAACATGAAGGCTCTTGCTCCGAATGCTCAGATCGCCGCTCTGGTTACCAACTGGGGTCCGTATTACGCAGAAAAGGTCAAGCAGTACCAGGAAGGCAAGTGGGACAACACTCCGATCTGGGGCCACATGAAGGACGGCTATATCACTCTTGAAGACGTCAGCAGCAAGGTTGATCCTGAACTCGTCAAGAAGATGGAAGCCGTTAAGGAAAAAATGTTCAAGGGCGAATTCGAACCGTTCGAAGGTCCGATCGTTACTAATGACGGCAAGGAAATCATCAAGGCCGGTCAGAAGCTGAACGATCAGGAACTGTCCACTATGAACTACTACGTTCAGGGTGTTGTCGGTAAGGTTCCTAACTAATCCGACGCGATAAAGCCTGTTTAAAGAAGGGGAGTTTGCAGAGATGCAAACTCCCTTTTTTGCTATCCGGCGGTCTTTTTGAGACAGTTTTGAATGAATTACAATTTATTACATCTAATGTAAAAATATTGTAACTGTATGATTGGACAAAGAAAAATGCTGTAAATGAGATTGATTCGGATTAAATTTCTCATTAAGACGCTTGACGAGTGA
>CAZNBL010000038.1:0-12743 GCA_964571375.1 uncultured Burkholderiaceae bacterium
TAGGTATCCTGCTTCTGCTTTTCCTTGAGCTCTTCGATCAGAAGGCTCTGCAGGCGGCGCTCCGACTCTTCCCGCGTTCTTCTCTGACGCATCTCGTCCTGGGCAATCCGGTTTCGCTCCGAGAGGACTTCGGATAACTTCCGGCGCGCGTCATCGGAAGCCTGCACCGCGGCTTTAAGCGAGCCTTCGAGTTCTCTCAGTTCTCTTTTTCTCGCAAGACTTCCCGAATCCGCAGACGCCGCTCCCGCCAAAACCAGGCCGTGAGCGGTAACGGTTTCGCCTCCGGGCAGCAGAAACGCCGCTCCCTTCGGAAGATGCTCTCGATTTGCAAGCGCTTCTTCCATCGTATCGGCTGCAAAAAAGCGTCCGAGCCAGTCTCCGAGCACCGCAGGCACCGATTCCGGATTCTCAATCTTGTCGAGAAGCGATACGAGTCCCGCCTTGGTCTTTGCAACCGCGCCCGTCGCTCCGCTGTAGAGTACCAAAGGAGTACCCGGGAGTTTTTCTGCGGCCGCGCACCAAAGCTGCGGCGCATCTTCGGCAATTTCAAACGCCTGCAGGCGGCCTGCAAGCGCAGCTTCCACCGCCTTTTCCCAACCGGGTTTAACCCGGAACATATCGGCAAACTGAACCGATTGCTCTGCGGCAAGACCTAAGCGGCGAACCTTGTCGGCAAGAGGCGATGCGGCTCTCTTGGCTCTCGCTTCCCACTCGGCCAAAGCTGCGTGACGCGCTTCGATTTTCTGCCGTTCGACGGCGGTTTTGTCGCGCAACTCTTCGGCTGCCGTGACAGTCTTCTGTACGTCGCGGCTCTTTTCCTGAAGAAGGGTTTCAGAAGCCTTCGCCTCTGCGATTTTCGCTTTGAGCGCTTCTTCTTCCGACAAAATCTCGGCTAAGCGCGCTTTCTTGGGAACTGCGAGTGCGGCAAGTTCCTTTTCGTGGCGTTCTGCGCGACGCGCGGCATCTCTCTCACGGCTCTCCGCGCTCTGCAATCGGAACTTTGCGTCCTGCAGGCGGCGCTCGGCTTCTCTGACGCGCCGTGCTGCGGCGTCGGCCGCACCGCGAATATCAAAGAGGCGCTTTTCGGCGCTCTTTTGCTTTTTGATCTGTTCGGCAAGCGCTTCTCTTTCTTCCTCGGCTCCGGGGCCGCCCGAGGCCATCTCGGCTCTTAAGGCTTCGAGATCCTCTGTCAGACGCTTTTCGTCCGCGCGTCTTTCCGCAATCTGTTCGCGCCGCTCCGCTGCGTCCCGCGTAAGTTCGTTTCTGCGGTTGCGAATCGAAGCGATCGAATGCTTCAAAGACTCGATTTCAGAGGCTTTGACACGCTTTTCGCCCTGCATTTCGATTAACTTCTGCTCGGCAAAGGAGGCGTTTTCCTTCTGCGCGGCAAGCTTGTCCGCAAAAGCCGCCGCTTCGATTTCGGCGTTCTGCAGCGCCGTCTGCGACGATGTAAACGCCGCTTCGCTTTCCTTTAAGCCGTAAGCGGCCGAACACTTTTCAAGGTATGCCTCGGTAATGCGCTTCGCTTCCAATTCGTCGCGGCAGGCCTTGTATTCGCGTGCGGTTTTGGCCTGTCCTTCGAGGCGCTCGATGGTTTCGCCCTGCTCCCGAAGAATGTCTTCGATGCGGGCAAGATTGCGTCTGGAAGCTTCAAGACTGTTTTCGGTTTCCTGGCGTCTCTGGCGGTAAAGCGAGACGCCTGCGGCTTCTTCAAGCCGTGCTCTCATGTCTTCGGGGCGTGCTTCGACAATCGCGCTGATATCGCCCTGACCGATGATGGCGTAAGAGGCGGCACCGAGCCCGGTGCCCATAAAGATTTTCTGAATGTCTTTGAGACGGACGACCTTGTTGTTGATCGTATAGACGGACTGACCGGTCGCGCGCACAAGTTCCCGCTTGACCGAGAGTTCCGGGTACTGACTCCAGATGCCGCCGAAATCGCCTTCTTCGTTATCGAAGAAAAGTTCGACGCTCGCGCGCCCCATCGCTTTGCGGCTTTCGCTGCCGTTAAAAATAACGTCGGTCATTTCCGCGCCGCGAAGTTTCGACGCGCTTCTTTCGCCGAGCACCCAGCGCACGGCATCAATGATGTTGGATTTACCGCATCCGTTCGGGCCCACGACGCCCGTCATGTCGCCCGGGATATCGACCCGAACCACATCGGCAAACGACTTGAATCCTGATAATTTGATGTACCTTAAGCGCACTTTGTTGTGTTTCCGTCTTCGAACCTGTCATTATCTCACGGGTAAGCAAGCCCCATGAGTGCGGTTTACATTATGCAAATGCCTGCGTCGGCTTACGGCGCAGCAACGCATCCCCCCATTGCGTTACATCCGCGCGACAAAAAATACGCCGCAGATTTTGCGCTCCCTCTGAACGGCGTTCAGGAAGAAAGCACTTTGATCCCGAGCGCAAAAAGAGAGGCTTAAAAGCGCATCCGCACCCGCCCGATTTCGCGCAGAGCTCCTGCCACAGCGCATCTGCGGACTTTTTCCCCGATGCCGCAACCTATCGGAGAAGTCGGTTTTTCGGCATAAACCCCGTAAAAAAATTAGAATTCCGCCCTTTTCAAAAGGATTGAAACGGTTTAAAACGCGAAGAAATGAGAACTTTTTTCGTTTTCTTCCGCTCCGTTCTTCCCTATACTTGCCCTTTATATAGGGAGAGCCTCTCCCTCTCCCATTTATAATGGATAAGTTTTAATGGAGATTTGTTTACGTATGTCGACCAAACCGTCTAAAAATCTGGAAACTTTCCCGAACCCGCAGCCGAACCGCGATTATCTGATTCACATCGAAATCCCGGAATTCACATCGCTCTGCCCTCTGACCGGTCAGCCCGACTTTGCCACCCTGCTGCTCGACTACATCCCTGACGAAAAGAACGTCGAACTGAAGGCCCTGAAGCTCTACATGTGGAGCTACCGCGAAGAAGGCGCTTTCCATGAAACCGTCACCAACCAGATCCTCGACGATCTCGTAGCCGCAACAGAACCGCGCTACATGCGTCTTAAGGCCAAGTGGTGGGTCCGCGGCGGCATCTACACCACTGTCGTTGCCGAATACCGTAAAGACGGCTGGAAGCCCCTTGAAACCGTTCAGCTGCCCGAGTTCGAATCCAACGATCCGACACGCGGTTAATTTTCGATACTGAGACTCCGGAGAAGACTCTCCGGAGTTTTCAGTCCCGAAAGATACGACAAACTCAATCTCGTATTTACGTTTTTATGAATCCCGATCTTTCACTGACACGCCCCTACCCCTTTGCCCGGCTCAGAAAGCTGTTTGAAGGAGCAAAGCTGCCCGAGAACCTGCGTCATATCGCTCTTTCCATCGGTGAGCCCAAACACAGCGTGGCTCCCGTGGTGCTCGACGCCGTCAGAGAAAATCTCGCCCTCTTGGAAAAGTATCCGTCGACCGCCGGCGACATCCGCCTTCGCGAAGCCATCGCCGCCTGGATCCTGCGCCGCTACGGCACAGCGCTCGACCCCGCCACTCAGGTCATCACCTGCTCGGGCTCGAGAGAGGCACTTTTCTCCTGTGTTCAGGCCTGTGTGGATCGGACAAAAAATGCGCTCGTCGGCATCCCGACCCCCTTCTATCAGATCTATGAAGGTGCGACGTTCCTTGCGGGCGCAGAACCTAAATTCCTTGCCTGTACCGAAGAGACCGGTTTCGCTCCGGACTTGGATTCGGTTACCGAAGAAGAATGGAAGCGCATGCAGTTCTTCTTCGTCTGTTCTCCGAACAATCCGACGGGCCGCGTTCTGGGTCTCGACTTCTGGAAGAAGCTTTTCGAGCTCTCCGACCGCTACGACTTCATCATCGGCAGCGACGAGTGCTATTCCGAAATCTACTTCGACGAAGCCAATCCCCCGCTCGGCGCCTTAGAAGCCTGCCGCAAGCTCGGCCGCCACGATTACCGCCGTCTCGTCGTCTTTTCGAGTCTTTCGAAGAGAAGCAACCTGCCCGGCATGCGAAGCGGCTTTATTGCGGGCGATGCCGCCATCATCAAGCCCTTCCTGCTCTACCGCACCTATGAAGGGTGCGCTATGAGCGGCGTCTTCCAGGAAGCAAGCATTGCCGCCTGGAACGATGAAGCACACGTCATCGAAAACCGCAGACTCTATCGCGAGAAGTTCGAAGTGGCTCTGCCCCTGATTCAGAAGTCGCTTAAGGTCGAAATGCCGGACGCAGGCTTCTATCTCTGGGCCAAAACGCCGATCGACGACGAGGTCTACGCACGCCGCCTTTACGAAGAAAAGGGCGTGACGGTACTTCCGGGTTCTTACTTGAGCCGGGAGGCCGACGGAGTAAATCCCGGCAAGGGTTATGTACGAATTGCTCTGGTTGCCACCACGGACGAAGTCCGCGAAGCAGCCGAGAGAATTGCAGAATTCCGACCGTGATAAAACACGGTCAAGAAGTTTTAAAAACAACAAGCAAATTCAAAGGAGAAGCTTATGTTGCTCGACAAGAATCTGATTGAACACGCCTTCAACGTACCTGCAGAACACTACGGTCCGGACGTTCTCAACGCTCTCGACAACGTTATGCGTCGTCTCGAAAGCGGCGAACTGCGCGTTGCCGAAAAGTATGACGGCCGTCACTGGGAAACCAAGGAATGGGTCAAGAAGGCCGTTCTGATGTGCTTTAAGGTTTGGCCGAACCGCGTCGTCCGCTCCGGTCCCGCCGCTTTCTACGACAAGGTTCCCCTGCTCTTCGAAGGCAAGGAAGACGAAGAAATCGCAGCCAGCGGTTTCCGCACTGTTCCGGGCGCTGTTGTCCGCCGCGGTACCTACATCTCCAAGGGCGCTGTTCTTATGCCGAGCTTTGTGAACATCGGTGCTTACATCGGTGAAAACACAATGATCGATACATGGGCAACTGTCGGCTCCTGCGCTCAGATCGGCGCCAACTGCCACCTCTCCGGCGGCGTCGGCATCGGCGGCGTTCTCGAACCGCTCCAGTCCAACCCGACCATCATCGAAGACAACTGCTTCATCGGCGCACGCAGTGAAATCGTCGAAGGCGTTATCGTCGAAGCCAACAGCGTCATCTCCATGGGCGTCTTCATCGGTCAGAGCACCAAGATTTACGACCGTACAACCGGCGAAATCTACCAGGGCCGCGTTCCCGAAGGTTCCGTTGTCGTTCCGGGCAGCCTCCCGAGCAAGGACGGCAAGTACAACCTCAACTGCGCCGTCATCGTCAAGCGCGTCGATGAAAAGACACGCGCCAAGACAAGCATCAACGAACTGCTCCGCGACTGATTTGTCTATGACTGATACCTTCGGGCTCACCTGCGATCTGCTGTCGCGCCGCTCCGTCACACCGTGCGATGCGGGCTGCCAGGACGTGATCGCAGACTTCTTAAAGGAAGTCGGATTCGCTTCCCGCACCATTGCGAGAGGCGAGACCGTCAACCTTTGGGTGCAAAAGGGCTCGAAGGCGCCGCTCTTTCTCTTTGCGGGCCACACCGATGTGGTCCCCGAAGGGAATCCGGCGGACTGGGTAAGCGATGCGTTTACCCCGACGGTCCGCGACGGCCGCCTCTATGCGAGAGGAGCCGCGGACATGAAGACGTCGGATGCCGCGTTTGCATCCGCCGCCCGCCGCTTTGTCACGGATTACCCGAACCATAAAGGTTCGATCGCCATGCTGCTTACCAGCGACGAAGAAGGCGACGGCTACGACGGCACGGTTTACGCCGTCGAAGTTCTTAAAAGCGAAGGCATTGCGCCCGAGTGGTGCATTGTCGGAGAGCCGAGCTGCTCCGAAGTGCTCGGAGACACGATTAAAAACGGACGCCGCGGTTCTTTGAACGGCAAACTTACCGTTCGCGGCATTCAGGGTCATGTGGCCTATCCGGAAAAAGTTTTAAACCCGATTCATGCGGCATCCGCCATTGCCGCCGAGCTCGCTTCCCGCACATGGGGCGAGGCTTACCCGGGCTTCCCGATGAGCTCTTTCCAGATAAGCAATATGAATGCAGGTACAGGGGCCGTCAACGTCGTACCCGCTTCCTGCACGATTCTTTTTAACATCCGCTACAACCCGTCGGTAACGGCTGAAAGTCTCATCGAAGAAATCGAAGCGATCTGCCGCGCGCATACCGACAAAGCCGGTGCTTCCTTCGACATCGAATGGAAAAAGAGCGCTTTCCCCTTTGCTACGTCGGGCGAAGCGCTGTCAAAAGCACTCGGCGATGCCTGCGAAAAAACGACGGGGGTGCGCCCCGGATTTTCGACGGGCGGCGGCACGAGCGACGCACGCTTTATCAGCCGCTGGTGCGCGGATGTGGTCGAGTTCGGACCGACCAACGAAAGCATTCACAAAGTCAACGAAAGCATCCCGGTCGGGGATGTCGACCGATTGGCTGAAATTTATTATCAAACCCTCGTTCATTTACTTGCGGAGTAATCATGGCTGACAACAACACAGGCGCTTTGCGGACCATCCGCGACTTTATCCGCTACGGCGTCACACGCCTTTACAACAGCAAAGCCACCTTCATGCACGGCTATGACAATCCGGTGGATGAAGCAAGCTTCCTCGTTCTTCGACTGCTGGAAATTCCGCTCGAAGTTGAAGAAAAGTTCTTGGACTGCGCACTTACCGAAGACGAACGCGTGCGCGTCTTAAACGCCATCAACCGCCGCTGCGACGACTTGGTGCCGACCGCCTACCTCACCCATGAATGGTGGCTTACCGGTCACGTCTTCTACGTCGACGACCGCGTGCTGATCCCGAGAAGCTACATTGCCGAGCTCCTCGAAGAAGATCTCGCTCCGTGGGTGGAAGATCCGGACTCCGTTTCTAGCGTTCTCGACATGTGCACGGGTTCTGCCTGCCTTGCGATTCTCGCTTCCGCCACCTTCCCCTGGGCAACCGTCGACTGTGCCGACATCAGCCCCGAAGCGCTTGAAGTCGCACGCCGCAACATTTCCGATTACGGCTTGGAAGACATCGTGACTCCGTATGAGAGCGATCTTTTCAGCGCGCTCGACGGCAAGACTTACGACGTCATCATTTCCAACCCGCCGTACGTCACTCAGGAAGCAATGGATGCGCTCCCGCAGGAATACCGTCATGAACCGTCTCTGGCGCTTGCCGCAGGCGACGACGGCATGGACGTGGTCCGCCGCTTAATGGCTCAGGCCAAGGAACACCTGAACGACGGCGGCATCATGATCGTTGAAATCGGCGACGGCCGCGAAGCTTTCGAAGCCATCTATCCGGATATGCCGGTCATGTGGCTCACCACCAGCGGCGGCGACGATCAGGTCTTCCTCGTTCACAAAGAAGACCTGCCGTAACGTAAAATTCAACTTATTTCATTCTTTTCATCCCGAGCCGGTTCCGCCGTCTCGGGATTTCGATCGTTATGCTCCGACTGCTGAATGTTTCGCTTGCCCGCGGCGTACGCGTGCTCTACAAAAATGTCTCGGTAACTGCCGGCTCCGGCGAACGAGTGGGCCTCGTGGGTCCGAACGGATCGGGTAAATCCACGCTCTTTGCAGCGGTTTTGGGCGAAATCACCACGGAAAACGGCGACATTCAGGCGCCCAAAGAAGAGCGTATCTCGCATGTGGCGCAGCGCATCACCGAAACCGACAGTATTGCGATCGACTTCGTGCTCGCCGGCCACCATCCGCTCGTAGCCGCCAAGAAGGCACTTGCAGAGGCAGAAAAGCAGCATGACGACATGGAACTTGCGCACTGCATCGCCGTGCTCGCCGATCTCAACGAAGGCGCTATCGTCGCGCAGGCCAAGGACATCATGCACGGTCTCGGTTTCTCCGAGGCCGACAGTACCAAGAAGGTTTCCGAGTTCTCGGGCGGCTGGAGAAACCGCCTGGCGCTTGCGCGCGCCCTCATGACGCCCGCCGACCTCATGCTGCTTGACGAACCGACCAACCACCTCGACTTGGATTCGGTCATTTGGCTTGAAAGCTGGCTTAAGAGCCAGGACGCCACCGTCATCGTCATTTCCCACGACCGCGAGTTCTTGGACCGCATCGCGCAGAGCATCTGGTCCGTGGAAGACGGCACGATTCACCGCTACGGCGGCAACTATTCGGACTTCGAGCTGATGAGAGCCGAAAAGCTGCGTCTTCAGGCCGCGGCCGCCAAAGCGTATGAACGCACCGCCGCACACCTGCAGAGCTACATCGACCGCTTCCGCTACAAGGCAACGAAAGCCAAGCAGGCGCAGTCCCGAATCAAGATGCTTGAAAAACTTCAGGCTGTGGAACCGGTGCGTGCCAGCTCCGAGTGGCGCTTTGAGTTCCCCGAGCCCGAAAAGGTTCCGCAGTACATGGTGTCTGCCGAAGAACTCGCCTGCGGTTATCCCGAGCGCACGATTCTCGAACACGTGAAGTTTTCCATCGGTCAGAGCGCCCGTATCGGCGTGCTCGGCGTGAACGGTGCGGGTAAATCCACGCTCATCAAAACGATCTGCGGCGAACTCGAAAAGATTTCCGGCGACATCCGCTACGGCCAGGGCACCAAGATCGGCTACTTTGCGCAGCACCAGCTCGATCAGCTCCGTGACGACGAAAGCCCTCTGCAGCACTTGGCACGCTTGGCCCCCGAAGTCAGAGAACAGGAATTGAGAAACTTCCTGGGTTCCTACCGCTTCAGCAACGATATGGCTTTAAGCCCCGTGGGCCCGATGTCGGGCGGCGAAAAAGCGCGTCTTGCGATGGCGCTGATCGCTTGGGAAAAGCCCAACCTGCTCGTACTTGACGAACCGACCAACCACCTGGATATGGGCACCCGCGAAGCACTCACGATGGCGCTCTCTTCTTACGACGGCGCCATGCTGCTCGTCTCCCACGACCGACATCTGCTTCGCGCCGCCTGCGACGAACTCTGGCTCGTACACGACGGCAAGCTCGTCCCCTACGACGGCGACTTGGAAGAGTATTCGGCATTCGTGCTTGAAGAGCGCCGCAATAAAAAAGACAAGGGCGGCGAGGCTGAAGAGCGTACCGTCAGCAAGAAAGAACTTCGTCAGATCGAAGCCGCCAACCGCGCCCGTATCGCTGCTGAAAGAAAGCCCTTGCAGAAGAAGCTCGACAAGGTGGATAAGGAGCTCGCAAAGTACTCTGCCGAACTCAAGGCGCTCGACGAGAAGCTCGCCGACACCGCCTTCTACGAAGGCAACCCCGATGAAGTCGCTTCCGTCTTAAAGCGTCACGGCGAATTAAGAGCAGTCGTCGACGATCTCGAAGTCGAATGGATGGATTTGTCCGAAGCCATCGAAGCGATTAAGTAACTTTGACGCGCCGCCTGATTCAGTTCATGCGGCGCTTTTTGTCTTTGTCGTACGGAACGACGGGGATACCTTCCTCTAAAAGTTCTTTGACTTCTTCGGGCGTGCTGCTTCCCTTGATATAACGGATTTCGCTTTCGCCGCGATACATGGAGCGCGCCTCTTCGGCAAAGCGCTCGCCCACATCTTCGGACTTCTCCGCAACACGGTCGATTTCGCGCATGATTTCAGCCATGCGGTCGACGTCGTTCAGAATCTTTTCGCACTCGGTCTTGGCGGATACTCCGGGACTTAATTCTCCGAGAGGATGAATCACGCGCTTTACGTGCGGCGCAGTCAGAACGCGGTGCACCCTGGCATCACAGATCGGACACGTAAGCAAACCCGATGCGGCCTGACGGTCGGCTTCTTCTGCGCCCGGCAGCATCGCTTCGAATGTGTGGCCCGCTTCACAGCGGAAATCGTAAACCTTCAGTCCCATAAGTCTTCAGTGCGTTTCGCCCGGGAACTCCGCAAGATTGCGGAAGGCTCCGAGCGCTTTGTCATGTATTTTCGATTGTACCTTTGCGTTCCAGGCGACTGAAAGCACGACGTTCGCTTCAGCGTCTTCGATCGGCCGGTACGTGGCGTAAGACGGCATCCAATTCGCATAGGATTCCGGCATCACCGCAATCCCCTGCCCGCAGCTGATAAACGCCAGCTGCTTGGTGCAGGACGCGACTACATGCCGGATATCGGGCGTGATGCCTTTGCGACGGCAGGTTGCGATAAAGAGATCGTAGTAACTCGGCGCAAAATCTCTTCCTGCGGTCACAAAGGGCTGATCCCTCAGATCATCCCAGGTGACGCTTTTACGGGCGCAGAACGCATGATCCGGGGGCAACACCACAATGAACCGTTCCCGGGCGATCACCATGCTGTTTAAGGCCGGGCTGTTCACACCTTCGAAATAGCCGACGGCAAACGAAACCGTGTTCTGCTCGAGATCTTTTTCTGCGTTGGCCGAGTCGATTTCATGCACCTGTACGGCAATCCGCGGCTCCAGTGCTTTTAAACGCTGCAGAAATCTCGGTACCCAAAAGAGCATCGATTCAGAGTTTGCACCGATCGTAATGAGCCCCTCTTCGGCTTCGGGTAATTTGCCGAGGGCATATTCCAGACTTTCTGCCTGATCGAGGAGCTTCCGTACTTCCGGAAAGAAAACCTGACCTGCGGCCGAAAGCTTCACGCCTCTCGGAGAACGCTCCAAGAGCCGGATACGTCTTCTGCTCTCTAAGGCATCGATCTGCTCGATTAATGTCGGCACCGAGAGGTTAAGGCGCTTTGCAGCCTTGCGGAAACTGCCCTCCTCGCAGACCGCTGCAAAAAAGAGCAGTTGCCGCAACGTTCTGAAATCCACTCTGTTCATACTCTCACCTCCCGATGCAGGGGGTATCCCTGTGTATAAGAAATTAGTACACAAAAAAGACGAGTGCAAGAGTTTTCTTCCTACAATGGACGAAAAGTAAATCCCTTACAAAAGAAAAATGAACGAAACACTTTTGCTTTACACCTTCATCACCATTGTGAACTGCGTTACCCCGGGGGCCGGTGTGCTCTTTACGTTGAGCAGCGCCTTCCGATACGGTAGGAGCAGCTGGATGATGGCGCCGATCGGCAACACTCTGGGGGTCGCCATCATGTCGACGATTGCGGCCTGCGGCTTGGGCACCGTAATCCGTGCCAACGAATGGATTTTCTCTTCGATGCAGCTTGTGGGCTGCATGGTCATGATCTGGCTGGGGTTGCGCTGCTGGAGAGCGCCGGCGGTCGACCTTTCGAACGCCGCACATATTGCGAAACGCAAAACGCATCAGAGCCGCTCGGTACTGCTTTCAGCAACTTTATTGCAGAGCTCCAATCCGATGCTGATCGTCTTTGTGCTCTCATTCCTGCCGCAGTTCGTCTCGCCCGAAGGCAGTTACGCCGAACAGATGGCCGTGCTGATTGCGATCTTTGTGGCGGTCTGCCTGACTGTCCATCTGGGCTACAGCTACATGGCCATAAGCGCCTGCAAGTTCTTGCGGGGCGCCCGCTTCAGCTTCTGGCTGAATCACATCAGCGCATCGCTTTTCTGGTTGCTTTCTGCAGGCATGCTCTGGAATCTTTTCAACCACCTGCAGGAAATCGGCGCAATTTAATCGCCTGAACTCATGAATGAACGGCTCCCGCATTGAGGAGCCGTTTTGTTCAGTAACTTTGTTTCGAGGGAATCACGCCTCTCACCCCGCCCTTGGGGTTCGGCACATCTCCGAAGTAGCGCGGAATGATGTGCATATGCACGTGAAAGACGGATTGACCGCCCGCTTCTCCGACATTGATGCCGATGTTGTATCCGTCGGGTTTGAAGCGCTCGTCGAGCATCGTCTTGACGGCTTTTTGCATCCGATGCATCGCTTCGATTTCCTCAAACGTGAGATCGAAGTAGCTTTCGACATGACGCTGCGGAATGATCAGTACGTGTCCGGGCGATACCGGAAAGCCGTCAAAGATCGCAAAACAAAGTTCGTCTTCGGCAATTTTTTCGAATTGCCCGGCGTTGCAGAAAAGGCAGTTGCTCATCATCTTCCTCGGTAATTCCAAATTTCAAAACCTGTGTTGCGGGCGATCTGCTCGAGCGGCACGAACGTTTCCGTATAGCTTTCCATCAGCGTTGCGAACTCCATTTGCGCCATTTGCTGCGGCGTAAAACCGAGCGATAAGAAATCGTCCAATACTTTGAGGTTACATCCCTTCTTCAGGACCGCTCTCACCGCATCCTGCTGCTGTGCGACGAGTTTTTCCAGGAAGCAGTCGAGAATCGGCAGTTTGTCGCTCTTGCTCGAGTTGATCGAAGAGTCAGAAGGCGTCAGGTTCCAGAGCTGGTCGTGCGCGACGAAACTCCACGGCAGGAAGTGGTCGAGATCGTAGCCGCCCGGAGTCATTTCGCGACCCGTATAGATGCAATTGATCGCAGCGCCTGCATGCATTGCGGTATCCCAGAACTTCTTTTGATTTGCGAGAGAAGCGCGCACGCCGGACTGCACGAGCTTATCCGCAATATTAGGGATCAGCGGATTTCTTTGCTGTACGAATCCCAGCAAGTTCCAATACGCAAAGTCTCGGAGCACTGTGTAGTTCGCAACCAAATACGGCACCCAGGCGTCGTGGACGCGAACGGTCATAGTTCCTCGCTCCCGAATCAGCTCATAAAGCACGCCGGTAGACGCAAAGTCTGCAGACGCTCTCACGACCTCTGCATCGCTCTTGGAACCCGTCCAGGGCGAGAGCAGTTTGAACGGCACGCACTTCTGCAACTGTCGGACCGTGCGGCGGAAGTCGGCGTCTGCCGCCATGCGCTCCAGAATCGCTTCTCGTAGTTCGGATTCATTTGTTTTGGCTGACAGCTCGGTCGCTTGCATCGTGTCTGCAACGACTTTACC
>CAZNBL010000039.1:0-12648 GCA_964571375.1 uncultured Burkholderiaceae bacterium
GCATCATAGAGCCAGTCAAGGCACTTCTTGTAATCGTCAAGGGCCAGCTCGTTCGGAGTGACCTTGTTCTTGCCGATATTGATACCGAGGATACCGCCTCTGTTACGGAAAGCACGGGCGCTCTGAAGGTTCTTGGTAACCTGAAGAGCACCGTAGTTGTTGAAGCCCATGCGGTTGATGATGGCGCCGTCTTCGACAAGGCGGAAGCAACGCGGCTTCGGATTGCCCGGCTGACCCTTCGGGGTAACCGTGCCGATTTCTACAGAACCGAAGCCCAGGGCTCCGAAAGCAGTTACATGCTCGCCGTCTTTGTCCATACCGGCAGCAAGACCGATAGTGTTCGGGAAACGAAGGCCCATTACTTCAATCGGGTCCTCGGCAAAAGGACGTGTAACGAGCTTGTGCACTCCGAGCTGGGTGGCCCAGTCAAGGTTCATCATTGTGATGTGGTGAGCCTGTTCGGGAGTGAAATTAAATAAGAACTTCTTGGCGAGTTTGTAAGCGGGTTTCATTTTTGTCGGATTCGTTTAAACAACCCTGCTATTTTAAGGCACTTTCGACACTTATCCAGCGATCATCCGAGAAAACTTCGGCGGGTTTGAACCGGCTTTTGTAGGCCATATTTCCGCACTGAGGGACCCAATAACCGAGATAGGCCCATTTGAGACCGTATCGGCGGGCAAGGAAGATCTGCGTTAAGACACCGAAGGAGCCGAGCGAGCGTTTGGGCTCGTCGGGATCGAAGAATGTGTAGCAGGCCGAAAGACCGTCGTCGAACACGTCGGTGATCGCGACCATCTTCAATTCACCTTCTTTGGTGCGGAATTCGAGCAGTACGGTTTCGGTTGTCGTATCCATCACCATCATTCGGTAATCGTCGATCGTCATGTTCTCCATGATCGATCCCTGATGGCGGCTCTTCAGGTACCTGTCAAAAAGCGCATAGTGTTCGTCCGTGACTTGACGCGGCAGAATCGTGCAGTAAAGGTCTTCGTTTTGCGTCATGCAGCGTCTCTGCGAGCGGTCGGGCTTGAATAAGTCGACGGGGACTCGGTAAGAGAGACAGGCATTGCATCCCGGGCACGCCGGACGATAGTTCATACTGCCCGAGCGGCGGAAGCCGAGTCGGGAAAGAATGCTCGAGGCGCGCTTGCCGAAATGAGTGCCGGGGTTGGGAATGGCGACAAGGAGCCGCTCGTTCTGTCCCGGAATATAACTGCAGTCGGAAAGTCCGGTCATACCGAAGTGTTCGGCTGCGCGGCACTCCGTTTCAGCCTGAGCTGTTTTAGCCGCAGGGGCGAGAAGATCGGCAAAGAGCTTGCAGAGATTGTCGTCGTAAGCCGTCCAATCGGCATCTTCCCGGGCGGTATAGGTTTTCAGATGCTCGGCAAAGTCTTCAAAATCAACGGGTTCGGCACCGAGAGAGGCGAGGTGCTCAGTTTCCTGCTGGCAGTCGACCCAGGGAATATTTTCATTGCGAAGAATCGCAACCAATGCGCAAAGCGCCATCTTGGAGGCGTCGCTGGTTTTGCAGAACATCGATTCGCCGTAGAACATACGGCCGAAGGCCATGCCGTAGAGACCGCCCGAAAGCTCGCCGTCAATATAAACCTCGATGCTGTGCAGATGATCCGGGAAGAGGCTTAAGTAAGCCGCTTTCAATTCATCGCTGATCCAGGTGCCGTCCTGACCTTCTCTCGGGGCAGCGCAGGCATTCATTACGGCTTCGGGATCGTTGTCGAGCGTAATTTCGATTTTGCGGCGTACTCCGTGATCGTCGTAGTAGCCTTCTGCAGCCTGTCGAAGACGCTTTTTCAGGCTTCGGCTCAGTTTGAAATTTTCGACGTCGAGCACCATGCGGGGCGAAGTGGCCCACCAGAGTACGGGATCGGGTTTGCTGTACCAGGGAAAGATTCCTTTCGGGTAGGCTCGGGCAAGCATTTCACCGGTGATTTCGCGGGAAACGGCGACAATGCCGTCGCAGACATCGAGCAGGGGCAGGGGATCGGGAAAATCGTCCGCCGGCGTAAGAAGAGGAATCGAAGGTGTAGACATAGAGATCCGAAACGTCGCTTAAAGCAGAAAAGAGCGTTTTCAACGCTCCGAATTCTCCATGATATCGACAAAAAGAGCGCAGGTAAAAGCCCGCGCTCCGTCCGATATTTAAATACCGTATTTTTCTTTGAAAGCTCTGACGTCTTTAAGAAGCAGGAAGCGCTTCCACTGACGCTGAAGTTTCTGTCTGTTGGCCCAGCCGAAGGTGCGTGCAAGCGGAATGAGCGTAGCTTCGCCCAAGTTGTCGCAGACCACCGCGCGGTAAGAACCGTCGGCCTTCTTGCGGAAAAGAATGTTGTAGGGCTTCATGTTCATCGTGCAGACGTGGTTGTCTGCAAGATACTTGAGAAGCACTTTGAGTGCGGCGAAGATGCGTTCGGCTTCTTCCTTCGAAGTGCATTCTTCCATGAGTTTGCACATCGTTTTGGCGCTTTCGCCGTTGTCGCTTCGGATGAGTTCGTAGACATAACCGGTGCCGAGATCGGTTTCAACCTCGCCGAAGAAGCGGGGAATGCCGGACCAGTCTTTGAGGCTCTTCTGAAGATGACGGTAGTAACTCAGTTCTCTGTCGAGTTCGGCTCGTCCGCCCGCACCCCAGAAATGGACGGTCTTGATGCACTTGTTGGCATCGTCGGGGTGAGCGTGGCAGAGTCGGTGACGTCCTTTGCCGAGCGGCTTTTTATCGGAGAGGATCAGCATTTTTATTTTTCTTTCAAAGAACCGATATATCCCTTAACCCGTATTCAGGGGGTAAGGATGATGTTTCTAAAAAATACCTGTTGAAGATGCGTTTTCGGCAGGGGAATGTGAAAATTCCGGACATGAAGCCTTAAGTTCAAACTCATCGAGAACAGCGTATTTACCGTGTTTGAGCCGAAATCTTAACTTTTTCAAAGGGGCTTTAACGAAATTCTCCGTAGAGAGACGGGGTGGGCAGAAATGTTGTCTGTCATGGTTCTGTTATATTCTAAAGGGGTGTTAATGAATGACGTACCTGATGTATAGTTTCTGGCCGGAATGCGTCTGAGAGCCTGTTTTCGGGATTTTTATGATTAGGGAATGGAATCGATGAGAGATTGGATGCGGGTGGTTTTGGATTCCTGAGAATCACCTAGTGAAACGTATTCAGTGAACGACAATTTCCGTGTCTTTGTTGCAACAATGCGTAACTTAACGGGCATATTTACAACACAGTGCGGAAAAGAGCCGTTTCTCTTTGGGATTCTTAATGGTCCTTAAAGTTCGGTTCAGGCTTTTTGTCTAGACTCGTCGGAAAACAAAGTACAAAGCTTCGTCAAAGAAGCAACGGAGATATAGATGAAAGTATTCAAGTTAGCGGCAGCTTCATTGCTTTTGGCCTGTGTCGGTTTGGTATCGGCTCCTGCCTTCAGTGCCGACCCTGCGGCAGAAAGCTTCAGCCAGGCCAAAACAACGGTCAGCCGGTCCGATGATGAGAGAGTCCGCAGAATCGGCGATCTCGTCAATGAAGCTGAGTCCGGTCTTCAGGCTACGCTCGACGATCTGCGCAAACAAAAGGATGCTTACGGCAAGGACTGGGACATCATTGAAGAAGGTTTTGTCTACTATTCTCGTACCGAAGCCGATTATTTCCGCGCGCTGCTTGAAGAACATCTGAAGATCTGTCTGTCGCTCGACAGCAAGGCAGACTGCCGCACGATTGCAGCCAACGCGGTCGAAAGCGCCGCCAAAGATATGCTCGAGCGCTCCGAGATGGTTCGTAACGTCGCCTTAAAGCGCAAAGTTCCCGCTTTCGCCAACCGTCTGACCGAAGACGCCGAAGGACCGCTTAACCGCGCTATCCGCAAAGAGCTCAGCGAAGAAGACAAGGTTGCATTCTTTGAAACTTCCCGACTCTTCCTTCGCGTCAAGATGACTTATATCGGTCTTATCGAACAGCTTGCTCTGAGCAATAAACTTGATTACCGCGCCGCTATGGTCGAAAGCGAAATGGTTGCCCAGGAAAGACATCGCGTCGAATTGCTCAAGGCTCTCTGGTCGCTGACCGGCAAAGAAGCCGTCAAACCCCGTCCGATCGGCGAAAAGCGCCGTGAGGCCATGCTCTACGAATTCGATGTGAAGTAAATCGAAAGAGCGAAGAATAAAAAGGGACGTTGCCTGATTTCATTCAAAGCAACGTCCCTTAGTTTTTTATACGGATCAGTTCAGCGTGCGCTTATTGTGATGCAGATTGCTGCGGATAATTTCGAGCGGTGCGCCGGGATTGTCCGAAGCGATGGCGGCTTTTAACTGAACGTTGTTGAATTTGCCTTCTTCGAGCATGGTGAGCGCATCTTCGGCCTTATCGTAACCGTCTTCGAGAGCGACCTCCAGAAGTCTTCTGGCTTCTTCGGCATCGTTTTCATCTTCGCTGCCGGTGAGGTAGAGGATAGCCAGTACGAATGAGCCTTCGGCGTCTCCGCCTTCAGAGGCAAGCTTTAAGACTCGCTTGGCCAGCACCGGGTTCGGGTCGGAACTGAAGCCGGCAAACAGCATGATGCCGAGCTTGGTGAAGCGCGTAGCAAAGTTCTCGCCGTTGATTTTGCCGATCAGCTCGAGAATATTGAGAATGAAAGGAACGGAATTGCCGTAGGGATCGGTTACCAGAGCAGAACTGGTGGCATCGAACACTTTGTCGACCGCACCCATGCGAATGGCTTTTTCAAAGTTTTTGCGGGCGTAACCTAAGTTTCTTGCGGTGCCGCTCTGCATCTGATTCATGCCGAGCTCTACAAAACTTTCGCCTTTGGCGACTTCATCGGACCATTTCTGAAAACCGAGAATTTCCTCGTCGATTTCGTCGAGCAAACCTTCGGGATCGAAGGGGTTGCGGGTACCGGAATTATTCTTTTTGCTTTTCACTTCTCTTTGCTGCCTGTCAGTTCTGTTTTTTTTAATCCTACCCAATTTCGGTATCGAAAGGAAATCGTTTTTCCCGCCTTTTTTCGTGATCTTTTTTAAAGCTCGGAGAGCTTTTTCATCAAGTCCTCGGGCCTTAAGACCGTAATGCCGAGCGTGCGGCACTTGCCGCGGCATTTGAGCACAAGTTTGTCGCGGCTCACAAGGAAATCGGCTTTCTGCGAGTAGGCAAGATTCAGGAATTTCTGATCGTCGGTATCTCTGCAGACGGCGGCCGATTCCTGATCGGCCTCAGCAATGCTCGAACAGGCTCTCCATTCGGCAAGGCAAGCGACAACTTCTTCGGCCGTGAGTTTGAACTGGGGACGGGAGAGGACGTCGGCGAGTTCATAGAGCGTGGCTTCGGAAGCGATCGAAGTGATGCGGCCGGCTTTGATTTCATCGTAGAGCGGCTGCAGCGTGGAGTTTCGGTAAACCAGAAAGTCCAGAATGATATTGGTGTCGAAAACAGCTTTGATCATGGCTTATAAAACAAATCGGCTGCACGGGCAGCCGATTTTTCTTGCAAAGAAAGGGATTAACCGATCATAGCATCAACGAGCTTGCGCTCTTCTTCGAGGGCGGCAACGTTGCGTGCGATGCCTTCCTTCTGAGCTTCGGTCAGTTCAAGGCCCTTGACGATTTCGTAGTCGCCGTCCTTGCAGATGCAGGGCATACCGAAGACAAGACCTTCGGGAACGCCGTAGGAACCGTCGGACGGAACGGCCATTGTGACCCACTTGTCACCGGTACCGAGAACCCAGTCGCGTGCCTGATCGATTGTAGCGTTGGCAGCAGACGCAGCAGAAGAGCGGCCGCGGGCTTCGATAATAGCGCTGCCGCGCTTGGCAACGGTCGGAGTGAAGTAATCGTTGTACCAGGCGCCGTCGAGACCTTCGATAATGCGTTCGCCCTTGATTTCTGTATTGGTAAGGTCCGGGAACATTGTATTGCCGTGGTTGCCCCAGACGACCATCTTGGAGATGTCGCCGACTTCGCAGCCGTACTTCTGAGCGATCTGTGTGAGCGCACGGTTGTGGTCAAGACGCATCATGGCAGTGAAGTTTCTCTGATTGACGGTCGGTGCGCAGCGCATGGCGATATATGCGTTGGTGTTGCAGGGGTTGCCGACCACGATGACCTTCATGTTCTTGTTGGAGGACTGGTTGATGGCCTTACCCTGTTCGATGAAGATACGGGCGTTGGCTTCGAGCAGATCCTTGCGCTGCATGTCGGCAGTGCGGGGACGTGCGCCTACGAGAAGAGCGATATCGGCGCCGTCGAAGCATTCGACGGGATCGGAGAGGCTCTGGCGGCTGTTGAGCAGCGGGAAGGCGCAGTCGTCGAGTTCCATGATGACGCCGCGGGCTGTCTTCTGGCTCGCTTCGTTGTTGCGTTCAAGCATGCAAAGATCGATAGGCTGATCATTGCCGAATACTTCGCCGGAGCAAATTCTGAAAAGAAGGGAGTAACCGATCTGACCGGCGGCACCGGTAACAGCAACTTTGATAGGTTTTTTCATAGCCTTTAACCTCAACTGTAGTTATATGTCCGATTTTCGGGTACCCGCATCATACACAGAACACTTCGGCTCGGCGATACCTCCCGGGGCACGCGAAAACGTTATCTCTTCGATTGTAGTCCTGAAAAAACACCGAAGCTAATAACAAAGAATTTAAAATTTACGCAATTTTGCGAAGCTGCCGTCTTTCCCGCAGGTATTGAAGGGCAGATATCGGTATCATTGACTGTAAAAGTAATCCCGCTGTACGGATAAATTCACCGAATTTTTATGAAGAAATACATCTTTCTGATTCTCTCAGTGCTCGCCGCATCGGTTCAGGCCGGGCCCAACGACAAACCTTTTGCCGAGCGTTTCCCTCCGGCATCGATTCAGTCGATGCAGAGAGCCGATGAGGTGATTGTCGCGTACGAAAAAGAAAAGGCCGAGTGGGATGCCTGGAGAGAGGCCGAAGACAAGGCCTGCGAACGCAAGTTCTTCGTCAATGACTGTCACTATGACGTCAAGAAGCACTATGCCGATGAAGTCGGCAAGGCACGCGCCGTCTGGCTGGCTGCCAGAGACTTTCAGAGAAAGCACAATGCCGAGGAAGCCAAGCAGCGCCGCGAAAAGGATCTGAAGGCTCGGAGACTGCATAACCGCGAAAGAGAAGCCGAGGCTTCGGGACGCGCTCCGATCCCTGAAAATATGAGAGGCGAGAGAGAAGTCCGGGAAGACTATATCGACGATCCGGCCAATGATGTCGATGTCAGAAGAAAGGCTCTGCCGCCCGCAGAACCCGCTCCCAAGGACAAGATCACTTCTTCGAGCTCATTGGCGGAAAGAGAGGCTTCGAGAGCCGAGCGACGCCGCGAAGCCGAAGTCAAGCGCCTTGAAAATATCAAGAAGCGCGCTGCCAAGGCTGCCGAATACGAGCGTCAGATGAAACTGCGCGAAGAGCAGAAGAACCGTGTGCTCGACGATCTTGCTCCGACCATCATCTACAAATAAATGGCAGATAACGAACAAATCGGCGCGTATTTGAAGCGCATCGACTCGATTTTCTCCGAGAACGGCGATCTTTCGAAAGCGACCGGCGGGTTCAGGCCGAGACAGTCGCAGAAAGAGTTTGCGCTGGCGGTGGCCCGCTCGCTCATTGAAAAGAAGAGTATTGTCGTCGAAGCCGGTACCGGTACGGGCAAGACCTTTGCGTACCTGGTGCCCGCGCTGCTGCACGGCGGTCGCGTACTGGTGTCGACTGCCGGCAAGACGCTGCAGGATCAGCTCTACATGAAGGATATCCCCGCGCTTATCCGTGCGCTCGGACTTCCGCTCAAGGCCTGTATTCTGAAAGGACGCGCCAACTATATCTGCAAGCACCGCCTTGAGAGAGCGATGCGGGAGAACGTCGCCAAGAGCCGCGACGAAGTCCGCTATCTGCATGAAATTCATAAGTTCTCGAACGCAAGCCGCACCGGCGAGCGCTCCGACGTACCGAGCGTGCCCGAGAACTCCCCGATCTGGATGGAAGTGACCAGTACGCCCGAAAACTGTACGGGCGGCAAGTGCGAGTACTACGAAGAATGCTTTGTCTCGCAGGCAAGAGAACGCGCCAAAGAGTGCGATCTTGTGATCGTGAATCACCATCTGTTCCTGGCTGACCTTGCGCTCAAAGACAACGAGATGAGCGAGCTGCTGCCGGACTTCGATCTCATCGTGCTTGATGAGGCGCATCAGGTGCCTTCGATCGCGCAGGACTTTTTCTCGGATACCTTCTCGCTCTACGACGTCAAGGGCGCCGCTCAGGACGCCATTATTGCCGGGACCATGAAGGATCCGAAGAGCAAGGAGGATTGGGGCGATCACGGCAAGCGCATCGTCAATGCCTGCGACGATCTGCGACTGAAGTTCGCGTCGATCGGTATGAGAGAAGAGTTCAGAAGTGCGGTCGATACCTTTAACGACCGTCATCTGATTGCCGAGCCGCTCAGAACGCTGAAAATCCGTCTCGGCGAGATGCTCGAAATCATGAAGAACTATTCTTCGGAAGAGGATGATGACGACGATGCCGAATTCAAGCTCGCCGAGAAGCGCCTCGCCGACTATAAGATCAAGGCCGAATTCTGGGAAAACGTTTTCTCGGAAAAAGCCGAGCCCCGTCCCGAAGATTCTCCGTCGGTGCGCTGGTTTACGCTCACCCCGAAGAACGTCTGGTTTAACGAAACCCCGCTTTCTTACGCCAAGGTATTCCGCCGTATCAGAGAAGAGCAGGGCAAGCCCTGGGTGCTTACCTCCGCCACGCTTGCAATCCGCGGCGATTTTTCGCACTTTCTCGAGCAGATGGGACTTCAGGACGCCGAGACTTACCGCTGGGAATCTCCGTTTGATTACGGCTCTCAGGCGCTGCTCTACATTCCGGGAACCATCGGTCTGCCGAACCGTCCGGAATTCTCTCTGGAAGTCGTCGACCATATCTGGCCGCTGATTCAGAAGACGGGCGGACGCTGCTTTGTGCTCTGCACGACGCTCAGAGCCGTCGATATCATTTCCTCGGTGATCCGCGACCGTATGGACGAAGAAGGCGGCGATCTCGAACTCTTCGTACAGAACGAGGCGCCGAAGAACGATCTTATCAACCGCTTCCGCAAGTGCGGCAAGGGTATTTTGGTCGGCAGCATGAGTTTCTGGGAAGGCGTGGACATCAAGGGCGATGCGCTCTCGATGGTCGTGATCGACAAAGTTCCTTTTACGCCGCCCGACGATCCGGTATTCGAAGGCAAGAAGAAGTGGCTTGAAAAAGAAGGCCGCAATGCGTTCAGAGAACTGGCGCTGCCCGAAGCCACCATGCTGCTTATGCAGGGTGCTGGGCGTCTTATCCGGGACGAAAACGATTACGGCGTGGTGATGATCTGCGACAAGCGCCTTATCGATCCGCAGTGCCGCTGGGGCAAGAGCGTCTGGTCGGCTCTGCCGCCGTTTGCCCGGACCATGCGCCTTGAAATCGTCGAAGGATTCCTGGATCACATCAACGCCGTGAAGCGTTAAGTATTTTCGAGCATCCGCAGCCCGAAGGGCGCAGGAAAGCATAAAAATCGCTATACTTGCGCCCGCTTCGAAAGAAGTGACAATTTAAGCATTTCCCGATGGGGAGTAGCCGACTGAATTCGCGAAGAATTCAGGGCCTGCGTCAACATACTTGGTTTCTCGCAAACTATGGTGCAGGCAGCATCAAGCCCGGCAAGACCATTGACAGAAGAAGACACCGGCCGGCAGTCTTGTTTTGTCGTGGTTTTTTTATTTGTGCCGGCCGAACTGAAGATAAACGAAAATGGAAACCCTGTTACTTTCTACCGGAGTGGTGGCGCTTGCCGAAATGGGCGACAAAACCCAGCTGCTCGCATTCCTCCTCGCTTCCCGCTTTAAAAAGCCCGTGCCGATCATTCTCGGCATTTTGGTTGCCACAATCTTTAATCACGGTCTCGCCGGTGCCTTAGGTTCCTGGCTGATGACGCTCACAAGCCCCGAAAACCTCCGCTGGATCATGGCCGGCTGCTTTATCGCTATGGCAGTATGGATCCTGATTCCGGACAAGATGGACGACGGCGGCGTCGACCACGAAAACTTGAGAAAGCTCGGCGTGTTCGGTATTACGCTCGTCACTTTCTTCCTTGCCGAAATGGGCGACAA
Source organism: uncultured Burkholderiaceae bacterium (assembly GCA_964571375.1). Classification (GTDB taxonomy): domain Bacteria; phylum Pseudomonadota; class Gammaproteobacteria; order Burkholderiales; family Burkholderiaceae_F; genus JAFTYR01. The sequence goes on from CAZNBL010000039.1 coordinate 10,160, forward strand.
GACTCAGATCGCTACCGTCATGCTTACCGTCAACTACGGCGTGCCGTTTATCGTTGTGATCGGTACCACGATCGGTATGCTGATTGCAGACGTTCCGGCTGTATTCGTGGGCGACAAGCTCTCGGAAAAGATTCCGGTGAAGTGGATGCGTATTATTTCCGCCGTTCTTTTTGCGGCGATCGGTGTGATCACAGCCGTCTCTTTCGGCGGTGCATCTTAACGACAGATAGAAAAACCGTCTCCGGAACTTTGATTCGGGAGACGGCTGAACTTGAAGAAAATCGCCTGATTACCGTTAAACAACGGTACTGACGGCGGTTTTCTTTTAATTATTTGCCTGGCATTCCTTCCACTTGCGGGCCATCTGCTCTTCTTTATCGGCCTCGGGGAAAGCTTCGTAGCCGCAGAGGATTCTTGCGACCCGGTCGGCGGTTTCCTGACCTAAAAGATTGAATGCAAATTTCTGCTTGAAGGGTTTGGGATCGTCGCCGGCGTAATTCGTGACGGTCAGCGACCCTCTGTGAGAAGGTGCCTTGCAGGCCTGCTCGGAGGTTTCCACGCGATAATGCTCGACGGCTTTGCCCGGCATCTCGATGCTGATCGCTTCCATGAGGAAGTAATCGCGGTCGCTTCGGATGCGGCGCAGAGAACCGTTCTTGATCCAGACGGATCGGCCGGCATTGTTGCGTACAATCGGTCTCCAGTCTCCGGGGTGCGTGACCTGCAGATAGAAGAAGGGCAGCTTGGCGCTGTCTTTGGCTTCGATGTCGGCCTGCTGATCAAGTCTCAGACAGGTCATGTCGGAGACTTTGTCGGGCAGAGGAGCGATGCGCGGCGTTGTCGTAGCCACGCATCCGGCAAGCAGCGCGGCGGCAGCCGCTGCTGCAAAGGTTTTTACGGCATGCATTACTTCAGAAGTCCCTGCTGCTTAAGTCTTTCGAACTCCTGAGCTCTTTCGTAAGAGTCGAAGGACGGACGGTTCTTGTTGGCTTCGATAATGCGTCGGATATCGGCTTCCTTTTCCTTCATGTTGAGTGCGGCGTAGCTCTCTGCCATGATTTCAAGGGCGGCTTCGGCCTGAGGCGAAGTCTGGAAGTCGGTCAGAACAATCTGTGCACGATTGATGGCGGCAAGGTATGCTTGGCGCACAAAGTAGTAGCGGGCGGTATTGATTTCGTACTTGGCCTGAGCTTCTACAAGTTCGTGCATTCTTTCGCGTGCTTCTTTAGCATAGCGGCTGTGCGGGAAGCGCAGAGTGATTTCTTTGAAGATATCAAAGGCATCGCGCGCTGCCTGAGCGTCTCGCTGAGAAAGATCCTGGGTGGTGAAGTAGCTCATCCATCCGTCATCCTCATCGAGAGTGGCCATTGCCTTGAGGTACATGACGTACGGTGCAAGGGCGTGGTCGGGGTACTGACGCAGGAAGCCGTCGGCAGTCTGTGTGGCAAGAGCCATATCATGGTTCTTGTAGTGGACGTAGACGGTTTCTGCCTGAGCCTGCTGAGCATAACGGCCGAACGGGTAACGGGCTTCGATCTTCTGATAGTAGTCGAGCGCTGTTTCGTAGTTGGCCTGGTTCATGTTGTCTCGGGCTTCTACGTAAAGTTTGTCTGCAGACCAACCTTCAGTAGGATCTTCTACCCCTTTGAGCCAACCGCAGGAAGCACTGGTTAAAATAACGGAACCTAAAGCGGCACATGCGAGTGCACGCTGGATCAAAGTTGAATAGGATAAAGACATGGTTGATTCGCAAAATCTTAATGAACCTGCTGATTATAGCCAGTGTGACGGCGAAGACGCAGATTTTCTTACCGAGGGTAATGCCGAAGAGACGGAATGCCACTCTTTCCGTGCGGAATTTGAAGACGACGGCGGTCGACTCGATAAAGTCCTTGCCACTCATCTGCCCGATGTATCCCGCTCCCGCATCAAAACTCTGATCGAAGAGGGTGCGGTTACTGTCGACGGCGAAGTTAAGACGACTCCGAAGTGCAAAGTCGTGATGAATCAGGAAATCGTGATCGAAGTGAAGCCGCGCATGGAAGATATGGCATTCACACCGTGTCCGATGGATATCGACGTGGTTTACGAAGACGATGCGATCCTCGTCGTCAATAAACCCGCCGGTCTTGTCGTACACCCTGCAGCCGGTCACTGGGACGACACGCTCTTAAACGGTCTTCTTGCCTACAACCACGCTCTCTTCTCGAAGCTGCCGCGTGCCGGTATCGTGCATCGTCTTGACCGCGACACCACCGGTCTTATGGTTATTGCCAAGACAGAAAAGGCTCAGCTCGATCTCGTCCGTCAGCTCCAGGAACGTACCGTCAAGCGCGAATACTGGGCGCTTACCCGCGGCCGCGTACCGGAAGAAAAGCTGATCGACGCCGCGATCGAACGCGATCCGAGAAATCCGCTTCGCTTTGTCACAGGCCGCGGCGGCCGTGCCAAGCCCGCTCAGACCATGGTCCGCTGCGTCATGACAACCG
>CAZNBL010000040.1:0-10461 GCA_964571375.1 uncultured Burkholderiaceae bacterium
GGCAAGAGAGCCGGTGTGAGAAGAAGCGGCGGAAGCGCCTGCGGCAGAACGGCCGGCCTTCAGGGCCAGAATCGGCTTCTTTTTAGAGACGCGGGAAGCGACTTCGCGGAACTTCTTCGGGTTGGTGATGCCTTCCATGTAAAGGAGGATCTGTTCCACATCATCCTGGTTTTCCCAGTATTCGATTGCCTTTTCGGCGTCTACGTCGGCCTGGTTGCCGATGGAGATGAACTGAGCGAAACCGAGCTGAAGATCCTTGAGGATGTTGAGAATGCCGCCGCCCAAAGCGCCGGACTGGGAGACGAAACCGATATTGCCGCGTCTCGGCAGTGTTTCGGCAAAGCAGGCGTCAAGGCTTACAGCCGGATCGGTGTTTACGACACCGAGGCAGTTCGGACCGACGCAACGCATGCCGTACTCAGTCAGTTTGGCCTTGAGTGCATTTTCGAGTTCGGCACCGGCTTCGCCCGATTCCTTGAAACCGGCGGTAATGATGACAACACCCTTCACACCCTTTTCATGGCACTGATCGATGATGTCGAGCACGAAACGGGAGTTGACGACGATGAGCGCCATGTCGAGATTGCCTTCGATCTCAAGAACGGATTTCTTGCAAAGGATGCCTTCGACCATTTCGCCCTTGGGATTGACGAGGTGAAGTTCGCCTTTGTAGCCGTATTCAAGCAGGCGCTTGACGATATCGGAACCGATGGTATGCGGTTTGGAGGAGGCTCCGATGACGGCGACGGAGGCCGGCTTCATGATGCAGTCAAGTGAATTCATAGCTTTAAAAAGCGCTCGCTTCCGCTTCCGGTACACGGGGAAGGCGCGCAGTCTCCTTTCGTATCCAAAAAACAATTCGCTTTGAGCGTTATCCACGGAAAAACTCCGTTCGTCGTTTTATTTACTGCTATCGGCGCATAAACCTTCTTAACAGAAGGCGGATAACCGTTCAAAGCAACTCGATAAGTTTAGTGGAAAACGGCTGTGAAGTAACGGTATAGATCGCTGAAGATGAGCACAAAACCCGCAGTTTTTACGCCTTGAAAAGAAAAAAGGCAGTGCAAAGCGCACTGCCTCGGAATAAAACGCGTTTTTACGGATTAACCGGCGTATTTATTCAGATAGTTGAGAGCGGTCTGAACATAGAGTTCGGCGCCCTTGATAAGGACGGATTCGTCGACGTTGTAGTGCGGGTTGTGCTGAGCCCAGCAGGAGTCGCAGGCCTCGTTGCCGACACCGAGCAGGGCGATGGCACCCGGAATACGGTTTAAGTATTCGCACATGTCTTCGCCGCCCATGGTGGTGCCGTAATCGGACTTCCAGTTTTCGCCGAGCACGGAAGCACCGGCTTCTTCGGCCAATGCGGCGATTTCAGCGTTGTTGACGGTCGGAGCAATGAGATAGGTGTACTCGACCTTGGCTTCGGCGCGGTACATGCGGGCGGTATCTTCGGCAATACGGCGGATACGTTCTTCAAAGGAATTGCGAACTTCCGCGTTGAAGGAGCGGGTGGTGCCGGTGATGCGGCCCTTATCGGAAATTACGTTCCAGCGGGTGCCGGCTTCAACGGTGCCGCAGGTGACGACAGCGGTTTCGTTCGGAGCAATTTCGCGGCTGACGATGGTCTGCAGATTGTTGACGATTGCGCAGGTAACAACGGCTGCGTCGACAGCGAGATGCGGAATGGCGCCGTGGCCGCCCTTACCCTGAACATCGATCGAGAAGATGTCGCAGCTTGCCATGCGGGGACCGGCGGGTACGGAAACCTGACCGGCGGGAATTTCGCTCCAGACGTGGATGCCGAAGCAGGCATCGACGCCGTCCAGGAGGCCGGCTTTGATCATATCGCGGGCACCTACGGCATTTTCTTCAGAGGGCTGGAAGCAAAGGAGCACGCGGCCTGCGATCTCATCTTTGATATCTTTAAGAATCTGAGCGGCGGTGAGAAGTGTGGCGATATGGCAGTCGTGGCCGCAGGCATGCATAACGCCTTCGTTGACGCTCTTATAAGGAACATCGGTTTCTTCCTGAACGGGCAGAGCGTCCATGTCGGCCCGCAGCATGAAGGTCTTGCCGGGCTTGCCGCCTTCGACCATTACAGTAAGGCCGTAACCGGTGCCGCAGGACTTGACTTCATAGCCCATCTTTTCAAGTTCTTCGCGCACGCGCTTGCTGGTTTCGACTTCGTGCAGGCTCACTTCCGGGTACTTGTGGAAGTGACGGCGCATTTCGATGATGTAATCGCTGTATTTGGCGGCGATTTCTTTGAGGTTCATTTTTTCTCTCCGAATTTTTAGATTTCTTTTATCCGATAGGAAGAGATTCTAGCCATTTCCGCACCCGGGAATGCAATTTGTTTTAACATTTCACGCTTCCCGCAATTCAATACGTGTTATGCAGCAGAAATCGTTTCACAAAGAAGAGGTCTTCTGGGCGCTCAAAGCCTCCGTTCCGGTCTGTACCGGTTATATTCCGCTCGGCATGGTCTACGGCTTCCTGTTCGTTCAGGCGGGCGCCGACTGGTGGCTTGCTCCGATCGCGTCTCTCATTATTTACGGCGGTGCGTCTCAGTACATGATGGTGCCGATGCTTGCGGCCGGTATGTCGGTCTCCGCAATTGCTTTTGCCACAATGGTGATCAATCTGCGCCACATCTTCTACGGTCTGCCTCTGCTGCATAAGTTTCCGGCTACCGCCTGGAAGCGCTGGCTCTGTGTCTTCTGGCTTACCGACGAAACCTTCTCTCAGGTTTCCATCCTTCCGAAGGGTGTCGAAGAAAACAAGGTGTTCTGCCTAGCATTCTTCAATTACATGTGGTGGGTTGTCGGCAGCGCAATCGGTGCGCTGATCGGTGCTCAGACCAAGATCGAACTCTCCGGTCTCGACTTTGTGCTCACAAGTCTCTTTGCCATGCTGATGTGCGAGCAGTGGAGGGGACGCAAAACCGCCTGGCCTCTGGTTGCCGCGCTCGTCAGCTACGCCGCCGCCCGATTCCTGATTCCCGAGCATGCGCTTGCCGTCTCCATTGCCGGCTGTGTGTTCGCAGGTATCCTTTGGGGCGCTACCCGTAAACCCGATGAACTCAAAGAAGTTGCCGTGGAGAAGAAATAATGCAGGATTACAGCTATCTCTTTTTAGTATTCATCGCAATGGGCATCGTTTCCTTTGCCGAAAGAGCGCTTCCCTTCATTGCAAGCGGCTGGTTGAAAAAGCAACGTATCGTGGCGCATATCGGAGACTTTCTTCCGCTTGCGATCATGGTGCTCCTGGTTGTCCATTCAAGTACCGGTGCCGCGCTTTCCCACGAAGGCGGGCCCTGGATCGAGATCGGTGCCGTTGCACTGACCTGCGCTCTGCAGTGGTTTCTTAAAAACTCGCTGCTCTCAATCTTTGCGGGCACAGCGTTCTATGTGGTGCTGATCAACGGTTTGATTTAAGGGATACAAAAAAGCCGGTTTCATGAAGAAACCGGCTTTTTTTTTTGCCTTACGTCGTTACGGGGCAGGAACCCAGGAGGCGTTCATAAAGAACGTGACGAGCGTAATGATGGCAATTGCCGCTACGTTCATGACGAGACCGGATTTGACCATATCCATGATGGTGAGCCGTCCCGTACCGAACACGATGGCGTTCGGCGGAGTGCCGACCGGCATCATGAAGGCGGCCGATGCGGCAAGCGCTGTAGTGAGCAGGAGCGTTTCGCTCGGAACGCCGAGTACCGGAGCCACGCTCGCCAAAAGCGGCATCATCGTGGCGGCAAGCGCGGTATTGGACGTGAAGTTCGTCACGAAGGTCACGAGCGTACAGATACCGAAGACGACGAGAAGCTGAGGGGCGCCGGCAAAGTAGGCGGCCTGTGCGCCGATCAATCCGCCGGAACCCGTGCTTTGCAGCGCTGCAGCCATAGAAAGACCGCCGCCGAAGAGAAGCAGAACGTCCCAGGAGATCGAATCGCAGTCATTCCAGCTCAAGGCGCGTACGCCGTGCTTGGGGTCGACCGGAATACAGAAGAGCAGGATGCCGCAGAACATGGCGACCACGGCGTCGCTCATCGGCTTGAAGGGCTGACCGCCCATGATCGTGATGTCGCGGATCACAGAGCCGAAGGACCAGAGGACGACGGCAAGCAGGAATACGAGACCCACGGCCTTTTCGCCGTTATTGAGCGGACCCATTTCCTTGAGTTCCTTCTTCACCCATTCGGCGCCGCCCTTGACTTCGCCGATGGTCTTGCGGAAGAGGATCTTGGTGAGGATGAACCAGCAGGCAGGAAGCAGCAGAACTACGACCGGAATACCGACCTTCATCCATTGCAACAGGCTCACCTGTTCGCCGTAAGTCTGTTCGACAAAGCGGACATAAATACCGTTCGGGGGAGAACCGATGATGGTGCCCATACCGCCGATCGAAGCACCGTAAGCAATGGCAAGCAGAATACAGATACCGAAGTTGCGTTCGGCCGTTGTCACTTCACCGCCGTTGGTGTCGCGAACGAGCTGCAGAACAGCCATCGCGATCGGAAGCATCATAGCGGCGGTTGCCGTATTGGAAACCCACATCGAGATGAAGGCAGTGGCGACCATGAGGCCGGCGACGATGGAATTGGCCTTGGTGCCGAACACTCTCAAAGTCGTCAGTGCAATTCTTCGGTCAAGCCCCCAGCGGTGGACGCCCGCGGCCAGAATAAAGCCGCCTAAGAACAGGAAGATGGTGCTCGAAGCATAGGGCGCCATTGTTTCCGAGGGATTGGCGATGCCGAGCATCGGGAAAAGAACGATCGGCAATAAAGCGGTTACTGCGATCGGGACGGCTTCCGTAAACCACCAGAGCGCCATCAGCAGGACGACCGAAATACAGGCGCGGCCGGCATGAGAGAAGGCCTGCATGTTGCCTGCGGGGTCTATGTAGGAAGAAGGCAGTAAGAAATAAACAAGGATCGCGAGAAGCGGGGCGCCGACAAGAACGCAACGCTTGACGGGAGGAGAGAAGGTGCCGATATCAATCTGAGAGTCCATTTCAGAGTTCCTCTTTCTTTTTGATATGTACTGAGTGTATCTCCAAGAATTCGATTCAGACAATTTTTCTTATACAGAAAAACAACAAAGACTCTCTGTGACGGATAATTTCCGCATTACGGTAGCGGTTGCCGCAATGATGGATTTTAAATGAAATTCACACGTTCTCCGAACTGAGTTTTCACGATTCGGAATGCCCGGCTGTTGTCTCGGAGTCGAACGACAGGATGAATTAAATGCCGGGTTCTGCTATTCTTCCGCCGCAACAACGCCGCGTGCAGTATAAGAAATTCGTTTTTTATCGTTGCCGTCGGCGTCTTTTTTCGTTTTATCGATGTCCGAGCGAGTATGATTCGCGCGTACATTATTCCGGTTGCTTATATCACTATGGGTTACAACACTAAGAGTCTGTCTGCCGACTACGAGCACTCCATGCTCGGCCATCTCGGCATGAAGCTGATCGAAACCGACAGCGACGAAGTCGTCAAGGCTTCCATGCCGGTCAACGAACTCACATGCCAGCCTTTCGGCGTTCTCTGCGGCGGTGCTTCCATCGCACTTGCAGAAGTACTCGCCGGTTACGGCTCCTGGAGACTGATCGCCGAGGACGAACTGCCGGTCGGAGCCCAGGTAAGCGCCAATCACGTCAGTTCTGTCAGGGCCCCGTCTGTTGTCATTGCAGAAGCAACGATCCTGCACCGCGGCAAGCGCACCCACCTTTGGAACGTCGACGTAAAGACCGAGGACGGCAAGCTTGTATCCACCGCCCGTGTACTGAACTCTATTATTAAAGTGAAAGCTTAATTTTCATTTCTGAAAGAAAATGATCTATCCCCTTGAAATTGCTGGTTTAAAGAGAGATCTTCCGATCTGCCGTGTCAATGACAATCTTCAGATTGCCGCTTTCGTTATCTTCGGTGACGCAGAACTTACAGTTGCCTGTGCACGCGACCTTCTGAAGGTTGCTCCCGCCTACGACTACATGATCACTGCCGAAGCCAAGGGCATTCCGCTGATTCATGAAATGGCCCGTCAGAGCGGCGCTGAAAAGTATTTCGTCGCCCGCAAGAAGCCGAAGCTCTATATGCAGAGCGTTTTCGGCGTTTCTGTCCGTTCCATCACTACCGAAGGCGAACAGAAGCTTTATCTTGACGGCGCCGATGCCGCCCTCATGAGAGGCAAGCGTATCCTCATCGTCGACGACGTGATCTCCACCGGCAATTCTCTCGAAGCGCTCGAAGCTCTTGTGACCAAGGCCGGCGGCGAAATCTGCGGCCGTCTCTGCATCCTTGCCGAAGGCGACGCTATCGGCCGTGAAGACATCACTTATCTTGCTCCGCTTCCGCTCTTTAACGGCGAAGGCAAACAGCTCTAAGGAGATAACGTGGAAAGAATCGAAAGTTTCCGCATCAACCACGACGTGCTTGAGCCCGGTATTTACGTCTCGCGCGTTGACGGTGATATCACCACTTATGACTTAAGAACCCGCAAGCCCAATGCCGGCGACTACATGGACAATGTTTCCATGCATTCCGTCGAACATATGCTTGCCACACTGCTGCGCAACTCCCCGATGTCCGAAAAGGTCATCTACTTCGGACCGATGGGCTGCCAGACCGGTTTCTACCTCCTGGTGCGCAACGCCGACAACAACGAAGTGCTCGATGAAGTCAAGAAGGCACTTCGCGCAACGATCGCTCACGAAGGCGCTGTTTTCGGTCAGTCTGCAGTGGAATGCGGCAACTACCTGTGCCTCGATATCGAAGCTGCGAAGAAGGAATGCGCCCGCTACCTCGCCGCACTCGAAGCCGTTCCGAACCCTGATTTCAAGTACAAGGAGTAATCGGCATGATCGGTATTATCGGTGCAATGGAAATTGAAGTTGCGGATCTTCGCAAGCTTCTCGACAATCCCGAAGTCAAGACCGTGAGCGGTATTGATTTCTACAGCGGCCGTCTCTGCGACAAGGATGTCGTCGTAGCCAGAAGCGGCGTCGGCAAAGTTTTTGCCGCCGTCTGCGCTCAGACCATGATCCGTGAATTCGGCGTAACTTCCATTATCAATTCGGGTATTGCCGGCACACTGACAGACGAACTTCACATCGGCGACGTTGCAATCTCCACCGCTTTCGTTCAGCACGATATGGATACCAGTGCCGTGGGCGACCCGATCGGCATGATTTCCGGTATCAACATGATCGATCTTCCCGCCGACGCCGACATGGCCGAAACACTGAAGAGCGTCTGCGCCAAGATGGAAATGAACTGCCGCTGCGGCAAGATTACGAGCGGCGATCAGTTTGTCGCTTCCCACGACAGACGCGTCTGGATTTCCGAGACTTTCGGCGGTATCGCCTGCGAAATGGAAGCTGCTTCCATCGCTCAGGTCTGCTACATCAATAAGATTCCCTGTGTGGCCATCCGCGTGATTTCCGACGAAGCAAGCGGCGAAGTGTTCGACGACTACGCTGCTTTCTCCCGTCGCGCAGCCGATATCTCGACTTCGCTCACCGAAGCGCTGCTCTGGCATCTGTAATCTCTTTTAAGAGATGAATAGGCGGTTTCTCTTATTTGAGAGACCGCCTTTTTTTCGTATAGCGGGAAGATGAGCCGCAGTGCTTGTTTTTGCCGTCCCGTACGGCGCAAAATAAAAGAAACGACAAAAGAAAAAAAGGAAGCTCTATGTTTGAAGCGGTATTGCAGTCTCTTTCGGCACTTTCGGTTCTCCTGATTGTGATCGGGTTCGGCGCTTTTTTATCTCATAAGAAACTGTTTGAGAGCCAGCAGAGCCGCTCTACCGTCTCCAAGCTCGTCAATTACTCGATCCCCTGTTTTCTTTTCTATTCCGTCATTTCCAAATTTACGCATGACGAACTCCTAAAGATCCTGGAGTTTGCCGGCGTTCCCTTCGTGACGGTCTTTATCAATTTCCTGATTTCGCTTTTCTTTATCAAGATCGGCTGGGTAAGAAAAGAGCTCAAGGGCACTTTTATCGCTGCGTTTTCCGCGGCTACCGTGCTGTTTGTCGGGGCTCCGCTTGTCACCGCTATGTACGGTACCGACGGCGTTCCCTATCTTTTGATCTACTTCTTTGCAAACTGCGTCTTCATCTGGACCGTGGGTCTTTATTGCATTCAGTTGGACGGAGCAGGCAAGGGGATGGCAAGCAAGCCGAAGCTTGTGTCGGTGAAGAGCCTGCGCATGCTTATGTCTCCGCCGCTTCTGGCTTTTATGCTCGGTATGGCAACGGTGCTCGTCGGTATTACGCTTCCGGGGTTTGCGAAGATGTCTCTTCGGTACTTGGGGGGACTCACCACACCGCTCGCTCTGATCTTTGTCGGTATTACCGTGCATCAGATCGGTTTTGAAAAATTAAAGCATCTGCCGAGAGAAATCTGGCTCGTCCTTTTGTCCTGCTATGTGCTTCGTCCGACCGTGATGTATCTCTGCACCATGCCGCTCGATATGGACGATCTGATGCGCAAGTGCTTTATTCTCGGTTCGGCGCTTCCGGTCTCAAGCGTGATTGCCGTACTGGCCAAGAACTACGGCGGCGATGAGGAATTCGCCTCTGAGGCGATCGGCGCAAGTACTGTCGGTATGCTGATTGTTCTGCCGATCCTTCTGATTGCCGTCAACCTGATTTAAGTCCTTTGAGACCCGGGCAGGTGTCCCGGGTTTGCCTTTTTTGCGGAAATTAAGCAGAATCGAAAGGATATACCCCTGTTCAAACAGCTCCGACGCCAGAATAATTAAGAATAAACTGCGCCGGAAGTGCATGCGCACGGCCGCAAAATGATTAAAAAGGTACTTGGTTATGGAAATGGATACTTCGCTGCGAATTATTGCAATCATCGTATTGATTCTCTTAAGTGCCTATTTTTCAATTGCGGAAATTGCGCTTGCCGCAAGTCAGAAGACCCGTCTCGAACATATGTATGAAAACGGGGATGAAAGAGCCAAGCTGGTACTTGAACTGCAGGAAAAGCCGGGCCCCTTCTTCTCGATGATTCAGATCGGTCTGAACGCGATCGCCATTTTGGGCGGTGTTGCGGGCGACACGCTGCTGAGTCCTGCGTTCGAAGCATTCTTCCGTCTCTTTACCGATTCGAATGCGGTCACGACCTGGGCGTTTCTGTCGTCGTTCTTCATTATTACGATGATCTTCGTGCTCTTTGCCGACCTGATCCCGAAGCGTATTGCGCTTTGTGCTCCGGAAAAGATTTCGGTGATGTTTATCCGCTCGGTACTGTTCCTGATTTTCCTTATCAAGCCGATTGCCTGGGGTCTCACCGAGCTCTCCAATATCATCATGACATTCTGCGGCGTGCCGACGGTGGCTCCGCAGAACATCACCAACGAAGATATTCTTGCGACGATCGAAGCCGGTACCCGCGCCGGTCTCATTGACCGAACCGAAAAGAGCGTTATTGAAAACGTGATGGGTATGGAAGACAGAACCGTGACAAGTGCCATGACTTCGCGCGACTTCTGTGTTTTCTTTACCCTGGACGACAGCGCAGAAACCATCCGCCGCAAAATCGAAGACAATCCGCACAGCCGTTTCCTGGTCTGTGACAAGAACATCGATAACGTCATCGGCTATGTGGATGCAAAGAATGTACTCACACGCATGATCAACCAGGAAAAATTCTCTCTGGTCGACAAGAGTCTTATCCGTGCGGTGCCTGCCGTACCCGATACATTGTCTTTGTCTGAAATTCTCGATGTTTACAAGAAGGCGGGCGATGACTTTGCGATTGTGGTCAACGAATATGCGCTCACGCTCGGTCTGATTACATTGAACGATGTGATGAGTACCGTGATGGGCGATCTTGTACCGACCGTCGAAGACGAACCTCTGATCGTCAAGCGCGACAACGACACCTGGCTTATCGACGGATCCGCACCGATCCTCGATGTGGGCAGGGAACTTGCAATCGGCGAATGGCCGAAAGAGGGTATGTATGAAACGCTTGCCGGCTTTATGCTCATTTTGTTGCGTAAAGTACCCAAAGTAACCGACAAGGTTATTTATGAAAACTACAGTTTTGAAGTAATCGACGTCGAACGCAACCGTATCGACCAGATTCTGGTGACGAAATTACGGGAAGCAGAGGGCGTTTCGGAAACGAAAGAAGTTTAAGAATCAAAAAGATATAGCCGCTTGTTGCAGAAATGACACAAGCGGCTAAAAAAAAATATCCGAAAAACAAATAAGTAAATGTCTGGAGCAATAGGTGCTGCAGACCAACTCATTTATTTTTCGGACTTGGAGATGGAGACATTTCAAATGATTGGCAGGGGAAGAAGGATTCGAACCCTCGAATGCCGGAATCAGAATCCGGTGCCTTAACCAGCTTGGCGATTCCCCTACACAAATGATCGCTGGCAGGGGAAGAAGGATTCGAACCCTCGAATGCCGGAATCAGAATCCGGTGCCT
>CAZNBL010000040.1:10561-12552 GCA_964571375.1 uncultured Burkholderiaceae bacterium
TAACCAGCTTGGCGATTCCCCTGCGAAAGAGACCGCCATTTTAACGAACTTTCAGAAATGTGCAAGTCCGAGTGAGAAAAATTTTCATGAAATTCTTCGGAAAACGACTGAATCTCTTTGAAGTTCAGTAAGTTATGTTGAAAAACAAGTGAAAACCCTATTTACCGTATTCGTGGTATGTTTTAAGGACATCGTAACGTCGGATCCTGTATTGCCTCTGCAACCGCAAGGCCGCAAAACCTATAAAAGAGAGTGTGTTCCCGGTGCTCTTTTACAACAATCAAAAACGTTGAAACCACAAGGTTTTGAGGGGTAAAAACAGCTCAAAGCACAAATAATTTGAGCATCGTTATGTTTTTTTTGTGCGAATTCTGCTAAATCGTTATAATCCTGCTTTCATTGGCGCTGAAAATTCAGCGTATCCACGGATTTTATTTAGCCCGCACGCTGTTGTGCGAGCTGTTTAGGAAAGAAAATGACAGATACTAAAGAAACCGTTGAACAGACTGAAGCAGTCAATCCGCTTCTCCGCACAATCGAATTCTCCATTCAGCGCAAGGACGTAGACGCCGCTGTCGCTAAGGAACTTCGTAAGGCCGCCAAGACAGCCAAGTTCCATGGTTTCCGTCCGGGCAAGGCTCCGTTCGCTATGGTTGAAGCTGCTTACGGTGCTGAAGCTCAGTATCGTGCTATCAACGACCTCGCTATCGACGCTTTCGTTAAGCTCGTCGAAGCTGACAAGCTCCAGGTTGTCGGTACACCGGACATCGCTCCGAGCGAAAAGGGCGCTGACGAAGAAGTTATGAACTTCACAGCTACTTTCGAAGTTTTCCCGGAAATCGAAGTTCCCGAACTCAAGGACGTCGAAGTCAAGCAGTACGAATGCACTCTGACTGAAGAAGACTTCAACAAGACAATCGACATCATGCGCAAGCAGCGTGTCTCCTACGAAGTTGCCGACCGTGCTGCTGCCGACACAGACCGCATCACTCTCAACTTCAAGGGCACACTTGACGGCGTCGCTTTCGACGGCGGTACAGCTGAAGGCTACAAGTTCGTTCTCGGCGCCGGCCAGATGCTCGGCGAATTCGAAGAAGCCGTCCGCGGCATGAAGGCCGGTGAAGAAAAGACTTTCCCGCTCACATTCCCGGAAAACTACGGTGCTAAGGAACTCGCCGGCAAGCAGGTTCAGTTCGAAGTTAAGGTAACTGAAGTTGCTGCTCAGGTTCTTCCCGAACTCAACGACGCTTTCGCTGAATCCCTCGGTATCACCGAAGGCGGCATCGAAAAGATGAAGGCCGACATCCGCGAAAACCTCGAACGCGAAGTTGAAAGCCGCAAGGAAGGCCGCACTAAGGAAAGCGCAATGGACGCTATCCTCTCTGCCGCTACATTCGCTGTTCCGACAGCAATGATCGAAGACGAACGTCAGAAGCTCGTCCGTCAGCTCATGGCCGACATGAAGGCCCGCGGCATGGACGTTGAAAAGTTCCCGATCAACGAACCGACAATCATGAAGGATCAGGCTGAAAAGCGTGTCCGCCTCGGTCTCCAGATCAACGCTATCGTTGAAAAGGAAGGTCTCAAGGCTGACGACGAAGCTATCAAGGCTCTCGCAGAAAACATCTCCAAGAGCTTCGAAGATCCGAAGGAAGTTGTTGATTGGTACCTCAACAACCCGCAGCGCAAGGCTGAACTCGCTGCCGTAGCCCTCGAAAACGCTGTTGTTGCTTGGGTTCTCTCCAAGGCCAAGGTTGCCAAGGAAGAAGTCAGCTTCGACACACTGATGAACCGTCAGGCCTAATTTCGACGGGACAGGGCTTGACAGCCCTTGATAAGCAGTAAAAAATCGGCAAGGGCTAACGTACCCTTGCCGAATTATTTTCTAAAGAGGAATTTGATGACATCACCGTTTTTTAATCCTGTAAATACAGGTCTTGTTCCGATGGTTATTGAACAGAGCGGCCGCGGCGACCGTTCTTTTGATATTT
>CAZNBL010000041.1:0-12476 GCA_964571375.1 uncultured Burkholderiaceae bacterium
CCCTGCTCCCTGTAGGAGCGGACCACGTTTAAAGCATCGTCGCAGATATGCGGAAGGATGAAACGCTTCATGTATTCCTCGCGGATCGCTTCGAGCTCGCTGCGCTTGAAACTCTTCATCAAATACATCTGGAAATCCATAAAGTCATTGATGTCGAGCTTTCCGCAGAAATAATCCTCGTCAAAATCTTTCTGGCGGCGTGCAAATGCTTCGCGATTCTCTCCGCTCTTGCTGATCAGAAAATAAGCCCATAAACCGCAGGAATCCACCGGCAGCAGCGTGTGATCCAAATCGAATAACGCCAGTTTAATTTTTCGCATTAAAACCTCTCGCGCCGCATCCGTTTCAGGGATGCCTTTCCCGCAGCAAATAACTTTCAATCCGACAGAGCACGCCGGGCATAACCATTGAAGCCTTGTGCATCTGTCTATTCCGGACAACAAAAAGCTCCGTCGGCAATCTTCTCCTCAAAGAAGACTGACTTTCGGATCCGTCAGACACAGATGGTTGATTTTAACGCAATTACTGTTTTTCTCCTCAGGCCGCAGGCGTAGCAGACGATTTACTTTTCTTATTTTCTTTTGTTTCGTAATCACCCCCTTAGCACTATCCCCATGCTAGTTACACCTTTCGAATCTGTTAAAAATAGTTGCTAGAATTCAGAAATTGCCTGGAAACTTTTTCAACATCTCACACAAATGAAAAATTCTCTTTCTTATGCAGATTCCGGTGTATCCATCGATGCCGGTGATGAACTTGTAGAACGCATCAAGCCCTTGGCAAAGAAGACCCTGATTCCCGGTGTTTTGGGATCTATCGGCGGCTTTGGCGCTCTTTTTGAAGTTTCCAAGGACTACAAAGAGCCGGTTCTGGTTACCGGCACCGACGGCGTAGGCACCAAGCTTAAGCTCGCCTTCGCACTCAACCGTCATGACACCATCGGTCAGGACCTCGTCGGTATGAGCGTCAACGACATCCTCGTTCAGGGTGCCAAGTCTCTCTTCTTCCTTGACTACTATGCCTGCGGCCACCTCGACGTCGACGTTGCCGAAAAGGTTGTCGGCGGCGTAGCACGCGGTTGCGAACTCGCCGGTTGCGCTTTGATCGGCGGTGAAACTGCTGAAATGCCGGGTATGTATCCCGACGGCGAATATGACCTCGCCGGTTTCGCAGTCGGTGTAGTCGAAAAGAGCAAGATTATCGACGGCTCCGACATCAAGCCGGGTGACGTTGTTCTCGGTCTTGCTTCGAGCGGCCCTCACTCCAACGGTTACTCCCTGATCCGCAAGGTCATCGAAGTCTCCGGCGCCAAGTGGGATGACATGGTCGGCGACAAGACACTGGTCGACGCAGTCATGGCTCCGACACGCATCTACGTCAAGCAGGTTCTTGCCGCAATGGAAAGCGTCCGCATCAAGGGTATGGCCCACATCACCGGCGGCGGTCTTCTTGAAAACGTCCCCCGCATCCTGCCCGAAGGCACACAGTGCGTCGTTCAGGCCGGCAGCTGGAAGCGTCCTGCCATCTTCGACTGGCTGCAGGAAAAGGGTAACATCGCCGACAACGAAATGTACCGAGTCTTCAACAACGGTATCGGCATGGTTGTCATCGTTGCTGCAGAAGATGCCGAAAAGGCCAAGGCTGCATTCGAAGCTCAGGGCGAAACAGTGAGCGTTATCGGTTCTATCGGTGCCCTGCCTGAAGGCGAAGCACCCTGCGTTGTCCGTTAATTCCCGCAGACCTTTGTAAAAAAAACTGCTTGTCGTAATGACAAGCAGTTTTTTTATGAGTTACAGAGAAAGGCTTCTGCAGAGCGCCTCATCGGGGGACTCTGTGAGCGGATCGATCAGCTGCAGTCCGGTCATCGATCGCATCCAGGTCATCTGACGCTTGGCAAGCTGTCGGGTCGCTGCAATACCGGCGTCACGGAAAGTCTTGTAGTCGCATCGTCCTTCAAGATAGTCCCACGCCTGACGATAGCCGACACATCGCATGCTTGTACTGTCTTCGGTCAGACCGGGCATTTCTCGCAAACGTCTGACTTCATCCAAGAAGCCGCCTTCGAGCATCAGATCGAATCGCTTTTCGATATTCTTATGCAAAACAGCGCGATCCGAGGGAAGTAAACCGAATCGCACGAGCTTCAGTGAAGTACCCTTCTGTTCTCCGAAGAACGAAGACAGAGGACGTCCTGTCATGGTCCAGACTTCAAGAGCACGGGAAATACGTTGTGTATCGCCGGTTTTCAATCGGGAGGCAGTTTCGGGATCTACCTTAGAAAGCTCAGCGTGCATAGCCTCCGGCCCCTTCTCCTTCATCTGTTTTTCTATTTCAGCTCTGACAGACTCATCGGTTGCCGGCACCGGAGATAGTCCGTCCACCAACGCCTTGGCGTAGAGCATAGTTCCGCCGCAGATAATGGGCAGTCTGCCTCTTGCACGGATTTCTGAAACCAGGCGTTCGGTATCTTCAACAAACTTTGCCGCTGAATAAATCTCTGTCGGATCGATGATGTCGATCAAATGATGGGGAACCGCAGCAAGCTCTTCCTTCGTCGGCTTTGCGGTACCTATATCCATGCCGCGATAAACAAGAGCGGAGTCCATAGAAATAATTTCGCAAGGTACTCGGGATGCTACGGAAAGAGCAGCACCGGTTTTTCCGCTTGCCGTCGGGCCGAGAATCATGACGGCATCAAAAGAATCCTGCATTACTTTCCTCGCATAAAAAAGGCATCGAGTTCCTTGGCGGAAATTTCCACCCAAGTCGGTCGACCGTGATTGCATTGATCGGCTCGTTCGGTCTGTTCCATCTGACGAAGAATGGCATCCATTTCAGGAATAGTCAGAATACGGTTGACGCGCACGGCCGAATGACAGGCGATTGTAGCCAGAACTTCATTGCGCTTTTCGTCGAGAACGGCAGACGTACCGTATTTCTGAATATCGTCGAGAACACTGCGAACGAGATCAGCACCGTTATTACCGACCTGTTGCTCGAGAATCATCGGAGCGGCACGCAGCGAAAGCTGATTGGAAGCGACGGCAACCACATCGAGGCCGAGTTTTCGGAGTTCTTCCCTCCCTTCTTCGTAAACCGCCATCTGCTCTCGGGTAACCGAGAAAACAAACGGGATCAGAAGCTGCTGCATAACGATTCCGCGCTCATTCCAGGCACGCTTGAGCTTTTCATAAACAATACGTTCGTGTGCCGCGTGCATATCGACAAGAATCATGCCGGTTTCGTTCTCGGCAATGATGAAGTTGCCGAGCACCTGACCGACTGCGCGACCGAGCGGCTGCGGATGACCGGCACCGAATGCCTGAGTTGCACCGTTGTTGTAAGAAGCAATCGGACGAACCGGAGATGCGGCACTTACTGCAGCGGCAGAAGCAACAGTCCCGCTCTTCGGCCAATTTTCTCCTGCAGGCACCTGAGGTTTAGGAGCCGAAACAAAGTCGAGATACTTCTGAATCGTCTGAGCCGACGGATGCTTTTCTTCCTGACGAAAGTTCTTAGGGGCATAGCCGGGCGCGGCATGAGAGGCGCCGGCCGAAGGTGTAAATCCTCCGATAGCGCCCGAAGCAACTTCTCGATTGATACGGCGGGCTTCCTCTTCGGAGACCGCGCCGATAATTTCTCCGGTTTCTTCATTAATCGTCGTTTCGGCAAGCGCATCTTCGATCGCATGGAATACGAACTGATGTACTGCCTGAGACTCACGGAAACGTACTTCGCTCTTCGTCGGATGAACGTTCACGTCGACCAACTTCGGATCGATTTCAAGGAAGAGGCAGTACATCGGCTGGCTTGAGCCGTGAAGCACATCCTGATAGGCCTGACGGACGGCGTGATTCAAAACCTTGTCACGGACAAATCGGCCGTTGACAAAGAAGTACTGATCGTCCGTTCTTGATTTGGCAGCCGTCGGCAGACCCACCCAACCGCAGATTCTCACATTCGGAGTTTCAGCTTCGACCGAACGATGCGCCTGAATGAAATCCTTCGGCATCATTCTCTGCATGCGTTCCGTATGGTCGGATGCCGGCAGAGTCAAAATACTTTTGCCGCCCGCAATAACAACAAATTCAACCGCAGGATGCGAAATCGCCAAACGCTCGATGCAGTTCATGCAATGAGAGAGCTCGGTAGCATCGCTCTTTAAGAACTTACGGCGTGCCGGCGTCTTATAGAAGAGATCGGCAACTTCGATACGGGTACCCTGGGTACCGGAAGCCGGCATGATTTCGCCGTCGGCAATCGCCCAGGCAGATTCAGAATCAGCCGTTCTCGAGACAACTTTCATGTCGGAAACGCTCGCGATCGAAGCCAAGGCTTCGCCTCGGAAACCGAGACTAGACACCGACTCCAACTCGTTTAAGTTGCGAACCTTACTCGTTGCGTGACGTTTGACGGCGAGAGGCAGCTGTTCTTTCGGAATACCGCAACCGTTGTCGGCAACGACAATACGCTTGACGCCGCCGCCCTCGAGACGGACTTCGATACGGGTGGATCCGGCGTCCAGAGCATTTTCAAGAAGTTCTTTGATGACGGATGCCGGGCGCTCGATAACCTCGCCGGCAGCGATCTGACTGATAAGCTGATCCGATAGTTCACGGATCTCGCGGGGTGCGGAATTCTCTTTAAGCATAGTCTTTTAATTTTAAGTCAAAGCCCGGATTGCTCCTAGAGGAGGCAGATACACACCGCTGTAAATTAAGGTCTGAGGCGGTTTTTACTATTAGCGCACTTGAGATAGAATTTTGAGCTGTGACTCCAACCAGGCGTTGTTTTCTATGGACATCCTCTCTCTTGCCCTCGAACTGTTCCGCAATGCGGATTCGTTCATTTTCCATATCGCCGAACAGTACGGCGCCCTGATTTATTTTGTTCTCTTTGCCATTTTCTTTGCCGAAACCGGCATCGTAATCTGCGCCTTTCTGCCGGGCGACTCTCTGCTCTTTATCTCGGGTGCGGCCGCTGCCACCGGCATCATGGATCCGTTCCTGCTGATCGGCCTGATCACTCTCGGCGCAATCGTCGGTAATACAACGAACTACTACGTCGGCAAATGGCTCGGTAAAAAAATCTATGACGGTTCCATCGGTTGGATCGATCAGAACGCTCTGGCCAAGACGCATGACTTCTATAAGAAGCACGGCGGCAAAACAATTGTGCTCGCCCGATTCGTTCCGATTGTCCGTTCCTTTGCTCCGCTCGTTGCGGGCGCGGCCAATATGAATGCGATGCGATTCGAACTCTACAGCGGCTTCGGCGCTTTCTTCTGGGTAGCATCCATCGTCGGCGCCGGCTACCTCTTCGGCAACATTCCGTTTATCAAAAACAATCTTTCCCTGATTCTGATTGTCGGTATTCTTGCCGCCCTCGGCCCCTTCACGCTGGCCGTCCTTGTTCAGTACTACCGCAAATTTAAGAACCGCAACAAGGCCTGATAAAGGAAACGGCTCCGGAAAGCTTCCTTTATCCCCAATAAAAAAACGGACCCGAAGGTCCGTTTTTTTTTTATGCTCCGTCAAGCACTCGGATTAAGCATTGAAGCGTTCTTCGAGCACTGCGATAGCCGGAAGTGTCTTACCTTCGAGGAACTCAAGGAAAGCACCGCCGCCGGTGGAGATATAGGAAACCTTATCTTCGATGCAGAACTTCTTGACAGCTGCGATGGTGTCACCGCCGCCGACCAGAGAGAATGCACCGCCGGCTGTAGCTTCGGCGATAACGCGGGAAAGATCTTCTGTACCCTGCTTGTAGCTGTTCATTTCGAATACGCCGAGCGGGCCGTTCCAAATGATTGTCTTAGCCTTGCCGAGGAGGTCGGCAAGCATAGCGGAAGTCTTCGGACCGACGTCAAGAATCATTTCGTCATCCTGGACGTCTTCAACGCTGCAAACGCGGTGTTCGGCGTCGTCGGCAAAAGCCTTGGCAACGACAACGTCAACCGGCAGAGGAAGAACGCCGCCCTTCTTTTCGATAGTAGCGAGTACCTTCTTGCATTCGTCGACCAGATCCGGTTCAACGAGAGACTTACCGACCGGCTTGCCGGCAGCCATGAGGAATGTGTTGGCAATACCGCCGCCCACAACCAGGATGTCGACCACTTCAGCGAGGTGGTTGAGGATGGTGAGCTTTGTAGAAACCTTAGAACCGCCGACGATAGCAGCGAACGGATGCTGAGCAGCTTCAACAGCAGCTGTCAGAGCATCGATTTCCTTAGCGAGCAGAGGACCGGCACAAACTTCGGCAGCAAAGCGTGCGATACCTTCTGTTGTAGCCTGAGCACGGTGAGCAGTACCGAATGCGTCGTTTACGAAAACGTCGCAGATGGCAGCCATCTTCTTGGAGAGTTCTTCGTCGTTCTTCTTTTCACCGACGTTGCCGCGGCAGTTTTCGAGCATAACGACTTCACCGGCAGCAACTTCAACACCGTCAACCCAGTCCTTGACGAGACGGACGGGCTGGCCGAGCAGTTCGGAGAAAGCTGCAGCAATACCCTGAAGGCTGTCAGCTTCAGTCAGAGCGCCTTCCTTCGGACGGCCGAGGTGAGAAGCAACCATAACGGCAGCGCCGGCTTCCAGAGCCATCTTTACAGCGGGAACGCTGGCGACGAGGCGTGTGTTGTCGGTGATGCAGCCGTTTTCATCTCTCGGAGCATTCAGGTCGGAACGGATGAATACGCGCTTGTTGGCAAGCTTGCCGGCAGCGGCAAGATTCTCAAGAGTCTGTACTTGCATGGAATTAATCCTGAAGAAAGAAGGAACCCCGGCCGCAGCCGGGGCATGTATGTGCAGAAAACGAATTACTTAGCGAGCATCATTGCGCGTGCTGTGTCGAGCATGCGGCAGGAGAAGCCCCATTCGTTGTCGTACCAGGCAACAGCCTTAACCATCTTGCCGTCGATAACCTTTGTCAGAGTTGCGTCAAAGACAGAGGAGAAGGAGGAGTGGTTGAAGTCGCTGGAAACGAGCAGTTCGTCGTTATAACCGAGGATGCCCTTGAGCTCTTCGGACTGGCTGGCTTCGCGGATGATCTGGTTGACTTCTTCAACAGTTGTTTCGCGGCCGGCGACGAATGTCAGGTCGGCAACAGAAACGTTGATAGTCGGAACGCGCATTGCGTAACCGTCGAGCTTGCCCTTCATTTCCGGAATGACTTCGCCGACAGCCTTAGCTGCACCGGTCTTAGTCGGGATGATGTTCTGAGCAGCAGCACGGGCGCGGCGCAGATCCTTGTGCTTGACGTCGGTAAGAACCTGGTCGTTTGTGAAGGAGTGAACAGTTGTCATCATGCCGCTGACGATGCCGAGCTTGTCCATCAGGGGCTTAACAAACGGGCACATGCAGTTTGTTGTGCAGGAAGCGTTGGAAACGACTGTGTCGCTTGCCTTGAGAACGTGCTGGTTGACGCCGTATACAACAGTAGCGTCGCAGTTCTTGCCCGGAGCGGAGATCAGAACCTTCTTGGCGCCGGCTTCGAGGTGCTGGGAAGCGCTTTCCTTATCGCGGAATGCGCCTGTGCATTCGAGAACGACGTCAACTTCGAGTTCCTTCCAGGGGAGCTTCTTCGGATCGCGTTCGGAAACCAGCTTGATGCGGTCGCCGTTGACGATGAGGTAGCCGTCTTCGTAAGAGACTTCACCGTTGAAACGACCCTGAGCGGTGTCGTACTTTGTCAGATGAACGGTGCATTCCGGCTTGGCTGTGTCATTGATGGCAACGATTTCAACATCATCCCACTTGCCTTCTTCGTAGTAAGCACGGAGAACGTTGCGGCCGATACGACCATAGCCAGTAATGGCAACACGAATTGTCATTGTTTAATTCCTCTGAGAAATAACCTGTTTAACCGTTTCAACTACATTTTCAACGGTAATACCGAAAAGTTTGAACAACTGCGGAGCGGGAGCAGACTCGCCGAAACGGTCGATACCGATCACAGTACCGTTACCGCGGACATACTTCCACCACATATCTGTATTGCCTGCTTCGATGGCAACGATCGGCTTGTCGCCGAGTACTTCTGCCTTATAAGCAGCGTCCTGACGATCGAAGACGTTGGTCGAAGGCATGGAGACAACTCGGGCCTGAACATTCAGAGCTGCGAGTTGCTTCCAGGCTTCGGCTGCGAGAGAAACTTCGCTGCCGGTAGCAACGAGAGTAACGTCTGCGGCTTCCTTGCCTGCCGGAGCTTCGAGCATGACATAACCGCCCTTTTCGATGTCGTCGGCATTGATGTCGCCGCGATCGACGAACGGAAGATTCTGACGGGAGAAGATCAGTGTGCTCGGACCGTCCTTGCGTTCGATAGCGTGAGACCAGGACACCAGTGTTTCAACAGTGTCGGCCGGACGCCACAGATCCATATTCGGCATGATACGGATGCTGTTGAGGTGTTCGATCGGCTGATGAGTCGGACCGTCTTCACCGAGACCGATGGAGTCGTGGGTGAATACGAAGATGTTACGGATCTTCATGAGCGCAGCCACACGCATGGCGTTGCGTTCATAGTCGGAGAATGTCAGGAATGTTGCGCTGTACGGGATGAAGCCGCCGTAAAGAGCGACACCGTTGGTAATGGCAGCCATACCGAATTCACGGACACCGTAGCTGATGTGACGGCCGAGCATGTTGTCGGCGCGAAGCGGCACAACGCCGTTCCAGTTGGTGAGATTGGAACCGGTAAGGTCGGCAGAACCGCCGAGCAGTTCGGGCAGTGTCGGAGCCAGGGCATTCAGAGCCATCTGGCTGGCCTTGCGGCTGGCAACAGTCTTTTCTTCGCCGGCAGCTTCGACGATAGCGTTGAGAACAACGTCATCCCAGGCTTCGGGCAGTTCGCCTGCGAGGCGGCGTGTCAGTTCGGCGGCAAGTTCCGGATAGGCTTCTTCGTACTTATTCCAAAGAGCTGTCCATTCTGCTTCGAGCTTAGCGCCCTTTTCACGGGCATCCCAAGCTTCGTAGACTTCCTGCGGAATTTCGAAGGGGCCGTATTCCCAACCGATAGCCTTGCGGGTAGCAGCGATTTCTTCGTCGCCGAGTGCTTCGCCGTGAGCCTTCGGTGTGCCGGCACGGTTCGGAGAACCGAAACCGATCACTGTCTTGCAGTCGATAAGAGTCGGCTTGTCGGACTTCTTGGCTTCTGCAATAGCGGCGCTGACTGCGTCTGCATCGTGACCGTCGATCGGGCCGATAACGTTCCAGCCGTAAGCTTCGAAGCGGCTGCGGTGGTTTTCATCGAACCAGGAAACGACCTTACCGTCGATGGAGATGCCGTTATCGTCGTAAAGAGCGATCAGCTTGTTGAGCTTCCATACACCTGCCAGGGAGCAGACTTCGTGAGAGATGCCTTCCATGAGGCAGCCGTCGCCGAGGAATGCGTAGGTGTAGTTGTCGATGATGTCGAAGCCTTCGCGGTTGAATTCGGCAGCGAGCATCTTTTCAGCCAGAGCCATACCGACGGCATTGGCGATACCCTGACCGAGCGGACCGGTTGTGGTTTCAACACCCGGAGTGACGCCGACTTCAGGATGTCCCGGTGTCTTGCTGTTGAGCTGACGGAAGTTCTTCAGATCTTCAATCGTAAGATCGTAGCCGCTCAGGTGCAGCAAAGCGTACTGAAGCATGGAACCGTGGCCGTTGCTCAGAATGAAGCGGTCGCGGCCGATCCACTTAGGATCCTGCGGATTGTGACGAAGGTGATTGTTCCAGAGAGCAACAGCGATGTCAGCCATACCCATCGGCATACCGGGGTGGCCGGACTTCGCTTTCTGCACTCCGTCCATAGCAAGTGCACGCAGTGCATTGGCCATGGTCTTGCTGGAGACACTAGAAGACATAGTAGATTTATTTGAACGAATTAAAGTTCGTAAGAATCCTGTAAACAGGGCGATATCTGCATTTTAACAATTCCCGTCCCCTATGCCTATACACAGCACGGCGCACCTGCT
Organism: uncultured Burkholderiaceae bacterium; assembly: GCA_964571375.1. Classification (GTDB taxonomy): domain Bacteria; phylum Pseudomonadota; class Gammaproteobacteria; order Burkholderiales; family Burkholderiaceae_F; genus JAFTYR01. The sequence continues at coordinate 9,959 of CAZNBL010000041.1, forward strand.
TTTTTACGGCAAAATCGTTGATATTTGTTTCTTCTTTTGCCCTGCGCACGGCTTTTGCGAGCGCCGAAGCGCTCCGAGTTCGTATAATTTCCAAAAAATCACTACGGATACACCATGGCCGACCCTCGTTTTTTTGTACCTGACTGCAATGCCGCAGTCGGAGAATGCGTTACGCTGCCCGATTCTGCAGCTCACCATGCAATGCGTGTATTAAGAATGCGCGAAGGCGATCCGGTTCGAATTTTTACCGGACGCGGCATCGAAGCTCACGGACCGATTCACTTCTTTAAAGACGGCGCTTCCGTTGAAATTTCTTCGGTCTGCGAAACTGCACCCGGCAAACTTCGCATCACACTGCTTCAGGCACTCGTTTCCAATGAAAAAATGGATTGGATTGTCGAGAAGGCCTGCGAAACCGGCGTTTCCCGTATCGTGATTTACAGTGCCGCCCGGGGCGAAGTCAAAGTTAATAAAGAAAAGGCAGAAAAGAAGCTCGAACGCTTCCGTAAGACCGTTGTGTCGGCCTGTATGCAGTGCGGACAAAACTGGTTGCCGGAGATTGTTTATGCCGATCGTTTTGAAGAAGCTCTGACGCTTGCCGAAGGCCGCCGTTTTGTCACGGCTCCGAGCCTTGAAGCAAGTCCGGCCGGTACTCTGGAAGGTGACGCCGTTTCCTTCCTGATCGGACCGGAAGGCGGCCTGACAGCGCAGGAAATCGACACTGCGGTTAAAACCGGATTTGAGCCGAGACTGCTCGGCCCGAGAGTGCTGCGCACCGAAACCGCAGGTATTGCCGCTGCGGTCTGGGCACAGACCCTCTGGGGCGATTACATTTAACGCTTAAATAAGGGGTTCGCGACCGCAGGCACCGGCCAAAGCAGCCGATGTCAGCAGAATAAGCTGCGGCCCCATATGCGTATCCTTCATTTCGAAGTACTCATCAACCGTATGAGCACCGACTCCGCGGCCGCCCGAGCAGAGACAGGTCGACGGAATATTACGGCTCATCGGAGCATTGGCGTCGGTTGAAGAAAGCGTATACGAAGTCTTTTCAATACCGAGCACCTTCTGTGTGCAGCGTGCAGCCTGCAGTACCGGACAGGAATCCGGACGCAAACCGGCCGGACGGTTACCGATCTGAGTCTTGGTAACCCGAAGCTTCAGAGCTTCATCGGTAACACCCCAATGAGCATTCTCCTCTTCGACTGCCGCATCGAATGCAGCGAGAATGTCTGCTTCGAGTGCGAGCAGGCTGTCGTTATTGACGCTTCGCATATCGACATCGACTTCACAGTGGGCGGCGATGGTATTGACGCTTGTACCGCCCTTAATCGTTCCGATCGTGTATGTTGTTTTCGGATCGGCGCTTAAGCGGATGTCTGCAATCTTGGCGCCGGCACGGCACATGGCGTGCACTGCGCTCGGCACTTCGCCGAAGGAAGCGAAAGAATGACCGCCGGTACCGTCAATAGAAACTCTCCAGCGATGAGAGCCGACTGCGCCGCGAAGAACTCGGCCGACATCGGTACTGTCGATTGCAATCATTGCATCGAGTTTATTATTTTCGACGAGATACTTAGAACCTCGGATATCACCGTTACCCTCTTCGCCCACCGTACCGACAAACCAAAGATCGTCGTCGGTTTCGATGCCGGCAGCTTCATAACAACGCAGAATCTGAAGCAGTGCTCTTAAACCCGAAACGTTATCACCGATGCCGGGAGCGCGGTAGATATTACCTTCCTGCTTAACTTTGATATCGGTGATGTTGGCAAAAACGCTGTCCATGTGGGCGGCCATTGCCACGACCTTGCCGCCCTTCTTTCCGGGGCGCTTGCCGATAACGTTGCCGATACCGTCGATCGTAACGTCCTTTAAGCCGTATTCGCGCATACGGCGAACCACATCTTCGGCTCTCTTCATTTCAGAGAAAGTCGGAGCAGGAATCTCGCAAAGCTCGATCTGCTCCTGCATGGCGCGGTCAACTTCAGCTTCGGCTACAGCCATCGCTTTTTGAATTTTTTCATCGGCCTTCAGGGATTCAACAAGATCCAAAACCTTCTGGTCCAACGGAGGAACGGGGTAAGACACTTTTATCTCCTCAAAATAAAACGGGCTGCACAAGTGCAGCCCTTAAAACAAAACTTAGTGTGCCATCATGTAGAGGACAGCCAGAACAATCACTGCGGCAGGAGCGGTTCTCTTAACCACTTCAACCGGAGAGACTGCGGCGATACCGGACAACAGAATGACGCCGCCGGCAAGCGGGCTGGCCATACGGCCGACACCGGCAGCCATCATGGCGAGATAGCCGAGGCCGTCGATAGTGAGACCGAACTGTTCGGCGTGAACGGTAACAGCTTCGTTAAATGCGAAGGCTGCGGCGTCGCCGGAACCGGTCAGAACTGCCAGGATGAAGGGACCGACGGAACCGCCGATCTTGGCAACTTCGTTAGCGTGAGTCAGGTACTGAACGAAAACGTCGATGACGCCAGCGGCACGAAGACCGGCAGCGAAG
>CAZNBL010000042.1:0-11179 GCA_964571375.1 uncultured Burkholderiaceae bacterium
CCGTAAACGTCGGCATCGAGAAGACCGACTCGGGCACCTTCAGCCTGAAGAGCCAGTGCAAGGTTGGCAGCAACCGTACTCTTGCCGACACCGCCCTTACCGGAGGAAACAGCAATGATGTTGCGCACGTTTTCAAAGACCTTCACGCCCATCTGTACCTGATGAGCAATGATCTTCTGCGTAACGGCAACCTCGGCATCAATGCCGGCAGAAGCCAACTTTTCCTGAACCAAACCGGCAATCAGAGCCACCTGACTCTTTGCGGGGTAGCCGAGTTCGACTTCGACCTTAACCTTATCGCCGTTTACTTCAACGCTCTTCAATGCTTTCGATGCAACAAGACTCAATCCTGTATTGGGATCGATCACATCGGAAAGCAATGCCTTAATTCTTTCCTGCATTGGCCTCTCCAACTTGATAATTACTGTCTGCGGAGGATTTTAAAGCGAATTCCTTAACTTTTGATTGCGGCTTTCCGAAGTACAGCCTGCGAAGGCGAAACATAACCGGAAAAACGGTACGGAGGTTCGGATACTCCCTCTGCTTTTTCGATTTTTTTTGATGCAGATTCAAACTTCTTATCCAATATGCAGAAGTTTGCTGAAGTTCAACTTTGTGCTTGGTAAAATAAACGTTTTAGTTCTTCAGTATTGTTGATCATACAAATGACAAAACGCACGCTATTTATCACGACAGCTCTGCCGTACGCCAACGGCAATTTCCATATCGGCCACATCATGGAATACATCCAGGCCGACATTTGGGTAAGACATCAGCGCATGTGCGGCAATACTGTTCACTTCATCGGTGCTGACGATGCCCACGGTGCCCCGATCATGATTTCGGCCCAGAAGCTCGGCGTCACACCCGAAGAATTCATCGGCAAGATTCAGGACGGCCGCAAGCAGTACCTCGACGGCTTCCTCATCAAGTTCGACAACTGGCACTCCACCAACAGCCCTGAAAACACAGAGCTGTCTCAGACAATCTACAAAAAGCTTGTGGAAGCCGGTCTGATTTACTCGAAGGACATCGAACAGTTCTACGATCCGGTCCGCAATATGTTCCTTGCCGACCGCTTCATCAAGGGCACCTGCCCGAAGTGCGGCGCAACCGACCAGTACGGCGATTCCTGCGAAAAGTGCGGTGCTGTTTACGCTCCGACCGAACTCGTCAATCCGTATTCGGCTCTCTCCGGCAGTACCCCTGAACTGAGAACTTCCGAACATCTCTTCTTCAAGCTCTCCGATCCGCGCTGCGTAGAATTCCTGCGCGAATGGACCAAGGGCGAAGCCAAGGACGGCACACAGCGTCTGCAGTCCCAGATCGTTGCCAAGACAGAAGAATGGCTCGGCAAGGACGGCGATCTCGCCGACTGGGATATTTCCCGCGATGCTCCGTACTTCGGCATTGAAATCCCGGATCATCCGGGCAAGTACTTCTATGTCTGGCTTGATGCTCCGATCGGCTATCTTGCCTCTCTGAAGTCCTACTGCGCCAAGCAGAACATCGATTTCGAAACACTCCTTTCCTCTGAAGACACCGAACAGATCCACTTCATCGGTAAGGATATCGTTTACTTCCACACACTCTTCTGGCCGGCAATGCTCAACTTTGCCAAGAAGCCGTTCAAGACACCGGATCACGTCTACGCTCACGGCTTCGTCACTGTTGACGGCGCCAAGATGAGTAAGAGCCGCGGCACAGGTCTGAACCCGCTGGTCTATCTCGACCTCAATATGGATCCGGAATGGCTGCGTTACTACATCGCCTTCAAGCTCAACTCGAAGGTCGAAGACGTCGACTTCAACCGTGCCGACTTCATTGCACGTATCAACTCCGACCTGATCGGTAAGTACGTCAATATCGGAAGCCGTTGCTCCGGCTTCCTCGTCAAGCGCTTCGAAGGCCGCGTTGATGCCGCCGCTATTGCCGGCAGCGATCTGATCGCCGCCATCAAGCAGGAAGCCGAATACATCCGCAACGGTTACGAAACCCGCGAATACAGCCGCTCCCTGCGCCGCATCATGGAACTCGCAGACAAGACCAACGAATTCGTTGATCAGAACAAGCCCTGGGAACTCGCCAAGAACCCGGAAGCTGCTGCCGAACTCAAGTCCGTCTGCTCCATCACGCTCGAAGCCTTCCGCCTGCTCACTCTGTACCTCAAGCCGGTTCTTCCGCGTACAGCTGAAGCTGTCGAAGAACTTCTCGGCTGCGGTGCCCAGGATTGGAACTGTGTGGAAAACAGCCTTAACGACGCAACTGAACTCAAGCCCTTCAAGCACCTGATGCAGAGAGCCACTGAGGATCAGCTCGTCAATCTCTTTGCTCTGAGCAACCCGAAGGCCGAAGAACCTGCCAAGGAAGAAGCCGCCAAGCCGGCAGCCGAAGCAGCCTCTGCTGCCGACATCGAATTCGAAGAAATCGCTCCGAACATCAATTTCGACGATTTCCAGAAGGTAGACCTGCGCATCGGACGTATCGTCAAGTGCACCAAGGTCGAAAAGAGCAAGAAACTTCTGCAGCTCTCCGTTGACCTCGGCGAAGGCCGCCTGCGCAACGTCTTCTCCGGTATCGCAGCCTACTACGATCCGAAGGACCTCGAAGGCAAGCTTACCGTTGTCGTAGCCAACCTTGAACCGCGTAAGATGACCTTCGGTGTTTCCGAAGGCATGATTCTGAGTGCCAGCGACGGCAGCAAGCATCCCTCCGGACTGTACCTGCTCGAACCGTTCCCCGGCGCACAGCCCGGAATGCGTCTGCACTAACCGCAGACCCTCTCAAGGATTTTTCCCGTAATTCTGCTTCCCTTCTCTCGCAACCGCGGGAGAAGGGAATAAACTTTTGCGGGATATTCTTTTTTCAGGCATTAACCTACTTCGACTAGCCTTCCTTCAACCAAAATGAGTCATAAACGACAGCATATTGTCGATGCTCTGCATCGCTTCCCGATTGCCGCCTTCCATCCGGCATCACTGAACGTCCTGAAGGGTTATTCCTTCGAGATGCTCACAAAAGATATTTCTGCAGGTCTGACCGTCGGCGTGGTCGCTCTGCCTCTGGCTATGGCATTCGCCATTGCTTCCGGTCTGACTCCGGAAGCCGGTATCTACACAGCCATCATCGCAGGCTTCCTGATCTCTCTGCTCGGCGGCTGTAAAGTTCAGATCGGCGGTCCGGCCGGTGCCTTCATCGTGATTGTCTACGGCATCATCGCTCAGTACGGTGTCGGCAATCTCCTGATCGCAACTTTCTTCTCAGGCATCCTGTTGTGCCTGATGGGGTTGTTTAAGATCGGCAGCTTCATCCGCTTTATTCCGATTTCCATCGTGATCGGCTTTACCAACGGTATTGCCGTTATGATCGCACTGTCTCAGGTGAAGGACTTCCTCGGTCTGCAGATCGAAAAGATGCCGGCTGACTTCTTCCATCAGATTCAGACGCTCTACAGCAACATATCCTCGCTCAACTTCTATGCTCTTGGCATGGGTCTGGCATCCCTGCTGATCGTCTTCCTCTGGCCGAGATCCTGGACAATGGGCGGCGCTCCCTGGAAGCGTTGGATGGCACACGTCCCGGGCACCGTTGTTGTCCTGGTTGTAATGACTACAGCCGTCACCCTCTTTAATCTTCCGGTTGAAACCATCGGCAGCAAGTTCGGCGGCATCCCGCAGTCCCTGCCGGGAATTTCCGTCCCCGAACTCTCCTGGGGTGCCATGAAGGGTCTGGTCGGTCCTGCCGTCACACTGGCTTTGCTCGGCGCTATCGAATCTCTGCTCTGTGCCCGCGTAGCCGATGCAATGACCGATGACCGTCACGATCCTAATCAGGAACTGATGGGTCAGGGTATCGCCAACTGTATCGTTCCGTTCTTCGGCGGTCTGCCGTCCACCGGTACGATTGCCCGTACAGTCACCAACATCAAGAGCGGTGCTGTCAGCCCGATTGCCGGTATGGTTCATGCCATCACACTGCTCGCCATCGTTCTTCTGGCTGCTCCGCTTGCCGAAAACGTACCGCTCTGCTGTCTGTCTGCCATCCTTCTGTTCATGGCATACAACATGGGCAACTGGCACGAATTCGTCCGTCTGCATCAGTTCACAATGAGCTATAAGGCCACCATGCTGTCGACCTTCTTCCTCACTGTGATCTTCGACCTTACCGTCGCTGTTGAAGTCGGCCTCCTCGTTGCCGCCGTGTTCTTCCTCTATCGTATGAACACACTGACACGCGTTCTGCCGCAGACACTGCCGTTCGATGTTTCGAGCAAGGTCGAAGCCTGGCTGATGGAAGGTGCTCTCTTCTTCGGTTCCGTTTCCAAGCTTGAAATCGTTACCGATCCGAAGCACATTTCTGCTCCGAACTCCCCTGAAGTCATCATCTTCAACTTCACAGAACTTCTCAGCATCGACAACAGTGCGATGGAAATCATCGAAGCCTTCCAGCGCTCCATGGTCAAGCACGGCAAGATCCTGATCATTGCCGGCGCAAGCGACCATCCGCTCAAGCAGATGGAACGTATCGGACTCGATAAGCTTCTCGGCAAATACATGGCTCCGGACATGGATACTGCCATTGCTCTGGCTCAGCAGGCTGTTTACGAAATCGAAAGCAAGCAGCGCAAAGCTGAAGAAGAAATCGAACTCAGAGAGGTAAAGTGATCTGAGAAGCCGTCGGCTCGGGCGGCTCTGCCGCCTCGAGATAGATAGGCGTAAAAGGCGCGGACTGGGTAATTCGAACCAGCCGCGCTTTTTGCATTTCCAGTAAAGAAATGAACATCACGACACATTCCTGCAGGCTCTCGGCTTCTGAGAGTAGTTCGGTGAATGTAATCAGACGACGTGTCTTAAGGACATTGAGAATGTGTACCATCACCTCGCGCTCTTTGAGCTCCTGGCGGGTGATTTTATGGCTGACTTTGGTGCTGGCATAAGCAAGCACCTGCTGCCAGGCTTCCGCAAGCATTGCAGCGGTTACTTCCGGTTCATCGACAGTCTTTACCGCTTCTTCGACAACCGCCGCAACTTCAAAATCGCGGCCGAGCTGAGGCAGACCGTCGAGATAGCCCGCAGCTTTCTGCAACTTATCGCGCTCGACCAGCTGTCGGATAATTTCGGCTCTCGGGTCGACCTCTTCGCCGTTTTCATCGACTTCTTTCGGCAGCAGACTCTTGGTTTTGATCTCAACGAGGTAAGCGGCCATCAGCAGATACTCGCCGACCTGCTCGATATCCGAATCTTTAATCTGATCGACGTAGTAGAGATACTGCTCGGTAAGTTCCGCCACGGGAATATCCAAAATATCGAACTTCTGTCGGCGGATCAGATACAGCAGAAAGTCGAGCGGCCCCTCGAAAGATTCAAGAAACACTTCGAGCGCATCGGGCGGAATATAAAGAGACAGGGGTAACGTATAGACCGGCTCGCCGTGCAGACGTGCCAGTGCCTTCTGACCGGCTTGAACGGCCTCTTCGGCAGCTTTGCCGTCAGAATGCTTTGCTTCCATTGTTTGACTTATGCCTGCGGCTCTTCCTGAGCTTCGCAAGGATACTCGGGAACATAGCGGTAGCTGTTCAGAGCACCGACCAGATCTTCCGGTCTTTCATTGCCGGCCAAACCGTTCTGATAGCAGTATTCGGCTACAGCCTCCGCCACCACCAGAGAAACATCCGCTACCTTATCTACCGGCGGATAGAGACTGCCCTGTTCAAGCTCTTCGTCGGTAACACAGGCTGCCAATGCCCGCGCTGCCGCAAGGAATACTCCCTGAGGCAGAGTCTTGGCGCGGCTGACAACTGCTCCGAGACCGACACCCGGGAAAATATAGAAGTTATTGGCCTGTCGCGGAATATAGGTCTTACCGTCGATATCGACGGGACCGAACGGACTGCCGCTCGCAAAGAGGCATGTTGCGGCTGTGTATACGTAGGCATCGCGTGCCGTACATTCAGCCTTGGATGTCGGGTTGGAAAGCGCAAAAATAATCGGACGTTCGCTGAAGCGGGACATCGTGCCGAGCACATAGGCATTAAAGGCACCGGCCTGAGCTGCAGAACCGACAATTGCTGTCGGACGGACCAGTTCGATCGCTTCGAGAAGCGTATCTCCGCCCGTCTCTTCATCATGAGCAAAGCTCTTCTTACCGTCGCTGATATCTTCGCGATGAGCGTTGACCAGCCCCTTGGAATCGAACATATAGATACGGTTGCTCGCTTCTTCGCGGCTTAAACCTTCTTCTTCCATAGCTGCGACCAGAAGGTTGGCTACACCGATAGCAGCTTCACCGGCACCGAAGAACAGAATCTTCTCGTCCGAAAGTTTCGAACCTTTGGCACGCACGGCAGAGTAAAAGCCGGCAAGCGTTACTGCAGCCGTACCTTCAATATCGTCGTTGAAGCACGTTACCTGATTCTTCCAGGTATCAAGCAATTCAAAGGCATGGTGGTTGGCAAAATCCTCGAACTGAATCAGAACATTCGGCCAGCGCTTACGGGCTGCTGTAATGAATTCTTCGAGCAGTTTGTAGTAGGAATCTCCGTCAATACGAACATGCGGAAGACCTTGATACAGAGGATCCTGCGTCAGGGCGGCGTTATTGGTGCCGACATCGATCATCACCGGCAGAGTCCTTGACGGAGGAATACCGCCGCAGACGGTATAGAGTGCAAGTTTGCCCTTCGGAATACCCATGCCGCGAGCACCGAGATCGCCGAGACCGAGCACGCGTTCGCCGTCGGTAACGACAATCACATCGACTTCATCGAGAGGAACATTGGCCACGAGCTCGTCCACACGGCCGAGATCATCGATGGAAACATAGAGGCCGGAAGCATCGAGCAGAAGATGGTCGAACTCCATGCAGGCCTTGCCGACGGTCGGTGTATAAACGATCGGCATCAGTTCACGAATGTTGTTGGCAAGGACGTGAAAGAAAAGTGTCTGATTACGTGTGCGCAAAGTGTCGAGCGTCACATACTTTTCCAGGGGATTTTCCTGGCTGCGGATACGCTCCATCACTCGCTGAGCCTGTTGCTCGATAGTTTTTACGACAGGCGGAACCAGTCCTCGGATCTTCAAACGATCACGGTCTGCATCGGAAAACGCAGTACCTCGGTTGATATAACGATCCCTGAGAACGGACGCACCGGATAACTTTTCAGTCATACCTATATCACTGCGGCTTCTCGGCTTTGCCCTGAGAGCACACAATTTATCTATTAAATGAGGGCTTCATTTTATCAAGCCGGTGAATCTCGTTCTCCGAATAAAGGAGAAACCCTTAAAAATAAGTCGGATCAATACGTTAACTATTCATCGGCAAACGCTATTTTCCGAAGCGAGGTATAGATACCTTCCTCCCCTGCGGCCGAGGCGGTTATGTAAGCTGCGACCGATGCTGTCATCATCGGAATCATCAGCTGCCAGCAGGCAGTCATCTCGAGCACCAAGAGAACACCGGTCACCGGTGCCTGCACGGAGGCAGCAAAAAATGCCGCCATACCGACCGCACAGAAAGATGCCGGATCGACTCCGATGCATCCTGCAAAAATCTGACCGAAGACTCCGCCCATCAGAATAAGCGGCGCAAAGAGTCCTCCCGGCACCCCGCTCGAGTAACAGAGCGGACCGATAATCCATCGAACCGATGCAATCAGAACAAGCAGAGTTAGGGGCTGAGCGCTGTTAAGCAACTGTTGAGTCAACACCTCTCCCGAACCCGCCAACTCGGGGGCAGACCACAGAAGGACGGCAACAGACGCTCCGATTAATCCGGCATACGCCTCGGGGCTAATACGATGAAAAGCAGAGCGCATCGTCAGCATTGCCAAAACAAAACGGTTATAGAACATCCCGAGCACACCCGCCGACGCACCGAATACGGCGTACAGCAAAATCAGAGAAGTCTGCTGAAAATCAAAAGAGCGGACCGCAGCCGAGTAGTCCGGCTGTCCTCCGACAATTCCGACGGATACCGAACACGCCGCAACGCTGCAAAGTAAAGAAACCGCAACGGTTTTGAAGGTCACTGCCCGAGTAACTTCTTCGTGGGTGAAAAGTACTGCGCTCAGCGGGGCGGAAAACGCGACGCCGAGACCGGCACCGGCGGCAGAAACCGTGAGAATTCGAAGGTCATCCCTGCAGAGACCGAACCGAGCGGCTGCGTAACCGCCGAGTACCTCCCCCATCTGTACCGTCGGACCTTCACGACCGAGCGCCATCCCGCTGCCGAGAGCAAGAAGAGCGCCGAAAAACTTTCTCGGGATCAGAGACAGAGGAGACGGAGCTGCTTCATTGAGCCATACTGCTTCTGTGTATTGGATACCGCTTCCTGCGGCTCTCGCATCGGCTCCGACTAAAAAACGTGCTGCGACTGCCGACAGGACGCAGACAATCAGAATCAACAGAAAACCCGAATACGGACCGTACTGCAAAGACTTCTCTATCAGCTGAAGACGAAGACTGTCCGCATACCGAAGAAGAAGCTGAAATATACCGCCCAGTCCTCCGACAGCAACACCGGCGGCGACTGCGGCAATATAAAAACGCACGGAAACCGAAAACTCCTGATGCGTCGGATTGCCTTGTTCGGAAAACATAATGCCCGCCTCTGTTTTGTTTACTTTTCAGCATACAAAACATCAAAGGCAGGCATTGCTCAGACGACCCGAAAACGGGACGACAGAAGATCGGCTCTGTTCTTAAAGCTGGGATTTGGCGATCTTTGCAGCCTGGCTTTTCGGATACTGCTTCACGATCTTTCGGAAGGTAGCCTTAGCGCCGCTCGGATTCTTAGCATCGAGCTGAGCCATACCGGCGACAAGCAGAGCTTCGCTTGCCTTGGCGTGCTTGGGATAGGAAGATGCCATCTTGGTCGCTGTAGTTACTGCCTTGCTGAACTGACCCTTGGCGTAGTAGCAGCTTGCAAGCCAGTACTGAGATTCGGGATAGGCCTGAGTGTCCTGATACTTCTGAGCAAATGTGCTCAGAGATTTGACGGCGGAATCATACTTCTGAGACTGGAAAAGCTTCACTGCAGCTTCCAAGTCCTGTTTGGCAGAAATCTCGCGGTCTTCGGCGGCCTGTTTGAGAGCAATTTCAGGATCCTGCTTTTCAAACTTACTGTTGAGATCGGCAAGCATGCTCTCGGAGCGCTGACGCTCGCGACCGAAACTGTTTCTGAGCTCGTCGAGTTCGCCGCGCAGTGTCTGCAATTCGCGTGTGAGCTTATCGAGACGGTCGTAAGTGGCGAGCTGAGCCTCCTGCTGGCTCTGAAGCTGTTCACGGAGTTCCAAAATCGCCTTTCTGGCCTCGTCGTCTCCGAACATGGCGTGACTCGGAGCAGTAAACACAGTCAGTGCAAGAGCGGCTACAGCAGTTAAATGAGCGGACTTCATAGCAAAAATATATTCAGCGGAATTAAACAAAACGAGCCCGGGCTGTCTTCATCGGAAAACAGCCCTCGGCTCGTTATCTTAAGTCAATCGACGCGCGATTACTGCTGAGGAATGGTATAGCGCAGGTCGACACGACGGTTTTCTGCGTAAGAAGCTTCGTCGTTACCGAGTGCTCTCGGCTTTTCACGGCCGAAGCTCACAGTCTCGATCTGAGCCGGATCAACGCCGAGGAGAGTCATTCTCTGCTTGACGGCCTCTGCACGCTTCTGACCGAGTGCGAGGTTGTATTCGCGACCGCCTCTTTCGTCAGTATTGCCTTCAAGTGTTACCTTGAGGTTCTTGTGAGCAGCAAGGAAACGGGCGTGGTTGGCAACAACCGGCATGTATTCCGGAGAAACGGTGTAGCTGTCGAAGCCGAAATAAACTTCCTTCTGAGCGAGGGGACCGTCCGCACTGTTGAGTGCTGCTTCGATAGAAGCCGGATCGGAACCGTTCAGAGCTGCGCTGTTCTTGTCCTGATTAAGGTCAACGCTGGAGCAGGCTGTGAGTGCAGAAAGCACAAATGCGGCTGCGGCTGCTGTAAATAATCTCTTCATGTTTTTTCCCTTTCTTTATCTAACTGTGGGACCCCATGCAGGTTCCCGAATATCACCGTTTAATCCTGAAAGTCTCGAACGGGTGGCCCCGTCCGTCGATACTGTCGAAAGAACACCCTTGCCGCCCACATCGGTAGCAAAAATGATCATATTTCCGTTGGGCGCATAGCTCGGAGACTCGTTTTTGCCGACCTGCGAAAGCGGCACGACGGCTCCGGTGGCAAGGTCCTGCTGAACCAGCTGGAAATGACCGCCCAAGCGGACGATATAGGCAAGCTGGTTGCCCTTCGGACTGACAACCGGACTGATGGCATAGGCAGATCCGAAGCTTACGCGTTCGGCTCTTCCGCCGACAAGCGGCTGACGATAAATCTGCGGACTGCCGCCGCGGTCGCTCGTAAAGTAAATGTATTTGCCGTCGGGCGAGAACGTCGGTTCGGTATCAATACCGTCGCTGTACGTAAAGCGGCGCAGATTGCTGCCGTCCACATCGATAAGGTAAATCTGAGTCGGACCGTCCTTGGAAAGTGCCAGGGCCAATGTTTTGCCGTCCGGGCTGAATGCCGGAGCGCTGTTATTGCCGCGGAACGCTGCTACATGCGTACGCTTGCCCGTACTGAGATCCTGAATAAATACCGTCGGCTTACGTGTTTCGAATGTCGTATAAGCAATTCGTCTGCCGTTCGGAGACCAGGCGATCGAAATGATCGGTTCACGGCTTGTCAGCGCAACCAGCGGATTGAAACCGTCGCTGTCGGCGATCATGACATTGAACTGCTTCGGACCGCTCTGACGCACGAATGCGATACGGGAGGCAAAAGCGCCCTTTTCACCCGTAAGCTTCTCATAGATACGGTCGGAAATACGATGTGCGGTCAGTCGCAGATCTTCTGCCGGAGCAATAAAACTTGCCTCGTCGGTCTCCTGTCCTTTCACCACATCAAAAAGTTTATAGCGAACCTGAAAGCGTCCGTCGCCCGTATGCGTAATGCTGCCGACAACGGCCGCACCGGTACCGAGAGACTTCAGCTTTTCATAATCGGGCGCCGTATCGACATCGGCCGCCTCGGCTTCGGATGCAACCAGGCGGAATGCACCGCTTCGTTGCAGGTCGCCGCCGATAACCGCCGCAGGGTCGACTGAGGAACCGGTTTCATCGGCAAATTTTTCTACCGTAATCGGAAAC
>CAZNBL010000043.1:0-10727 GCA_964571375.1 uncultured Burkholderiaceae bacterium
GTCGGCAATAGTGCTGTCTTCAGTTTCGCCGGAACGGTGAGAAACAACAGCTGTGTAGTTGGCGCGCTTGGCCATTTCGATAGCTGCGAATGTTTCTGTGAGTGTACCGATCTGGTTGATCTTGATCAGGATGGAGTTGGCGATACCCTTTTCGATACCTTCTTCAAGGATCTTGGTGTTGGTTACGAAAAGGTCGTCACCGACGAGCTGAACACGGTCGCCGAGAGCGTCTGTGAGCTTGGCCCAGCCTTCCCAGTCACCTTCAGCCATACCGTCTTCGATGGAGATGATCGGGTAACGGTCGCACCATTCAACCATCTTGGCAATCCATTCTTCAGCAGTCATGCGAAGACCCTGGCCCTTCTGGTTGTAGACGCCGTCTTCGAAGAATTCGCTGGAAGCGCAGTCAAGACCGATGCAGATGTCCTTGCCCGGTTCGTAGCCGGCAGCCTTGATAGCTTCGAGAACGAGTTCGATAGCTTCTTCATGGCTTTCAAGCTTCGGAGCAAAGCCGCCTTCATCACCGACAGCTGTGCTCATGCCGCGGCCGTTGATGATCTTCTTGAGAGCGTGGAATGTTTCAGCACCGTAGCGCAGAGCTTCGCGGAAGCTCGGAGCGCCGACCGGGATGATCATGAATTCCTGGATGTCCAGGTTGTTGTTGGCGTGTGCACCGCCGTTGATGACGTTCATCATCGGAACCGGCAGCTGCATACCGCAGGAACCGCCGAAGTAGCGGTAAAGCGGCAGACCTGTTTCTTCGGCAGCAGCCTTGGCAACAGCCAGAGAAACAGCAAGGATAGCGTTGGCACCGAGACGGGCCTTGTTGTGTGTACCGTCAAGAGCGATCATGACGCGGTCGATCAGAGCCTGATCGAGACCGTCGAGACCGAGGATTTCGTCACGGATTTCGCCGTTGACGTTGGCAACAGCCTGGAGAACGCCCTTACCGAGGTAACGGGACTTGTCGCCGTCACGCAGTTCGATGGCTTCGCGACTGCCGGTGGAAGCGCCGCTCGGAACAGCAGCACGGCCGAAAGCACCGCTTTCTAACAGGATGTCGCATTCGACTGTGGGGTTGCCGCGGGAGTCGATAACTTCACGGCCGATGACCTCAACAATTGCACTCATTTTTACCTCTGCTCTTTTTAAAAGGTATCTTCTAAGAAAATATTCTGGGATTTCACTACTCGGTCGATCGCAACCAGGGAGCCGAGAAGCTCTTCCATGCGACCGAGCGGAACGCTGTTGGCGCCGTCGCTCTTGGCGGCTGCAGGATTCGGGTGAGTTTCCATGAAAATACCGGAAACACCCGCTGCAACAGCAGCGCGGGCAAGCGGCGGAACATGTTCTCTCTGACCGCCGGAGCTCGAACCGAGACCGCCGGGCAGCTGAACGCTGTGAGTAGCATCATAGACAACCGGACAACCTGTCTCGCGCATGATGACAAGGCTGCGCATGTCGGATACAAGATTGTTGTAGCCGAAGCTTGCGCCGCGTTCGCAGACCATGAAACGGTCGGTCGACAGACCGGCCTTTTCGGCTGCGTGCTGAGCCTTGGCAACCACCTGCTTCATATCGTGAGGAGCCAGGAACTGGCCCTTCTTGATATTGACAGGCTTGCCGCTCTGAGCACAGGCTACGATGAAGTCTGTCTGGCGGCAAAGGAATGCCGGTGTCTGCAGCAAATCGACAACTGCGGCCACTTCGGGGACTTCTTCAGCTGTATGCACGTCGGTAACGACCGGCACGCCGACTTCTTTCTTAACTTTCTCAAGAATCTGAAGTCCGCGCTGCATGCCGAGACCTCGGAAGCTTGTATCGCTGGAACGGTTGGCCTTGTCAAAGCTTGCCTTGAACACGTAGGGAATACCGAGACGGTCGGTAATACCCTTCATGGTTTCGGCAATTTCAAGAACCATATCCTCGCTTTCGATAACGCAAGGACCGCTCAGGAGGATAAAGGGCTTGTCAAGGCCCACTTCATAGCCGCAGATCTGCATGAATTATGCCTCTGTCTTTTCGTTGTCTTTGTGGTATTCGGAAGCAGCTGTTACGAAAGCGTTGAACAGCGGGTGACCGAAACGCGGTGTCGATGTGAATTCCGGATGGAACTGCACGCCGATGAAGAAGCGGTGATTCGGAAGCTCAACGATTTCCGGCAGGTTTTCGCCTGTTGTACGGGCGGCAATAACCATACCGTGCTCTTCAAAGCGGTCGCAGTAAGAGTTGTTGACTTCGTAGCGGTGACGATGTCTTTCGGCAACGTGATCACCGTAGATCTTGTGAGCCAGTGTGCCGGCCTTAACCGGAACTTCCTGACGGCCGAGACGCATTGTGCCGCCCTTGTCGGCGTCTTCGTCACGAACTTCGACCTTACCTGTGTGGTCGGTCCATTCGGTGATGAGAGCAACAACCGGATGCGGAGTCTGCGGATCGAGTTCTGTGGAGTTGGCACCGCCGAGGCCGCAAACGTGGCGGGCGAATTCAACAACGCAGAGCTGCATACCGAGGCAGATACCGAGGTACGGAACATTGTTCTTACGAGCGTATTCAACGGCACGGATCTTGCCTTCTGTACCGCGCTTGCCGAAGCCGCCCGGAACGAGAATAGCGTCCATACCCTTGAGAACGTCTGTACCGTTTTCCTTTTCGAGCTGTTCGGCTTCGATGAAGGTAACGTCAACCTTGTGACCGGTATGGATGCCGGCGTGGGTCAGAGCTTCGTTAAGGGACTTGTAGGAATCCTTCAGGTCGTACTTGCCGATCATGGCAACCTTGACGATGTCTGTCGGGTTTTCAAGACGACGGACAACTTCATCCCAAGCGGACAGATCGCTCGGCTTGGCTTCGATACCGAGAGTCTTGAGGACGATATCGTCGAGACCCTGGTCGCGCAGCATCATCGGTACCTTGTAGATGGTATCGACGTCCCAGACGGAGATAACGCCGTCGAGCGGAACGTTGGCAAACAGAGAGATCTTGGCGCATTCGTCTTCCGGAATCTTGCGGTCTGCACGGCAGAGCAGGACATTCGGAGTGATACCGATCTTTCTCAGTTCGCTGACGGAGTGCTGAGTCGGCTTTGTCTTGAGTTCGCCGGCGCTGCCGATCCACGGAACCAGAGTCAGGTGAACGAAGCAGGTGCTGTTCTGACCGGCGCGCAGAGAAAGCTGGCGGACGGCTTCGAGGAACGGCAGGGATTCGATGTCACCGACGGTACCGCCGATTTCAACGATAGCGATATCGGGATCACCGGCAGCATGAGCGCCGCGGGCGATGTAATCCTGAATTTCGTTGGTGATGTGCGGAATAACCTGAACAGTCTTGCCGAGGTATTCGCCGCGACGTTCCTTTCTCAGAACGTTCTGGTAGATCTGGCCGGTTGTAAAGTTATTGGCCTTACGCATCTTCGGCGTAATGAAACGCTCATAGTGACCAAGGTCAAGGTCGGTTTCAGCGCCGTCTTCGGTTACGAAGACTTCACCGTGCTGGAACGGACTCATAGTTCCCGGGTCGACGTTGATGTAAGGATCCATTTTGATCATCGTGACGCTAAGGCCGCGAGATTCAAGTATCGCAGCAAGGGAAGCCGCAGCAATACCCTTGCCAAGGGAGGATACAACACCCCCAGTAACAAACACGTATTTGGTCATCAGTGCGCTCATTAAAATTTGAGCCCTTCTTAACAATAAGAAAGGCGCGGAAAACTTAATTATACAGAGGTGCTGCCGCTGTTGGACAGCAACACTTCTGCGAGCCCTTCCGGACTATATAAGGTCTCCTGTGAGTATATAAAAATTGAAGTAAATAAAAAAGAAGATAAAGAGTCGGTTCAAATAGTTTTTACATATTTGACAGCCGCAAAACACTAAGGTTTCTCTGCCCCCGCATTTTCTTCGTTTTCTTCCCGAAGAGCTTCTGCGGGCAATTCCGGCTGGAGTGTGACGTGTGTGATCCCGTAATGTTCGCGAAGTTTTGTCCTCGCTTCCCGAAGAATCGCAGACCAGCTGTCCAGACTTGCGATCGTCAGATGGGCCTGCAGAGCGATTTCGTTTGGGGACATATCCCAAATATGCAGGTCGTGCACTTCGAGCACATCTTTGATTTCTCCGATCTCGAGACCCACCTTATCGTACGGAATCCCTTCGGGGACCGCATCCATGAGCTGGCGCACGGAAGTACCGATAATACCGAAGGTCGATTTCAGAATCAGAAGGCTCACGAAGATGGAAAGCGCCGGGTCGACAATGACCGGGCCTCCCGCCCAGATAACGGCGCCGCCCGCAATCGCTGCAAGCGAGCCGAGCAAGTCGCCCATCACGTGCACAAGTGCCGCACGGGTATTGAGACTCTTGTCGTCGCGGGAAAGTACGAAAGCTACAATCACGTTGACCGCAAGACCGATCACGGCCACGGCAACCACATTTGCGCCCGCCACCGGTACCGGCGCGGTAAATCGCTCGACCGCCTCAAAAACAATCCAGCCCACGACTGCGAACATCAAAAGGCCGTTGATGAAGGAGGCAATGACCTCCACCTTGGCAAAACCGAAGGAGAATCGGTTGGATGCCGCACCGCGGGAGAGACAGTTGGCGACAAGCGCAAAGAAAAGCGAAAACGCATCGGTCACCATGTGACCGGCGTCCGAAATCAGCGCAAGAGAATTCGACAGCAGACCGCCCACCACTTCCACGCCGGCAAAACCGACGGTCAGAGCAACGGCCACGGCGAGCACTTTCCAGGAAGAACCTTCGCCCTGGTGCGTATAGTGACTGTCTCCGACTCCGTGAGAGGAGAAAGAATATTGCTTGGTCTGTGTCATTTCAATGGAAAAATCTGTTTTATCCGATTTTATACAAAGCGGAACACCTATATCGAAAACGCCCCGGAAAGATTACTTTCCGGAGCGCTCTTGTACAGATGTTCCCGATCAGATTTCGGGTTGCCTGATTACATCAGGAAGAGCCATGTAATAAGCAGGAAGATCGGAACGAGGATACCGTAGGACCACAGCATGTAGCCGAAGAAGCTCGGCATCTTGATACCGCGGTTCTGAACGATCGAAACAACCATGAAGTTCGGAGCGTTGCCGATGTAAGTCATCGCGCCCATGAACACGGCACCCATGGAGATAGCCATCAGAGTGTGATAGCCCTCTGTCATCAGGATTGCGGGATCGCCGCCGGCAAGGTTGAAGAATGCGAGGTATGTCGGAGCGTTGTCGAGGAAGCTCGAAAGCAGACCGGCAAGCCAGAAGTACATTTCATTGACCGGAGCGCCGTCGGCACCTGTCACCATGGCAACAACCGGAGCAAAAGCACCGCTTGTGCCGGCTCGGAGCATTTCGAGAACCGGAACGATGGTGATGAAGATACCGAAGAAGAGCTTGCCGACTTCAACGATCGGTTCCCAGCTGAACTGGTTGGCTTCGCGGTATTCGCGCTTGGTAACGGCCAAAGAAGTAAGAGCAACGGCAACAAAGATAGCGTCGCGGGCCAGAGATTCAAGCGCAAGGTGCAGACCGAGGAAATGGTATTCCACGCCGCTCTTCCACATACCGGACATCAGTACGGCACCGATGATGCAGGCGAGCAGAACGAAGTTGATGCCGCCCTGGATCTTGAAGGAGATCTTGTCGTTGCTGTGAGCGCGGACTTCGGCGTTGTCCTTGAGTTCCTTGCGGTAGAAGTAAGTATCAAGCGCAAAGTAGACGGCAAGAAGCAGTGCGACAACAAGACCGGTCACTTCCCAAAGATGGGTGGCGGTCCAGAAGAAATCGACGCCGCGCAGGAAACCGAGGAACAGCGGAGGATCGCCGAGCGGGGTAAGAGAACCTGCAATATTGGCAACGATAAAGATGAAGAAGATGTAGGAATGCATCTGATAGCGGCGGAAGCGGTTGGCTTCGATAAGCGGGCGGATCAGAAGCATGGCGGCACCGGTTGTGCCCATGAAATTGGCAAAAATAGCGCCGACAAAGAGAATGGCCGTATTCAGAGACGGCTTGCCGACGAGACTTCCCTGCAGATGAATGCCGCCCGCTACGGTGTAGAGAGCGCCGACGAAGATGATGAAGGGAAGATAGTCGCCGATCAGCGCATGAGCAAGCGCATGCGTACTGGTTTCGAGATCGAAGCAGATCAGGAGCGGGATTGCGCAGAGCAGACCCCAGCCGACAGCGACCTTACCGTAGTGTTGGTGCCAGAAATGAGTCAGGAAGAGCGGGCAAAGCGCAATACTGAGCAGCACGCCTGCAAAGGGAACCGCCCACCAAAGGGAAAGTTCGGCACCCGGAAGAGCGGCAAAAGCACTGGTCGGAAGCATAGCCAATGCTCCCAAAAGTCCCGCTCTCTTACTGAATGAATTCAGCATCGAAATACTCCGTTAGGTTGGACACCGCGGAATCAAACCGTACTTCAAATTCTCTGAATTCCGCAATGTAAAATTTTCTTATCAACTTAAGAAAATAGTCTTGCAAATTTTCATCGGGTTGGCAATAGAGAATTCCCCCCTATACCAAATTAAACCTGAAATACCTGACGTAAATACTTAAGATATTCAGGATCTTCGCACATACTCTTGCCGGGTTCGTCCGAAATTTTCGCTACCGGCTGGTCGTTGCAGCGAACCATCTTGATAACGTTCTGCATGGACGGATAACCGATATCGTTGGTCAGATTGGTACCGATACCGAAGCCGAGACGGATACGTCCGTGGAAGCGCTGGTAAAGTTTGATGACCTTCGGGAAGTCGAGCATGTCGGAGAAAATCAGCGTCTTGGTAAGCGGATCGATACGGTTTCTCTTGTAGTGTTCGATCATGCTTTCGCCCCAGACGAAGGGATCTCCGGAATCGTGGCGCGCTCCGTCAAAGAGCTTGCAAAAATAAAGGTCGAAGTCCCTGAGGAATGCCTTCATGCCGTAAACGTCGCTCAAAGCGATACCGAGGTCGCCTCTGTACTCTCTGGCCCACATTTCAAAGCCGTACATCTGAGTGTCGCGAAGTCTCGGACCGAGAGCCTGACAGCCCTGCAGATATTCATGCGCCA
Source organism: uncultured Burkholderiaceae bacterium (assembly GCA_964571375.1). Lineage (GTDB taxonomy): Bacteria > Pseudomonadota > Gammaproteobacteria > Burkholderiales > Burkholderiaceae_F > JAFTYR01. The sequence goes on from CAZNBL010000043.1 coordinate 7,052, forward strand.
TCGTGCCGTGCGGAATCAGCCCCTCTTCCATTGCAAGCAGTACATTGCTGGTGCCGGTGAAATGTTCGCTCATTTCATTCTTAAGAATCCGGATCACTTCCTGCTGCCAGACGCGGGAGAAGCGGCGGCGTGTACCGAAGTCGGAAATGGAAAGACCGGGGCGCTCCGGCATTTCGTGAAGCAGAGCGATCTTGTTTCTCAGACGCTTTCTGCCTTCTTCGTAGTCCGGATTCGGGTAGTACTTCCGGTAGTAGCACTCGTTGATGATAGCGAGCACCGGAATTTCAAACAAAATGGTGTGCAGCCAGGGACCGCGGATACGGATTTCGATACCCGTGTCGCTGCCCGCTTCGGGTACGGCTTCGATAGACGAGCGCTTCAAGCGGAAAAGCTCAAGAAAATCGACGTAGTCGCTCTTCATGAATCTGAGACTTCTCAGATAGTCGAGTTCTTCCTTTTTAAATGTCAGCGTGCAAAGAGCATCGAGCTGCTCGTTGATCTCGGGGAGAACACTCTGCAGATCCGTGCCGGGTGTGCGGCATTTGAACTTATATTCAACCTTCGCACCGGGGAACTGATGCAGAACACACTGCATCATCGTAAATTTATAAAGGTCGGTGTCGAGGAGAGAAGTAATAATCATCTGTCTAATCCAATACTTTTCTTGGCAAGTCTACCCGCGAAAAAGGTGCAATTTCCCTGTCGCCCCCAGAATTTCGGGATATTGCACAAGGATCCCCTCTGGGTTTGCTGTTACATAGTTCAAATTATCATAATTTAAATTATGTTAATTTCCGCCGCTCTCTTTTGACGTGCGCAAAACCGTGTTCGATTGCCTATATCGCGTCATAAGATGCATCCATTGCAAATCAAATCCGTTAAAATAGTCGGCTTATCTTATTTTTAAGTTCTAGAAATCTGGAGAAAATTCAATGGCACACGTCGTTACCGAACCCTGCGTCATCTGCAAATACACTGACTGCGTTGATGTCTGCCCGGTTGACTGCTTCCGCGAAGGCCCGAATTTCCTGGTAATTGACCCGGAAGAATGCATTGACTGCGCCGTCTGCATTCCCGAATGCCCGTCCAACGCCATCATGGCTGAAGAAGATGTTCCTGAAGATCAGCAGGAATTCATCTCCCTGAACGCCGAACTCGCCCGTGTCTGGCCCTCCATCACACGCATGAAGCCCCACAGCGACGAAGCCGACAAGTGGAAGGACGTTGCCGACAAGCGTCAGTACCTCAAGAAGAGCTGGGAAGAATAAGGTTTTCAATGCTTCCCGAAAACGCATTTACCGTCACTTTGATCGAAAAGCGAGTCTGGCGCGAAGGCCTGGTCTCGCTTCGATTCGAGCGTCCCGCTGAATTTCATTTCAAGCCCGGACAGTTTGCCCGTATCGGTTTGACGGGCGAAGACGGTACCTATGTCGGACGCGCCTACTCGACGGCATCCCGTCCCGAGGATCCGTTCATCGAGTTCTTTATTGTGGCCATCGAGGGCGGTGCCTTATCGCCCCGACTGACCGCGCTTGAAGTCGGCGATCAGGCCGTACTTGAAGCCGAACCGATGGGCTTTATGACTCCGGACAGAATCCCGGGCGGCTCGGTTCTTTGGCTGCTTTCAAGCGGCACGGGACTTGCGCCTTTCATCGGCCTTATCCGTAACGAAGAAACCTGGCAGCAGTGGCCGACCGTCGTCGTGGTTCACTCAGTGCGTAACAGAGAAGATCTCGCCTACGAAGACCTCTTTAAAGAAGTCTCGGAAGACCCGCGTCTTGCGGGTGCCGAAGGCCGTCGTCTCTGCTGCGTGCCGGTTGTCACCCGCGAAAACACGGAGCATCTCTCGGAGCGCATTCCCGCACTCATCGAAAGCGGCGTCCTCGAAGAAGCTGCCGGCGTCAAGTTCGACAGCGAAGAATCCCGCGTCATGCTCTGCGGCAATCCCGACATGGTTCAGGATGTACGCAACCTGCTCAAAAAACAGGGCTTCGTCTCCCCGAGACGAGGCAACCCCGGCAATCTGCTTGCCGAAACACTTTGGTAATTCCTCATCATTATGTTGACGCAAGCTCAGAAGATTGACGCACTGCTGCCTCAGACACAGTGCGAACAATGCGGCTACCGCGGCTGCAAGGCCTACGCCGAAGCAATTGCCGCAGGCGAAGCCGATATCAACCGCTGTCCTGCAGGCGGCGACGAAGGTATTGCACTTCTCGCCGAACTGACAGGCATCCCGGTCAAGCCTCTCAATCCCGAATGCGGCGAACATGTTCCGCCCGAAGTCGCCGTAATCGATCCCAAGCGATGCATCGGCTGCTCGCGATGCATCCGGGTCTGCCCGACCGATGCCATCCTCGGCAACCCCAAGCATATGCATGCCGTGGACGCCGACCGATGCACGGGCTGCACGCTCTGCACGATCGCCTGCCCGATGGACTGCGTGGACATGATCCGTATCGACCGCGCCTGGGACAAGGCTTGCGCCGATCAAGCCCGTATCTGGTTTGCCGAACGCAATGAGCGACGTGAAAAGCGCCGTCTCGAAGCCGAGCGCAAACTCAAAGAAAAGAGCAAGGCTCTCGATAAGAAAGCATTCCTTGCCAAGCTTCTCGCCAAAAAGGCTTAAAACGTGAATAAAGAGAAACGCGCGGAGATCATGAGGATCCTCTCTGAGCCGGATCCCCATCCGAAAAGCGAGCTGGAATTTTCCAATCCCTTTGAGCTTCTCGTTGCCGTTTCTCTTTCCGCTCAGGCGACCGACAAATCCGTCAATATTGCGACCCGCCCTCTTTTTGCGGCCGCCCCTACCCCTGAGGCTATCCTTGAACTCGGTGAAGAAAAGCTCAAGGAATACATCCGCCACGTAGGACTGCACCACACCAAAGCAAAGAACATCATGGCGCTCTGCGCGAAGCTGATCGACGACTTCGGCGGAGAAGTCCCCGCCGACTTCGATAAATTGGTTTCACTGCCCGGTGTCGGTAAGAAAACAGCCAGCGTCGTATTGAACGTCGCTTTCCGCATTCCCCGTATTGCCGTCGACACGCATGTGTTCCGCGTTGCCAACCGAACCGGCTACGCCAAAGGCAAAACCACCGACGAGGTGCAGGCCAAGATGGAGCGCTTAACTCCGAAGGAATACCTTCTCGAAGCGCACCACTACTTCATCTTCCACGGCCGCTACGTCTGTAAGTCGAGAAAACCCGATTGTTCCGGGTGCACCATCCGGCATCTTTGCGAATACAAAGAAAAGAACGACGCCGAATAAAAAAACTGCCCTGCTTGAATCGCTTCAAACAGGGCATTGTTCTATCCGGAAAACTTCTGGTTAAAACTCGAACGTATCGCCGAGACCGTTTTCCTTCTGAAGGGCCTTGACCCACTTGTCTGCAGGCAGCTTGTAGGCCTTGCGGAATGCTTCGCCTCTCTTTTGCAGCTCGGCGGCATCCCAAACCTGCTTCGGACCGGTAGCCGCAATAATGATTCGGTTGCCTTCCTGAACTTCAGGTGTAAAGAGCACGCGGCCGTCGAATGCTTCGCTGATATGGTCGAGAGAGCGGCGGAAGTCTTCGCCGCCGAACACGTTGAATGTAGCGTAGCCGGGCTTATTCATCGAACGGCGGCAGAGCTTGTAGAAGGGAACGTCGTCATAGACCGGACCCCAGCATTCGGC
>CAZNBL010000044.1:0-10199 GCA_964571375.1 uncultured Burkholderiaceae bacterium
GCGGATGAGAGTTTTCAAAGGCACTGCGAAGGGGCTGCCCTTGTCCGAGCAGATGCGACTGACCGACAACATCGTCAATCGTTGTCGGACGCATTTTTTCTGCGAGCGGAACCGAGGCGGGCGACTTGAGTTTACGGCCGCTTGATTTATGAGGCTTGGATTCCGCCTCCACTTCCGGCAGATCAAAGAGTGCTGATTGCATGTTCTTCTCTTTATAGAGCGGCAGGGCCGCTTAAATCCTGTTTGAGACAATATTAGCAGTATTCCGAAGGGGTCAAACGTGACTTTCTCGGGGTAAACCGGTGAATCAACCCGCGGAAAAGACCATCTCTGATAGAAAAATAGGTTTTTCCCGCTTCCTTACCTATAATCGATTGCGTACCTCGAAAGACTGTAGTTATGAGTTCACGGATTATCCCCATTCATGCAGAATCAAAGATTGTGCCTCTGACCGGTGAAGTATCCCGCGCCAACGGATACTGGACCGACCGTCGCGGCCGTCCTTTGCGTGATCTCAGAATTTCGGTCACCGATCGTTGTAATTTCCGATGCCGCTACTGCATGCCGAAAGAAAAGTTTGAAAACGGCGTGCATTTCTTAGCTCATACCGAAGTTCTCTCTTTTGAAGAAATCGAACGCATGGCCCGCATCGCCGTAGAAGGCGGCGTGGAAAAGATCCGTCTTACGGGCGGCGAGCCGCTCCTACGCAAAGGTATCGAGCACCTGATTGCCAAACTGACCGAACTTAAGACGCATCGCGGCAAAAATCTCGATGTGGCGGTGACAACCAACGGCTCGGCTCTGGTTGCCAAAGCTAAAGCGCTTGCAGACGCCGGGCTCTCCCGCGTTACAGTTTCTTTAGATGCTCTCGATGAAACACTTTTCCAGAGTATCAATGACGTCGGCTTTTCTGCCGCACGTGTTATCGAAGGGATTGAAGCCGCCAAAGCCGCCGGTATCCGTGAAGTCAAAGTCAATACGGTCGTCAAGCGCGGGTTAAATGACGATGAGGTTCTGAAGATTGTCGGCAGATTCCGAGGAACCGGAATCATCGTCCGTTTTATCGAATATATGGACGTCGGTACCCGCAACGGCTGGCGACTTGATGAAGTGGTGCCGAGTAAAGAATTGGCCGAACGCATCGACAGCGTCTACCCGATCGAACCGATGAATCCGAACTACACCGGAGAAGTCGCAGTACGTTGGCGCTACAAAGACGGTGCGGGTGAAATCGGATTTATCTCATCGGTATCCGAACCCTTCTGTCGGGAATGCTCGAGAATGCGTCTCTCGGTGGACGGCAAACTCTACCGATGCCTTTTTGCAACCGAAGGGTTCGACGTGCGCCAGATACTCCGAGGCGGTGCCTCGGACGAAGAAATTTCAGAAGCGATCGGTCGAATCTGGAGTGCCCGAGACGACCGCTACTCCGAAATCCGTACTTCGGAAACAGGGAGCGAGCGCGCACGAATCGAAATGTCTTATATCGGCGGATAAAAGACGGAGAACAGAACGCCGCAAGGCGTTTAAAGCAAGTCGTCCTTGCCTCTGAGTCCAGCGAAGAAACTGCCGGTCTTCTGACGCAACAGTTGCAGACCTTCCTTGGTCTTGGCAAGAGAACCTGCAGAAATCTGACTTTCGAGGAAAGCCTTGAACTTATCGGTAAACGGCGGATTCAGCATCGAAATCGGCGAGAGCTTGCTCTGGTAGAACACCGGCTTATGGTGGCTCATGGCGTCAAAGCCTGCTTTGCCGGTCCAGGTACCCATACCGGAATTGCCGATACCGCCGAACGGCAGTTCGCTCTGAGCTGCGTGCCAGAGAGTGTCGTTGACGGTAACGCCGCCGCTCTTGGTTTCCCGCATGACTTTGCGGACGCTTTCCTGATTGTTGTCAAAGAGGTAAAGCGCAAGCGGATGCGGTCGGGCGTTGATAAATTCGACAGCCTGATCCATACGGTCGTCGGGGTAAGCGACGATCGGAAGAATCGGAGCGAAGATTTCGTTTTTCATCAATTCGCCGGTCAGAGACGGTTCGATCACGATATGAGGCGCAATCTTGCGCTTTTCGATATCGATCTGATCGCCCTTGAATACCGGTTCGAAGAGCGCGGTCTTGGAGGCTTCTTCGAGCGTGTTAAGAAGGCTCTCGAAATGCTTGATACTGACGATCGAGGTGTACTCTTCGTCATAAATGCCCTTCGGATAGAACTTTCTGCCTGCCTGCTGAAGAAGGTTGACGAGGCGGGCAAGATGTCTTTTCTCGACAAGGACATAGTCCGGAGCGATACAGGTCTGACCGGCATTCAAAAGCTTCGCATACATGATGCGTTCTGCCGCATGCTCAAGCGAATAACCCGGAGCGATGAGCGCAGGCGACTTGCCGCCGAGTTCAAGAGTGAGCGGCGTTAAGTTGCGGGCGGCGCTTTCCATGACTTTGCGCGCAACAGCCGGAGAACCGGTAAAGACCAGATGGTCGAAGGGAAGCGCGCTGAAGCGCTTGCCGATTTCGGCGTCGCCGGTGATGACTGTCAGGTCTTCGGGCACAAAGTACTTGGCAACGAGTTCGGACAGAAGAGAAGCAAAGCCCGGAGTCGTTTCCGAAACCTTGATCATGCAGACATTGCCTGCGGCGATTGCCGTGGCGGCAGGTCCCAAACTCAGAAGAAGCGGATAGTTCCAGGGCGAGATAACGCCGACAATACCTTTGGGCTGCGGCAGAAGTGCTGTTTTGGCCGGAAGGAAAGCCATATCGGCAGAACCCCTCTGAGCCTTCATCCAGTCGCGGATGTTTTCTCTGAGGTTGCGGATATGGGTGAGAAGAGGCAGAACATCGAGCATGTCGGTCTGAAGCGCGGAACGATGACCGAAATCCGAGCAGATAGCCTCGGCTAATTCAGCTCGGTGAGTCACGACCAATTGTTCCAATTGCTCCAGATGTACGTAGCGTTCTTCCCAGCTCGGATAAGGATGCTTAGAGACTGCATTTCGCATTCTTTCAAAAGCAAAACGGAGCGGGCATAAGAACTCTTTCGGATCCGCCGTGAGAGGAATCCGAAGGTCTACGCTCTGCAATATTTTCTCTTTTCTCATCGTGAGATCCTTCTTCTAGCGTAATTGTGCACTATTTCGAAAAAGGATTGAAGGGATTTATCGTCAAAATACAATGGCTTTGGACTCAATTTAAGTTTTGTTACATTTAGGATCAACTGCATTCCCCGCTTCATCCGTTTGTATGAGGGCTAACACTGACGAAAAGAGAGGTAGAAAAGCGGGAATAAAAACGAAAAACCGCCCTGAAGGTACGTTGCAGAAGAAGTATTTTCAGAATCGGACGGGGTGACTGTGTTAAAGTTGCACCCTTTGGAAAAACCGAAGAAATTCAATTGAAAATAAGCAGGCGGAATCGAATCCGTAGTGCCGAATCCGAAGATTCGCGGTTTTTATAGTAACCTTAATAAACTTGTTACTTATCCAAGCATTCAGGTGAGCTGTCCCTTTGGGACAGGAGAATCCGCAAGATAAATATAAAATGAGTTTTGATCCTACTTCTGTGACCTTTATCGGGTACCTCATTCTGATGGTGCTCGTCGGGTTGGCGGCGTGGCGCTACACCCGAAATTTCAATGACTATATTCTGGGCGGACGCCGTCTCGGCAGTCTTGTGACTGCTCTGTCGGTCGGCGCTTCCGATATGAGCGGCTGGCTCCTGATGGGCCTGCCGGGTGCCGTATTCCTTTCCGGTATCTGCGAGAGCTGGATTGCAGTCGGTCTTGCACTCGGTACTTTCTTTAACTGGAAGATCGTCGCTTCTCCGCTTCGTGAATACACTGAAGTTGCTCACAACGCACTCACCCTTCCCGACTTCTTCACGCATCGCTTCGAAGACAAGAGCCGACTGCTCCGTATCGTACCGGCCGTCGTGATTCTGCTCTTCTTTGCGATCTATTCGGCTTCCGGCATGGTTGCGAGCGCCCGTCTCTTTGAAAATGTCTTTGATCTGCCGTATACCGAAGCGCTTATTCTCGGTACCGTAGCAACTTTGGCCTACGTGTTCTTGGGCGGCTTCCTTGCCGTGAGCTGGACCGATACGATTCAGGCCACCATGATGTGTATTGCACTCATCGTCGCCCCGATCGCCGTGATGATCGACTTGGGCGGTTTCACCGAAGCCGTCAATCAGGTTAAGGCTATCGATCCTGCGCACGTCAATATGTTCCAGGGACAGACCGTCATCGGTGTGATTTCGCTTTTAGCCTGGGGGCTCGGCTACTTCGGTCAGCCGCATATCCTGGTCCGCTTTATGGCTGCCAAGAGCGTTAAGGTCATGCCGCAGGCTTTCCGCATCAGCATGATCTGGCTGATTTTCTGCCTCTCCGGTGCGGTTGCCGCCGGTTTCTTCGGCAGTGCCTACTTCCAGGCTCATCCGGAGTTTGCCGCTGCGGTCAACGCCAACCATGAACGCGTCTTCATGGTGCTTGCCAACACTCTCTTCTCGCCCTGGATCGGCGGTGTGATGCTTTCCGCGATTCTTGCCGCTGTGATGAGCACCCTTTCCTGCCAGCTTCTGGTCTGCTCTTCGGTTCTGACCGAAGACTTCTACCGCGCTTTTGTCCGTCCTAAGGCCGGTCAGAAGGAACTGGTCTGGGTAGGCCGCCTTACAGTTGCCGCCGTCTCCCTTGTTGCCATCATCATTGCCGCAGACCCCAACAACCTGGTTCTGTCTCTGGTGAGCTACGCCTGGGGCGGTTTCGGTGCTGCTTTCGGTCCGATCGTGATTCTCTCCCTGCTCTGGAAGCGTACAACACGTAACGGTGCTGTGGTCGGTATCATCGTCGGTGCGCTCACTGTTCTCATCTGGCACCAGGGCGGCTGGTTCGGTCTCTATGAAATTATTCCGGGCTTCATCCTCTCCTTCCTGAGTATCGTGGTGGTGAGCCTGCTGGATAAACAGGGCCCGAGCAAGACTATGCTCGAAACCTACGATCAGGTTCAGCGTCGCTTAGCTGACGCAAGAGCTCAGATGTAAGAAATAAAACTCAATAAAAATCTCGGATAACCTGCAAAGTTATCCGAGATTTTTTCATTTATTGCTCTGAAAAAGGCGTACAGAGGCGGATTTTTAGGGCTCTATACCGAACTTTTCAAAATGTAACTACTAGTGAAACCTACTAGAGTCGGAACGGGGATAAACGTCTATGATGCTCGGGTTCTCGCGGAAGCTGCGCCCTGGGCTGAGCTTTCTGCCGTCGCGCTCAGATGACGCATAAATAAGAACAAACATAAATAAATCCCTCAAACCAAGGAGCTCAAGACATGATTGGAGTCATTGTCACTCTGCTCGCGATCGCCCTGGTCGCGTACTTTGTACTTAAAAATTACTATCCGCCGATTATTCTTTTATTGGTCGGTCTCTTCCTTCTCTTTATCGCCGGCATGCTCGGCGTCGATCCGGTTGCCGCCAAGAAGTCCACTCACTTCTTCGGTTTTGACCTTGCTCAGGCTTTCACCGACCTCATGAAGGGTCGTCTCCCGGGTCTCGGTCTCAACATTATGGCTATTGCCGGTTTTGCGGTTTACATGGACCGTATCGGCGCAAGCAAGGCTCTCGTTAAGCTTTGCGTGAAGCCCCTGCAGAAGATCCGCTCCCCGTATGTTCTGCTTGCGCTCACATACGTTGTCGGTCAGTTCATCGCTCTCTTCGTGAACTCCGCTGTCGGTCTCGGCCTGCTTCTCATGGCCAGCGTCTACCCGCTGCTTCTTGCTCTCGGCGTCTCCCGCGTTTCTGCCGCTGCCGTGATTGCCACAACCTGCTGTCTTGACTTAGGTCCCTCGTCTTCAAACGCTATGCGTGCCGCCGACCTTTGCGGTACTGACGTTGTGACATACTTCCTGACCGGTCAGGGTCCTGTTGCTCTCTGCACTATTGCTTCCGTTGCTGTCGGTCACTTCTTCATTCAGCGCTGGTTCGACAAGCGTGAAAACGCTCACGAAGAAGCCGCCGGCGGTGCTGTTGAAAAGATGGATGTGGACAAGGCTCTCGAAGGTGCCGGTCCCGCTTACTACGCCATCCTTCCGATGCTTCCGCTCGTTCTTTTGATCGGCTTCTCCCCGCTCGTCTACAGCGGCATCAAGCTCAGCCTCGTGACTGCGATCATCGTATCTCTTATCGTTGCTCTCTTCGTCGACATCCTTACACGCCGCGACTTCAAGCTTTGCTGCAAGGACTCTCAGGCTATCTTCGAAGGTATGGGCAAGGTCTTTACTTCCACAGTCAGCCTTATTGTCTGTGCCGAGCTCTTCGCTTTGGGTCTTAACAAAGTCGGCGGTATCTCCACCATGATTCAGGCTGCTGCCTCCATGCAGGACGCCGGTATCTTCGTGATGCTTGCCGTAATGCTCGTCATCATGGTCGTTGCCACTATCGTGACCGGTTCCGGCAACGCTGCCTTCTTCGCTTTCTCTCCGCTTCTGCCTGAAGCCGCCGCTTCCGTCGGTCTGCAGACAGTGGCTCTGGCTGTCCCGGTTCAGCTCTCCGCCGGTCTTGCCCGTACTATGTGCCCGATCGCCGGCGTTATGATTGCGGTAGCAGGTATCTCCGGCCTGACCCCGATCCAGTTGGTACGCCGTACCATTCCGGTGATGGTCATCGCTCTTTTGGTTTCCGTTGTTTCCAGTTTGGTATTCCTTTAATTTCAGGTGAGGTTTGAAATGGCTTACTTAATTAAGAACGCAAACGTTTACGCTCCGGCTCCCCTCGGTGTTCAGGACATTCTCGTGGTCAATGACAAGATCGTTGCAATCGGCAAGGATCTCACAGTCAGCATGCCCGAACTCGAAGTCATCGATGCCAAGGGCATGATCGTCACTCCGGGTCTTATCGACCAGCACATTCACGTTACCGGCGGTGGCGGCGAAGGCGGTCCGAAGACACGTACACCTGAAATCGTTCTTTCCGAGCTCATCAGCTGCGGTACCACCAGCTTGGTCGGTGTTTCCGGTACAGACAGCGTTACCCGCTCTATCGAAAACCTGCTCGCCAAGGTCCGCGCTCTGACCGAAGAAGGTGTATCCGCCTGGATGTACACCAGCAACTACGCTTTCCCGCCGACCACTCTGAGCGGTTCCGTCCGTCAGGACCTCCTCGTTGTTCCCGAAGTTATCGGCGTGAAGATTGCTCTCGGCGATCACCGTTCTTCCTTCCCGACAACTCAGGAAGTGCTTCACCTGCTCTCCGACATCCGCGTCGGCGGCATGATTGCCGGCAAGACAGGTTTCCTGCACATCCATAACGGCAACATTCCGGGTGCTTTCGAAATGTTTGACGAAATCATCGGCAAGGGCTTCCCGATCCGTCACATTCGTCCGACACACTGCGCCCGCGACGCTTACATCTTCGGCAACGCTCTGAAGTTTGCCGAAAAGGGCGGCCGTATCGACATCACTACAGGCGGTTCCTGCTGCTTCGATTCTCCGGCAGATGCTGTTCAGGCTGCCTGGGAAGCCGGTATCGACGAATCCCTCATCACAATGAGCTCCGACGGTCACGGTTCCGTTCCGCGCTTTAACGATAAGGGCGAAATGATCGGCCTCGGCGTCGGCGGTGTTGCAAGCAACCTGCGCGACATGAAGAAGCTGATCGAACGCGGTGCTCCGGTTGAAAAGGCTCTCGCTCTGCTCACCAAGAACGTTGCACGTGCTCTTGAACTGAAGGGCAAGGGTGAAATCGTCAAGGGTGCCAGCGCCGACCTTTGCTTCTTCGATGAAAACTGGGAACTGCGTACAGTCTTCAGTAAGGGTGTCTGCATGATGCGTGACAACGAAATGATCGTTAAGGGCACTTTCGAAGAATAATTGCTTGAAAAATAAGCAATAAATTAACAGCCGGTCTCCTATGGAGCCGGCTGTTTTATTATCCGAATACTTAAGTGATTACCCTTGACAAACTAACAAAGTTCATTAAAATAACCCCTGACTTATCGGGACGTTTCGGACGTTGGACTGCGGGGTGGCGCTGCGCCACACCAGCAACTCTCCCGGCGGTCTCGGCTCCGGTTGTCTTTCGACTCCCGGAGCCCTTGTTTTATCTGCGGTCGCCTCGGGTAACGACGTATTTATCTTCAACGGTACCCGCAAGATAGTTGAGTACGTTTTCCGCTGCCGCACGATTCATTTCTGCGTAGTTTTCAAGCGTTAAAGAAGCCGTATGCGGTGTCAGTACCGCTGTCGGACAATCCATCAGAGGCGAATCAACCGTCGGTTCTTTCTCAAAAACATCGATGCCGGCACCGGCTAAGTGACCGGACAGAAGGCTCTCTGCCAAAGCGGGTTCGTCTACCACCGGACCTCGGGCGATATTAATGAGATAGGCCCCCTTCTTCATCTTGGCGATCGTATCTTTGTCAAAGAGATGATAGGTTTCATCGGTCAGCGGAACGTTGATCGAGACGTAATCGCTCTTTTCAAGCAGTTCTTCAAGCGGAACACTCTTTGCGCCGTATTTTTCCTGATCCTCCGGGTTCGGATGACGGCAGTAATAAAGGATATTCATCCCAAAGGGTTTGGCTCTTAAAGCAATCTCTTTACCGATTCCGCCGAAACCGACCAAACCTAAGGTTCTGCCTTTGGCGCCCGGCGGAAGCATCGGTTTCCATTCGTGCGCATGCATCGGAGCATTCTGGAGGTCGAGTCTTTTGGCAAAGTACAAAATGTACGCCATCACGTGTTCGGCAACTGCGCCTTCTACGAAACCGGCGGCCCTGGTGAGACCGATACCGAGTTTCTTTAAGGCTTCGACGTCAATTGCATCGTAGCCGATACCGCAACGGGAAATAAGTTTGAGGTTCGGAAGGCGCTTTAACAGGGATTCGGGGTAGTTTTCGAGCGCTGCAATGATAACGTCGGCATCTTTGACGATTTCATAGACTTCGTCTTCGCTTGAGGCCGTACCGATTTTGCCGATAAAGGGAACAACTTCATGCCCGGCATTGCGAAGCAGTTCGATTACCTTCGGGTCAAAGTGCTGAGGCGTAATAACAATCTTCATAACAACGGGTGAGACTCACCCTCCTCCCTTGATTTTGTATTTAACCGGATGGTTTAAGTTTATCCGAGCTGAGCTTTGAAAATTTAATCGCAGACAGCAAAAAGCCTCTGCGTCGGACAGAGGCTTTTGAATCAACATCGAGGGAGATGTTTATGCGTTATGCACTTTGTAGTTGAGCCAGACGAAACCGGCATCGAGTTTTTCGCAATCTACGAGTTCGAGTTTGGCGTTTTCCATCGGGCGTTCATAAGCTTCTTCAGCACATTCGATGATGGAGGGACGGCCTGCTTTGCCGTCAACACCCGGGTAGACAACGACGCTCAAACCGTCTACGAGACCCATGTGCATGAAAGAGCCGTTGATCAAACCGCCGCCTTCAAGGAGAAGGTGCTTGACGCCGAAGACTTCTTCGACTTTCTTCAATGCGTTGACGGCTTCTTCTTTATGGGTGCCCGGTGTACGGACGATGTAGGAAACACCGACTTCCTCAAGTTCTTTCTGATAAGCGCGTGTGACGTGGCTGCCGAGGATGGCAACAATGTGTTCGCCTGTGGGAAGAGTCGGAGATTCGTAATGGAGTTTGCCGGCGGTATCAAAAACTACTGCCAGCGGGCGGTCTTCGCGCTTGCCGACGAAGGGTTCTGTCTGTGTGGTGCGCGGACCTTCTACAGGTTCTTTTTCAGTGACGCCGGCGCCGTATTCAGCCATTGTGCGGCGACCAACAATCCAACCGTCGGCTTCAAATTTCTTGGCGGCGGATTCGTAAGCTGCGGTGATGTCAGCTTTGTCATCAAACGGTTTCGTCCAGAAGCCGCAGAGAAGGCGACCGTCAACGGACGAGATCATATGGCAAGTAATTTTCATCGGAAGTTCCCTCCATAGATTGTGTTTTGACATCTCCCATTGTACGAGTCCGCCCCTCTGAAACGAACCGTGTTTACCCTTAATTGCGGAATTAAGTCATTGCCTGCAAAGACAAAAGGCGACCCTCCGTAAAGAACGGAGAATCGCCTTACTTTAATTTAACTGAACGTTAAATTAGAAGCTTACGCGTACGCCGAGAGTACCGCGGAAGTCTTCGTTGATGTCAGCACCCTGTGTGCGTTCGACGTCAGCCCAAACATGGATGTTCTTGTTGACGTTGTACTGTGCAC
>CAZNBL010000045.1:0-10030 GCA_964571375.1 uncultured Burkholderiaceae bacterium
GCTCAGTTCCGCCAAAGAAGTCGCCGAAAAGCTTGTCCGCTATCTCGACAGCGACGCATTCGGCAGCGAACCGATCGCTGATATCAGAAATATCCATATTTAAGGTAATAAACATGGAAAACCAAAAAGCAGCACCGGCCCCTCAGGTCGAAGACGAAAACCACATCATCACCGAACGTCTTGCCAAGCTCCAGAAGATCCGTGACGAAGGCACAGCCTTCCCGAACAACTTCGACCGCAAGAACCTGATCGCCGACATCCGCTCCGCTCACGAAGCTGCAACCAACGAAGAGCTCGAAGCCAACCCCGTTGAAGTCGCTATCGCCGGCCGCGTCATGCTCAAGCGCGTGATGGGCAAGGCCAGCTTCGCTACCGTCAAGGACGGCAGCGGCGTCATCCAGCTCTTCCTTACTCCGAGCGTTGTCGGTCAGGAAACTTACGACTTCTTCAAGAAGATGGTCGACCTCGGCGATATCGTCGGTGCCGAAGGCGTTGTGTTCCGCACCAACAAGGGCGAACTCTCCGTACGCGTTTCCAAGCTCGTCATGCTCACTAAGAGCATCCGTCCGCTGCCCAACAAGTTCAACGGCCTCGCAGACCAGGAAATCCGTTACCGTCAGCGCTATCTCGACCTCATCATGAACGATGAAACACGCAGAACTTTCCTTCTGCGCTCCAAGATGATGGCTGCTGTCCGCTCCTTCATGAACAAGAAGGGCTTCATGGAAGTCGAAACACCGATGCTCCACCCGATTCCGGGCGGCGCTTCCGCAAAGCCGTTCATCACTCACCACAATGCGCTCGACATGGACATGTACCTGCGTATCGCTCCGGAACTTTATCTGAAGCGTCTCGTGGTCGGCGGTTTCGAACAGGTTTTCGAACTGAACCGCTCCTTCCGTAACGAAGGTGTCGACGTTCGTCACAACCCTGAATTCACCATGATGGAATTCTATGCAGCCTACCGTGAATACCACTGGCTCATGGACTACACAGAAGAACTGCTGCGCACCGTTGCCAAGGAAACTATCGGCACCGATGTCATCCAGTATCAGGGTCACACCATCGATCTGTCCAAGCCGTTCGACCGTCTGACAGCCGTTCAGGCCGTGCTCAAGTACGCTCCGCAGTACACAGAAGAAAACCTGCAGGATGCCGACTTCATGCACAAGGAACTCGAACGCCTCGGCGAACCGCAGAAGAAGGGCGTCGGTCTCGGCGCTCTGCAGATGGCTATGTTCGAAGCTGTTGCCGAATCCAAGCTCATTCAGCCGACATACATCATCGACTACCCGGTTGAAATCTCTCCGCTCGCCCGTGCTTCCGACACACAGCCGGAAATCACAGAACGCTTCGAGCTCTTCATGGCCGGCCGCGAAACTGCCAACGGCTTCTCCGAGCTCAATGACCCGCAGGATCAGGCCCGCCGCTTCCAGGCTCAGGCCAAGCTCAAGAGCGAAGGCGACGACGAAGCCATGTACTACGATGCCGACTACGTCCGTGCTCTCGAATACGGTCTGCCCCCGACAGGCGGCTGCGGCGTCGGTCTCGACCGCTTCGCCATGCTCCTGACCGATTCTCCGAGCATCCGCGACGTTCTGCTCTTCCCGCACATGCGCAGAGAGGCTTAATGCCGTGAAAAACACTGCCCTGATCGAGCGCATCGACGCTTTGATAAGTTCTTTGCGCTCCGGGGCAGTTGAATCGGTGCCTGCCGGTCATCTTCCTTTTTTGATCGGCGGCACACTTGTCGGACACATCGATCCGGCTTGCGCTCGTTTCCTCGAGCATCATTTCCGCTTCTTTACCCTCGCCTCCGAGGGACTTATCCTGACCCCGTCCTCTCCCGACGTTCTTTCCCGGCGTCTTGCGACCGCGTCCTACGCCCTGAAGGAAGAAAACCGAATCCTCGCCTGGAGAGACGAGATGCTCCCCGTTGTGGCACTCGGACAGGATGAAAACGAACCGAATTTCGGCATGATCGAGCGCGCGGCCTGCCGCGTATTCGGACTCACCACATTTGCCGTTCACTTAAACGCATTTACCCGAGACGGCCGTCTCTGGGTCGCTCAGAGAGCGCTCACCAAATCCATCAATCCCGGCATGTGGGACAACATTGCCGCCGGTATCGCTCCTTTCGGCGAAACCTTTGACCGGGCGATGGACCGCGAAGCTCATGAGGAAGCCGGCATTCTGCCCGGTACCTTCCGCTACCGTTTAATCGACAAACATCTTGTCGCCAGAAACGTCCGGGAAGGCCGTATGCACGAATACACCGTGGTCTACATCACGCAGGTTCCCGATGACTTCAGACCGCACAATATCGACGGCGAAGTCGCCTGCTTCTCGCTTCTTACTCCGGAAGCCATCCTCGAAGACATAAAAAAAGAGCAGTTCACTTTCGAATCTGCTCTTTCTACGCTCGTATCGCTTCGCTATTGCGCCGAACACGGCTTCGTCTGATGTTGCCCTTCTGAAACGCTGTAAGACGCTCCGAAGGGCTTTTCACTCGCTTTTACTCTCTTTCATCGAGCCAAGCCAGAAGAATCGCTTCCAGGATCTTTTCGTTGCTTGCTTCGGGATCGTCTTCGAATCCGTCGAGCTCGCAGATCATGCGATGCATCTGCTCAAAACCGATGGTCAGAGGATCGAGATCGGGGAAGTTGTCCGCGAGCTCGATCGCAATATCCTGAGTATCGCTCCAGCGCATCAGAATGCCTCTCTGGCGTGGTTCTTGGTGTAGCGCGGAATTTCCACCACCAGATCTTCGTCACCGATGATCGTGCGGCAGGACAGGCGGGAATTGGGCTTTAAGCCCCAGGCCTGATCGAGGATATCTTCTTCCTGATCTTCTGCGGGTTCCAGAGAGTCGAAACCTTCGGCGATGTAAACGTGGCAGGTTGTGCAGCCGCAGGAGAATTCGCAGGCGTGCTCGATAAACACCTTGTGAGCAACGAGTTCGCGGGCGAGATTCTTACCCGGTTCGCTTTCAAATTCAGCGCCGTTCGGGCAGATAGTCGGATGCGGAAGTACGGTAATCTTTGTCATATCAAACCTCGTCGACTGCCTTACCTTGCAGGGCAGCCAGAATTGTTCTGTTCATACGGCGTGCGGCAAAAGCTTCGGTACCCTTGGAAAGTGCCGCAGCTGCCTTTTTAATACTTTCGGTATCGCCCTCTTCTCTCTGACGTGCCAGTTCGAGAATGAGCGCATCGATTTCTGCGCGTTCTTCTGTGTTGAGAAGATCGGCGTCGGAAGCGAGAGCAGAACCTACAGATTCAAGAAGGCGCAGTGCTTCGACCTTCTGTTCTCTCAATTCGCGGGCCTTCATGTCTTCTTCGGCGTGACCGTGAGAATCCTGCAGCATTTTGAGGATTTCTCCGTCGGAAAGACCGTAGGAGGGCTTAACCTGTACGCTTGCTTCGACACCGGTTGTCTGTTCGCGGGCCGTAACGGAAAGCAGACCGTCGGCATCGACCTGGAACGTGACGCGGATGCGTGCGGCGCCGGCCACCATCGACGGAATACCGCGGAGCGAGAACTTCGCAAGAGAGCGGCAGTCTTCGACGAGATCTCGTTCACCCTGAACTACATGGAAGCTCATGGCGCTCTGACCGTCCTTGAAGGTCGTAAAGTCCTGAGCCATAGCCACCGGAATCGCGGTGTTTCTCGGAATAATTCTTTCAACAAGACCGCCCATGGTTTCAAGACCGAGGGAGAGCGGCGTAACGTCAAGCAGCAGCCAGTCTTCGCCCGGAGCGTGATTGCCCACAAGGAGGTTGGCCTGCATGGAAGCACCGATCGCAACAACTTCGTCGGGGTCGATATCGGTGAGCGGCTCTCTTTCAAAGAGATCGGCGACTGCGCTGCGCACTGCCGGCATGCGGGTGGAACCGCCGACCAGGACCACGCCCTGAACGTCGCTTCGCTTCAATTCGGCATCTTTAAGAACCTGCTTGGTAGCGTCGATCGTACGGGTCACCAGGTGGTGCGTGATCGAATCGAATACTTCGCGGGTAATCGTAACGTTGATGATCTGACCGTCGGAGAGCTCGGCATAAACCGTGGCACGATCCTCTTCGGTAAGACGTTCCTTGGCGGAGCGGGCTTTCATCATGAGAAGACGCATGTCGTCGGCGTTTAAGCGCGGAAGACCTGCCTGCTCAATCACCCAGCAATAAAGACGCTGGTCGAAATCGTCGCCGCCGAGCTGGCTGTTGCCGCCGGTTGCGAGCACTTCGAAAACACCCTTGCTCAGCTTCAGAATAGAAACGTCGAACGTACCGCCGCCGAGGTCGTAGACCACGTAGATGCCTTCGGCACCGCGGTCAAGACCGTAAGCGAGCGCTGCGGCCGTCGGTTCGTTCAGAAGACGCAGTACCTTGAGACCGGCGAGCTTGGCGGCATCCTTGGTGCTCTGGCGCTGAGCGTCGTCAAAGTAAGCCGGAACCGTGATGACGGCACCGGTCAGTTCTCCGCCCAAGCGGTCTTCGACGCGCTTTTTGAGAACCTTCAGAATTTCAGCCGACACTTCGACCGGAGATTTTTCACCGGCAACGGTATGGAGCTTGACCATACCTTCGTTCTGTACGAAGTCGTACGGCATGTAGGTATCGTTACCCAGCTCTTCGGCTCCGCGGCCCATCAGGCGCTTGACGCTCGAAATCGTGTTGAGGGAGTCGGTTGCGGCAAAAGCCTTGGCTTCTTCGCCGACCATAACCGATCCGTCCTCGAGATAACGCACGACGGAGGCAAGCTGTGCGCGGCCTTCTGCGTCTCTGAGAACTTCGTTGACACCGCTCACGACCGTAGCGGCCAAAGAATTCGTCGTACCTAAGTCAATACCGACAGAAAAACGCTCCTCATGGGGAGCGGTCGACATGCCCGGTTCGGCAATCTGTAATAACGACATTGATTTTTATCCGTGTGCGAGTTCGCTCTTCTGGCGGTTCAGGAAAAGAAGCTTCTGTACGAGAAGAGCAGCTGCCGCAGCATCTTTGTCTTCATCGAGCTTCTTTTCGAGTTCGGCAACCAGCAGGCCGTACTCTCGGTTGATCTCTTCGGCAAGAGCGTCGAGCTCTGCCTGATCCTGAGCCTCAAGCGCCTCTTCAAGGCGTTCGCGTCGCTCGAGCTGCTCGAGAAGGAAGTCTTCCTCGATGCTGCCGCTGGAGTTTTCGTTGACCTTGACTCCGAG
This sequence comes from uncultured Burkholderiaceae bacterium, assembly GCA_964571375.1. Classification (GTDB taxonomy): domain Bacteria; phylum Pseudomonadota; class Gammaproteobacteria; order Burkholderiales; family Burkholderiaceae_F; genus JAFTYR01. The sequence goes on from CAZNBL010000045.1 coordinate 5,195, forward strand.
CGACTCACAGAGCAGCTTGGCGCGCTCCGTGGGGCTCTTTAACTTGGCGTAAGACTCATTGATGAGCGTTGCCCACTGCTGGGCAACGCGCTTTTCTGCTTCGCCGGCGTTGGCAAACCGATCCGGATGAACCTTCTTGACGACCTCGATATAACGGGCGGTCAGCTCTTCTTCGTTGAGAGCAAACTTCTTCGGAAGAGAGAAAATCTCAAAAGGATTCAGTGCAGCCAATCTTGACCTCTTAAGCGGTTAAACGTGGAAGGACTTGCCGCAGCCGCAGCTGCCCTTTTCGTTCGGATTACGGAACTTGAAGCCGTAGTTGAGGCCTTCCTTGACGTAATCGAGTTCGGTGCCGTCGATGTAAACAAGGCTCTTCGGGTCAACGAAAACCTTGACGCCGAAAGACTCGTATACGTTGTCTTCAGGGTTGGCCTGATCGACGAATTCGAGAGCGTAAGCCATGCCGGAGCAGCCGCTGGTCTTCACACCGAGGCGAAGACCGAGGCCCTTGCCGCGCTTGGTAAGGAACTGCTGAACGTGTTCGGCAGCCTTCTCTGTCAGAGTTACAGCCATCTTACTTCTCCTTGCCGGCCTGCTTGCTGCGATAGTCTTCGACAGCAGCCTTGATGGCGTCTTCGGCGAGAATAGAGCAGTGAATCTTGACCGGCGGCAGTTCGAGTTCGTCGGCGATTTCTGTGTTCTTGAGCTGTTCGGCTTCTTCGACGGATTTACCCTTGATGAGTTCTGTCACCAGAGAGCTCGAAGCAATAGCGCTTGTGCAGCCGTATGTCTTGAACTTAGCGTCTTCGATGATACCTTCGTCATTGACCTTGATCTGCAGGCTCAGTACGTCGCCGCAGGCGGGAGCGCCGCGTGTGCCGGTACCGACGTTCGGATCGTTCTTGTCGAGACGGCCGACGTTTCTCGGATTGTTAAAGTGGTCAAGGACCTTATCGCTGTATTGCATGTTCTGTTACTCCGTAAACTGTCCGATCAGTGTTCTGCCCATTCGACGCTCTTAAGGTCGACGCCTTCCTTGTACATTTCCCAAAGCGGGGACATGTCGCGCAGCTTGGCAACCTGTTCGGTCACAGTCTTGATGACGTAATCGATTTCTTCTTCGGTTGTGAAGCGGCCGATTGTAAAGCGAATGGAGCTGTGAGCAAGCTCGTCGTCGATGCCGAGAGCACGCAGAACATAAGACGGTTCAAGGCTGGCGGATGTGCAGGCGGAACCGGAAGAAACTGCGATGTCCTTGCAGCTGGCCATCAGGGCTTCGCCTTCAACAAATGCAAAGCTCATGTTGAGGTTGAAGGAAACGCGGTGTTCGAGGCTGCCGTTAACATGTGTGGCTTCGATCTTGGAGAGACCTTCCATCAGACGGTCGCGCAGCTTGCGTTCTCTGGCTGTTTCGCTTTCAAGTTCGAGACGTGCGAGACGATAGGCTTCGCCCATACCGACGATCTGGTGTGTGGCGAGTGTGCCGCTTCTGAAACCTCTTTCATGGCCGCCGCCGTGAATGATGGCTTCGAGACGGGCGCGGGGCTTGCGGCGGACAAAGATAGCGCCGATACCCTTCGGGCCGTAAATCTTGTGGGAAGACATCGACAGCAGGTCGATCTTGAGTTCCTGCATATCGAGCGGAATCTTACCGATAGCCTGAGTGGCGTCGCAGTGGAAGAGAACGCCCTTGGCGCGGCAGAGTTCGCCGATTTCCTTGATCGGCTGGATCGTACCGATTTCGTTGTTGACGGCCATGATCGACACCAGAGTGGTATCCGGACGGATAGCAGCTTCGAGAGCGTCGAGCGGAACAAGACCGTCCTGATCTACGTCGAGGTAAGTGACTTCGAAGCCTTCGCGTTCGAGTTCACGCATCGAGTCCAAAATGGCCTTGTGTTCTGTCTTCTGAGTGATCAGGTGCTTGCCCTTTTCGCTGTGGAAACGGGCGACACCCTTACAGGCGAGGTTGTCGCTTTCTGTAGCGCCGCTGGTGAAGACAATTTCCTTCGGGTCGGCGTTGATCAGAGCTGCAACTTCGTTACGGGCGTTTTCGACAGCTTCCTTAGCTTCCCAGCCGAAAGCGTGGCTGGTGGATGCCGGATTACCGAACTTTTCGAAAAGCCAGGGAACCATTTTGTCGACTACACGGGGGTCAACCGGAGTGGTGGCAGAGTAGTCAAGGTAGATCGGGAATTTCATGGATAACTCCATCGAATAGTTTTTAAATTTTTATTTAGAGGAATATGTGCCGGGCTTTTGAAAACGGATGGTATGAATACCCTGGTCTTCGCGGTGCTTCTTGTCTGCCAGACTCTTGAGCGTAATACCCGAGAGAAACTGACGCATCGCATCGTTCAGACTGTCCCAAAGCTCGAAAGTGATGCATTCGCCTTCACCGTCGCAGCCTTTGCGGGTCTTCTCACAACGAGTCGTCTTCAATGTCGAATCCACCGCATCAAGGATCTGGTCGACGGTAATTTCAGAAGCGGGACGGGCTAAACGATAGCCGCCCGCCGGACCGCGAATTCCTTCGACTAAGCCGGCTTTGCGCAGTTTTCCGAACAGCTGTTCGAGATAAGAGCTCGATAAATGCCTTCTCTCGCCGATGGCTGCAATGGTGACGTACTCCTGCGGATCATGCAGGGCAATGTCGAGCATTGCAGTAACAGCAAAACGTCCTTTAGTAGTGAGCTTCACGCATTAATTCCTGATTAAAACAGTCAAGAATAATAAAGACTTCCATTCCCGACCGCAACTGTCGGAAATCAAAAAAAGAAACAAAAAACCGCCCGAAGGCGGTTTTTCTTATATTTCCTATCAGAAGGAGCGGGAGATGTTGTACATCGATGCGCGCTTCTTGACGACGTCCATGAGACCTTCGCAGGCATCTTCACAGTAATCGAGAACGGTGTTGAAGCCTTCGTTGCCGCCGTAGTACGGATCGGGAACAACTGCGTTGTCATATTCGCTTGCGTAACGCATGAGCAGAGCAAGCTTATGGCGGTACATCGGAGGGCAGACCTGCTGCATGGCTGTAAGGTTTTCCCAGTCCATAGCGAGGATGAAGTCGCAGTCTCTGAAATCCTCCATGGTGATCTGTCTGGCACGGAAGCCCGACAAATCATATCCGCGCTTTCTGCCGGCAAGCTGAGCGCGCACGTCGGGGGCTTCGCCCACATGGTACCCATGAGTGCCTGCCGAATCCACGATTACTTGATCGGTTAAACCGGCCTCCTTCACCATCTTCTGGAATACGGCTTCAGCTGTCGGAGAACGACAGATGTTGCCCATACACACAAACAGTACCTTAACCATAGTTCAAATTCTCTCTAATTCCAGATTCAATTTCCTGCGCCTACCACAAAGCTACGACCCGTAGGCGCGTACTTCGGAAATATTAGCGGTTTCCTTATATGAAAATCAAGCATTTCAAACCGCGCCGTGCTCGGCCGTCTCGGTCGAGCCGACACCGAACACCTGCTGCTTGATTCTCGTGAGACGGTCGCGTACTTCGGCAGCCTTCTCAAACTCAAGGTTCTTGGCGTGATCGAGCATTTCTTTTTCGAGTTTCTTGATCTCCTTGGCAAGCTGCTTCGGATCAAGTTTTTCATAATCAATACCGTCGATCAAACCTTCTGTACCCGTTTCGACGTCCTTCTTCACATAAACGCCGTCGATGATGTCGCGGATCTCTTTCTTCACGCTTCTCGGCGTGATGTTGTGCTCAATGTTATAAGCCTGCTGCTTGGCGCGGCGGCGCTCCGTCTCTCCGATAGCCTTTCTCATCGAATCCGTAATCGAATCCGCATAGAGAATGGCTTTGCCTTCGACGTTTCGGGCCGCACGGCCGATCGTCTGAATAAGCGAGCGCTCACTTCTTAAGAAACCTTCCTTGTCCGCATCGAGAATCGCAACGAGAGACACTTCCGGAATATCGAGACCTTCTCGGAGCAGGTTGATACCGACCAACACATCGAATACACCGGCTCTGAGATCGCGGATGATTTCCACTCGCTCGACGGTATCGATGTCCGAGTGCAGATAGCGCACTTTGACTCCGTTGTCTTCGAGGAACTCGGTTAAGTCTTCTGCCATGCGCTTGGTAAGCGTTGTAATCAGTACGCGCTGCTCTCTGGCCACGCGATCCTTGATTTCGCCGAGCACATCGTCGACCTGAGTTGCGGCAGGACGCACTTCCACCACCGGATCAACGAGTCCCGTGGGACGCACCACCTGCTCGACAATCTGGGAGGAATGCTCGAGTTCATACTTTGCCGGCGTAGCCGACACGAAAATCGATCGGCGCATCTTGCGCTCAAACTCTTCGAATCTGAGCGGACGGTTGTCTTTGGCGCTCGGCAGACGGAAGCCGTACTGAACCAATGTTTCTTTACGCGCACCGTCACCGCGGCTCATGCCGCCGATCTGACCGAGAAGTACGTGCGATTCGTCAAAGAACATCAAAGCGTCGGTCGGCAGATAATCGATCAAGGTCGGAGGCGGCTCTCCGGGCTTGGCGCCCGAAAGGTGACGCGAGTAGTTTTCAATGCCCTTGCAGAACCCGAGTTCGTGCAACAGCTCCAAATCAAAAAGCGTGCGTTCGCGAAGTCTCTGAGCTTCGACAAGTCTTCCTTCGTTTAAAAGAAATGCCTCACGCTCCTTCAGTTCTTCTTTGATAGTTTCGATTGCGCGAAGCACATCGCCTCTCGGCGTCACGTAGTTTGAGGTCGGATAGATCGTAAAACGCTTGACCTGCTGCTGAACTTTGCCGGTAAGCGGATCAAAGAAATAAAGGGCTTCGATTTCATCGTCAAAGAGCTGAACGCGAAGCGC
>CAZNBL010000046.1:0-9448 GCA_964571375.1 uncultured Burkholderiaceae bacterium
GTCTGATGCATTCAATGCAGAGGCGTTGATCAAACGGTCTGCATTACAGCAAAGTAGTGGGCGGTACTGCCGCCTACTACAAAGAGATGCCAGACGGCATGGTGGTAGGGAAGACGATGCCACATATAAAAGATGCAGCCGAACGAATAAAGCAGTCCGCCCGCAATCAAAAGGTTTAATCCCATATCGTTGAGACCGGCGCAGACCGGATCGAGGGCGAGTACCACCATCCATCCCTGTACCAAATAGAGCAGGGTGTTGAGTTTATCTCCTTTCTTAATCAGCCACGGCTGAAAAATAATTCCGAAAGCCGCAATCGCCCAGACGGCGATGCAGACGCCGATTCCTGCGGAATTGTCCGGAAGATTCAGCATGAATGGAGTATAACTGCCTGCAATCAAAAGAAAAATTGCAGAGTGGTCGCAAAGCTGAAGATAGTGCTTGATCTTGGTATGCGTGACCGAATGATAGAGGGTGCTTGCCAAATACAAAACGATGAGGCTTGAGCCGAAAATCGTAAGCGTACTGATATGAAGTGCAGTGCCGTGATCGATTGCATAGAGAATTAAAAAGACAAGACCGACGACAGAAGCCGCGCACGCCAACCCGTGCGTCAGTGCATTGGCAACCTCTTCGCCAGTCGAGTAAAACTTGGTATGAGTGCGATTCAATCCCGCACTGTTAACCACGGTACTTTTGACCATAACGTTCCTTTTCAAAGTTGATTTCGCATCGGTTAACCGATACGAAATGATTATGAAAGGGTAAAAAGCGTTGTGCCGTGCAAAAAAAGCTGACTTTGTAACAGAGCCGATAGGATATTTCCCATTCCTGTACCAAAGTACATAGTCTGCGTAACAGCTTGCTCCTATAGTAAATCCATCCTCGGAATACAAATAAATGCAGCCCTCGGGGATGAAAAAAGGAGAAAAGAGTATGAGATTCAATCGATTGCTTGCCTGCTTTATCGCGGCAACTACTTTCGTCTCGGTTAATGCTTATGCACAGATGTCGGCCAATCCGATGCACTCGACGCTGTCGGAATCCGCTCAGATCAAAGATTGTCTGATGTGCCATCAGTCTTATGAAGCAGTCGCCGCCAAGACAGAAAAGATGCAGCCTAATCCGCACAGCAACCATCGCGGAGAACAGAACTGCACCAACTGTCATAAGGTCAAGGGAGCGTCGCATTTTGAATGCAACGACTGCCACGAATTCAATATCAAGATGAAGGGAGCTAAGTAATATGACAACCAATATCTCTCGCCGCTCGTTTTTGGGTACTGCAGCCGCTGCCGGCGCCGCTGTTGTCGTATCTCCCGCATCTGCCGCTTCGACTTCCGCCGCGGCCATTCCCTCCAAGTGGGATGAAGAAGTCGATGTTGTTGTTCTCGGTTGCGGCGGTGCCGGTCTGATGGCCGCCTGCCAGGCACACGACGCCGGTGCCAAAGTTGCTGTTTATGACGCAGGTCAGTCTCCCTTCCATACAGCAACCAACCTCTGCGGCGGTCTCTTTACTGCCTGGGGCTCCAAGATGCAGAAGGCCGATCCGGAAGGCGCCAAGGATACTTGGGAAAAGTTTGCCGACGACATCATGGCTTACGGCAACTACATGAGCCTTAAGGAACCGGTGTACGGTTTTGTTAAGAATTCCGGCAAAGCTTTTGACTGGTTGGAAGACAGGGGTCTCGCCAAGCATCACCTGGAACCGTATGCAGGTCACAACGGTCTCAGAGCTCATCGCCAGGATTCCTTCAAGGGCCGCGATTACATCGAAGTGCTCGTCAAGCAGATTGCCGACCGCGGCATCAAGATTCAGCACGGTATGGGTGTCACCCGTTTCTACTTCGACCCGCAGACCAATACTGTGGTCGGTGTTCAGTGCGGCGAAGGCGATAAGGCCCGTAACGTCAAGGCGAACAAGGGTGTTGTGATGGCTACCGGCGGTATCACCGGTACAGCCGAATCCTTGGACAGCTGGGTTCCGAATGTAGCCGGCAAGGGTGTTGTGATCGGCGGCCCGAAGAACGACGGCAAGGCTATGCTCACTGCTGTCCGCGATATCGGTGTACCGCTTTCTCACATGCAGTACATCGCTTCTTACCCCTGCGGTATCGTTGTCAACGGCCGAAACGGTCCGTACTGCCGCTGGTGGTTCATTACCAATAACGGCGGTATTTTGGTCAACAAGAACGGCAAGCGCTTTATTACTGAAAAAGAAGGTATCTGTCACGTTACACCGCATCTCGCATTCCAGCCCGACGGATGTCACTATGTACTTACCGACCAGGCAGGTTGGGAACGCACTCTGAAGAAGATTAAGCTCGGGGCTTTGGTCGGTCTGCCGAGCTGGCCGGAAGAGCGCGTCAACAAGGAATTCGCTCTCGGTAAGAATCTTTGGAAGTGCGATACGCTCGAAGAGCTCTGCGAAAAGTCCGGTATGAATCTTGCCGGCCTCAAGGAGCAGCTCGAAGTTTGGAATAAGGCTGTCGAAACGAAGAACGACGCTCAGTTCGGTCGAACCGATCAGCAGTGGAAGATCGGCAAGGGTCCGTACTACATGATCCGTATGTTCCCGTGGAACAACCTTTCCTGCGGCGGTGTTCGTGTCACGGAAGACTTCCAGGTGATCGGCTGGGATATGAAGCCCGTCAATCACTTCTATGCAGCCGGTGAAACTGTTGCCGGTGTGCACGGTGCTTTCTACTGCGGCGGCAACGCCTGCGGTTTTGCTCACACTTCTGGCTACGTTGCCGGTCAGAATGTTGTGAAGAACGCGTAATGCGTTAATCCTTCGGAATCCCGAACGCCTCCGGGATTCCGGGCAACATATTGCTTTCTCTTTTTTCAGTGCCGTCGGTTACTTTCGGATCCGACGGTCTTTCTTATCGAATCAGCTTCGTCGCATGAGTGCGGTGACGGAAGCCTCGGCAATCGAATCTTTCCAGTCGGGCAGGATGACGGAAAATGCTTCCTGAAACGCCGTGCAGTCAAGTGCCGGGTAATTAAGATGCGTGGTTTTTGAGGCGGGAAATAAGGTGACCGCCGCCCATTTTTTCTCCGGTGCGAAGCGTCGGGCAGTCTCGACAACGGCAGCGGCGCACTGATACTCGTCGCTTTTACTGCCGCCCAAGTGATAGAGCCCTTCGAGTTCAGGTTCGGCCAAAGTCTTGACGGCCGAGAGGGCTGTCATTTTCGCGCACATTCTCGCCGAAATCGGCGAAACCAGAAGGTCGTCGCGAAGTTTCAGGGCTTTGCGTTTGCCCGCAGCAGTCAGAACGTGTTCGGCGAAATTTTCTTCATTACGGATAAGCGCTTCGTCGCATCTTAATATCAGTATATGGGTGAGCGACGTCAGTAATTTCTGCTCGGCGATCGCGCGTGTCTTACCGACATAAGAGACCGGGTTGACGATATTGCTTTCATCAAAGATGGCGGCAGAACTCGAGCCGTCGTAAACGGAGGCGTCCGAGAGGTGTACGAAGAGTCCTTCGGTTCCGATGAGACCGTGCGCAAGCGCAACCGGAAGATCGAGATTCATCGTCCGGATGATTTTTTTACTTTCTTCGCTTTTCGGCTCATCGTGCAGCACGCAGAGATTAAACAGTGCGTCGGGCCGGAAAGCGGTGACCGCAGCGGAAAGAGCGCCGATATCCGCCTGCTCATCCGAATTCAGACGGATTCGGCTTACTTCACCGTGGCTTTTAAGTTCGAACTCGAGAAAATCTGCGAGTTTGTTCCGGTTTTCAATAATCAGAAATCGACGGTTTAAATTCACAACGTACTCCTAACCGGAACCGAGTTGTTGATCCAGTAACCCTTGCCGCCCGGCGGAATCATCGTGGGTTCGCTCTGAATAGCTCGGATAATGTACTCAAGGAACTCTTCGGCCATCGGATTACGCACTTTATGCTTGTAATTGATATAGAGGTGCTGAATCGGCATTTCCCAGTCGGTAAGTACCGGCCGCACCGTTCCGTTTTCAAGTTCCTCTTGGAAAACATAGTTCGGCAGGTAGAGTCCGACAGCTTTTCCGCACATTACGGCTGTTTTAATGCCGCCCGGATTGTTAATGGCAACTGCCGGTGTCATCGTCAGCGGAAATACTTCTTCGTCGCGGTGCAGAATCGAGCAGCTCTTCTTATCGTGAGCATAAAAAGAAACCAGCGGATGGTGTCTTAAATCATTCGGCGTTTTGACGGGTTCGTGCTGATCGAGATACGCAGAGGTTGCGCCGATAAAGTGTCGGAAGCCTCCGAGCAGGCGGGTCGTGAGGTTCTGCAGCATTACGGGCGCCGCAGAGAACACAAAGTCGTAAGCGTCAAAGTTTTCCGGTCGGTAAATTTCCTGATAACCGAGACCTTGGATTTCAAACTGGTATTCCTGATGAATGCTGACAAATTCCGTGATCAGTTTCGGCAGGATCATCTGCGTGATGCCGAGCGGCGCAGCAATGGAAATAAAGTTCGGACGGCAGTTGTCGACGGCACTGAAATCCTGGATGGCAGCTTCCGCTTCATAGACGATTCGTCTCATGCGTGTGTAGGCAATAGAGCCTGCGGAAGAAAGCGAAAGCTTTTTGCCGTCTCTGACAAATAGCTCGCAACCGAGGTCTTTTTCAAGTCTGGCAAGGCGGCGGGAGACGGAGGAACTTTCGACGTCGAGTTCGTTGGCCACTTTTGTGATAGAGCCCCTCTGGACGATCTGGAAGAAGAGCTTCCAACTTTCTAAGTCAGCACTGGAACTCATGCGGTTTTCCCTATAACTTTTAGGCGGTTTGCAGAAAATCAAGCGATGCACTGAGTGTGTATGCTTTCTGTAACCGATTGATTATTAATCGAATTGTATTTTGTATTATCCGGTTATTTTAGTTTCTATTGCCTTTTGAGACAATAGAAGTGTGTCAATTTTGTTATTGTAAGCATGAATTCAAAGGAATAAATTGACTGCGTAGCCCGAGAGTTCTGGCTACAACTTCTCCTAACCTGAAGTTAATGTATTGAATCTGTCCTAATTCATCTGGACCGGGTTTTATCGGAAAGAGAGAGCCGATAAAACCCTTTTTTTTTACCCTCAGCTGTGCAGCGGTATGGATTTGTCGGACATCGATGGAGTCCGAATATGTCGTTGTCGATATCAGGCAGGCCGAAGCCTGTACAGGGCCTTTGCATTTCAGCTCTGAAACAACATTGACCGGAGAATCAGGTATTTCTCACGGTGCAGCTCAAAAAAAGCAATCTGAAAACCACCGTTGCAGCGTTCTCTTTGATAATCTTTCTGAATATACCCATCAAACAAAGAGGAAAAAAATGAAACGTCGCCTTCTTTTGACACTTACTGCAGCTCTCTCTCTTTCTTTCGGTTCTGCTTTCGCAGCTGAAACCATCAAGGTCGGTGCAACTCCGGTCCCGCACGCCGACATCCTCAAGGTTGTTCAGCCTGAGCTTGCCAAGAAAGGCATCGAACTGAAGATCATCGAATTTTCCGACTATGTACAGCCGAACCTCGCGCTGAACGACGGCGAACTCGATGCCAACTACTTCCAGCATCTGCCGTATCTGCAGAGCTTTGCAGGCGAACGCGGTCTGAAGCTCGTTTCTGCCGGCAACGTTCATATCGAGCCGATGGGTGTGTATTCCAACAAGGTTAAAAACGTACAGGATATTAAGAAGGGCGGTCGCGTCGGTATTCCGAACGATCCGACCAACGGCGGCCGTGCGCTCAAGGTGCTTGAAACAGCCGGTCTTATCAAGCTTGCCGACGGTGTCGGTGTGAATGCCACTCCGCTCGATATCGTCGACAATCCCAAGGATCTGCGTATTGTTGAAATCGAAGCCGCCGTACTTCCGCGCTCGCTCGAAGATCTCGACGCTTCTGTCATCAACTCCAACTTTGCGCTCGGCGCCGGTCTCAACCCGGTTAAGGACGCTCTGGTCCTCGAATCCAAGGATTCTCCGTACGCAAACGTTGTAGCTGTCAGAGAAGGCGATACAGAAAAGCCGGCAGTCAAGGCTCTGATGGACGAACTTCGCAGCGACAAGGTCCGCAGCTTCATTGCCGATCAGTACAAGGGTGCCGTCGTTCCGGCATTCTGATAATTGCTGACAGCTCCGGTTTGCGGAGCATCTGAAAAACAGCGGGAAAGGGTTTTACAGCTCTTTCCCGTTTTCTCTTTATGGGAATAGAACCGTATTTTCGAGAAAGAGAGCGCCGGGCTTCAATGGCGTAGGCGCCTTTGTTTCGGTACTAACTTCTGCGCTTTCTCTTTCCATTGATTCGATAAGTTCTTCTCCGTCAATGAGGAAGTTCTCTTCGATGTGATTGTCCGTAATCACAAGGCAATCCTTATCAACCGTGATCCTTGCCCAGAACGGCTTGCCTCCGATACGTCTTAGATAGGCGCGGCAGGTTTGATTGCAGTCGAGCTCAGAGAGCTTGACTCTGTATGCACGGTTATCTTTAAAAAGCGAGGCGAGCGTCGCACCATTTTTCACTCCGAAAAGAGTAACGGCATTTTGATCGCCGGATACGATCTTTCCGTGTTTAACTCGGATACGTGAGTCTGCAGGTTTTACTTTGCAATAACTGCCGCATGCTTGCTGCGGTGAATTAAATTCAGTGTGAAATTCAGTATTTTCGGTTTTATGAAAAAAGGAAGTTCTGTTTTTTGTCATTTGGATTTGTGCCGCTGTAAAACAAATCGAAAACGGCAGGAAGTTTTCAAAGAGCAGGTATGTTGCATAACAAAGTTATATAAATCAACGCGTTATGCGTTGCTTTAAACCCGAAACGGGTATAGTTGCGTCATTCCCCTTAAGGGTTAAGTCGCATTAAAAGCAGGTAATAGGATAAAACCCGAATCTATTTCTTCAGATTAAGTTAATAAACGATGTCGGATTAATCCGCTGCTTTTGCGTGCGCGATAAGCGATTCAATCAAAGTTGTAAAGAGGCGGCTTAAATTTGATTTGTCCGTTTTTCGGACAGTTTCCGGAACATTTTAAGTAAGTGAAAGTACCTAGAAAGTAGCTTTAAAGTGAAGAAAACAGTCGTCAAACCAGGCGGGTCTTATGTCGGTTAATAACTTGTTCTATAAGGGAAATAACGGCTTGATAGGCGGTGGCTTACGGAAACGTCTTCCATTTGTCCTTTTTTTGGGAAAAAAGACAAATTACATTAGGGAATAACACTAAAAAATGTGTGATTTATGCACGTCAATATTGAGATTTTTCGTGTATTAGCTTACATTTCGCACTAGCAGATGCAAGCTGGTGTCTTTTTGTCATGGTTAGTCCTTAGAGCAGGGGCCAGCCATGTTGAATCGTTTGCGTCTGAAAACACTTGTTTACCCCATGAAGCTAAAGTGCCAACCCATCACTTTAGTTAACTTGGATCAAGGAGATCTACTAATGAAAGTTATTTACACGGATGTGCTCGTGATTGGTGCCGGTCTGGCTGGTCTTCGTATGGCCATCGGTGCTAAGCGTCACGGTCATGACTCTATCATCCTGTCGCTCGTTCCGCCGAAGCGTTCCCACTCTAAGGCTGCTCAGGGTGGTATGCAGGCTTCTCTCGCCAACGTGATCAAGGGCGTAGGCGACAACGAAGACGTTCACTTTGGTGACACCGTTCGCGGTTCCGACTGGGGTGCTGACCAGGAAGTGGTTCGTATGTTCGTTAACACAGCTCCGAAGGCTGTTCGCGAACTCGCCGCTTGGGGTGTGCCCTGGAGCCGTATTACCCCGGGTGACCGTCAGGTAATTATCAATGGTGAAAAGGTCACCATTACTGAACGTGATGAAGCCGCCGGCCTTATCGGTCAGCGTGACTTCGGCGGTACTAAGAAGTGGAGAACCTGCTTCGTGTCCGACGGTACCGGTCACGCCATGCTTAACGCTGTTTCCGACCGCGTGATCGCCGAAGGCATCCCGGTTCACGAACGTGTTGAAGCTATTGCTCTTATCCATGACGGCTCCCGCTGCTACGGTGCTGTCGTTCGCGACCTCATCACCGGCGAACTCATCGGCTACGTTGCTAAGGCAACAGCTATCGCTACCGGCGGTGCAGGTAAGCTCTTCCGTGTTTCTACAAACGCTCAGATCTGTGAAGGTACAGGTCACGCTATCGCTCTGGAAACAGGCGTTGCTAACTGCGGTAACATGGAAGCTATTCAGTTCCACCCGACAGGTATTTTCCCGGCCGGTATTCTCGTAACCGAAGGCTGCCGCGGTGACGGCGGTCTGCTCCGTGACGTTGACGGCCACCGCTTCATGCCGGACGTTGAACCGGAAAAGAAGGAACTCGCTTCCCGTGACGTGGTTTCCCGTCGTATGGAAGAACGTATTGCTCAGGGCAAGGGTGTCAAGAGCCGCTTCGGCGAACACCTCTGGCTCGACATCACGCTGCTTGGCGAACACCACATCAAGCACAACCTGCGTGAAGTTTATGAAATCTGCCACTACTTCCTCGGCGTTGACCCGACTAAGGAATGGATCCCGGTTCGTCCGGCACAGCACTACACAATGGGTGGTGTCCGTACTAAGCCGTCCGGCGAAAGCGAAACCCTCAAGGGTCTCTTCGCAGCTGGTGAAGCAGCTTGCTGGGATATGCACGGCTTCAACCGTCTCGGCGGTAACTCCGTTGCTGAAACCGTTGTTGCAGGTATGATCGTTGGTGAAAAGATCGCTGAATTCTGCGATGATCCCGCCAACATGATCGACATCCCGACAAAGGTTGTTTACGACTTCGTTCGCCGCGAACAGGCCAAGCTTGACGCTTTCGGCAAGAACGGCGGTACAGAAAACATGGCTGAAATCCGCACACGCATGCAGGAAATCATGACTACTAAGGTCGGTATTTTCCGTACAGGCGAAAAGCTGGACGAAGCTGTCAACGAACTCGAAGACCTCTACAAGAAGAGCTTCAAGGTCGCTGTTAAGAACCAGGCCGGTGCTAACCCCGAACTGACATACGCATACCGTACACAGAAGATGCTCCGCGTCGCTCTGTCTATGGCTGTCGGTGCTGCCAAGCGTACTGAATCCCGCGGTGCTCACTTCCGTGTTGACTACCCGGTTCGTAACGACGCTGAATGGTGCAAGCGTACTCTCTCCACTTGGAAGAACGAAAACGACACTCTGCCGACAATCACTTACCAGGATCTGGACATTTCCAAGATGGAACTGCCCCCGGGCTGGCGTGGTTACGGTGCCAAGAACTACATCGACAATCCTGCAACTGCCGAACGTCAGAAGCAGGTCGATGAACTTCGCGCCAAGATGGAAGCCGAAGGTGCAGACCGCTTTGCTATCCAGAACGCTCTGATGCCTTACACCGATCTGCTGCCGAAGGATCTTCGCGGCAAGAACGAACGTATTGATGAACCGCTTGCCTAAGTATCAGCAGGAGATGAATTCAAAATGAGTGAAACACAGACAACAACTAAGAAC
>CAZNBL010000047.1:0-2778 GCA_964571375.1 uncultured Burkholderiaceae bacterium
GGAGAAAAACCCATGGCAAGGCTGCATTCCACAAGACCGGAATCCACGTCCGAAAGAACGGATTCGATCTGTCGGGCAAAGAACGGGACGGTGCCGACGACGAGCGCAACAAAGGAACCCGTGACACCGGAACCGGTACCGACCAAGAAGCGGCTCAGCGGAATCAGCAGAACGATCAGAATGATGAAGGGGACGGCACGCAGCACGTCGATCGAGCGGTCGATCGCAAAGAAGAGCCAGGGCTTGCTCATGATGCCGCCCGGGCGTGTCACCACCAGCAAAATGCCGAAGAAGACGCCGAGCACCCAGGCGATAGAACCGGAAACTGCGACCATGGTTGCGGTCTGAACGATGCATTCGACCAATTCTTCGGAGAGACGGTCCAAGTTCGGAAGCAAAGCGGAAATAAAGCCGGTCATTTCAGTACCTCTACACGAATACCTTTTTCAATCAGGAAAGCTCGGGCGCTGTCTTTGTTTTCTTTTGCGCCTCTGACGCCGATCGCAAGTTTGCCGAGCGTGGCGTTCTTTAAGAAGTCGATCGTGCCGTAGACGATGTTGGCACTGATCTCAAAGCGGCGGGTGATGTCGGTGACGACGGCTTCGCCTGCGGCGCTGCCCGTAAATGTGAGGAACCAGACGTCGGAATCCTCGGTGATGCCGGGGATACTGCCTTCGGCGAGCTTTTCGTAGAAGACCGTGAGGTTTTCAGCGGTTTCGATAAAGCCGCGGGTAATTTCGGCTTTGGGAGATGCAAATACATCCACCACGTTGCCTTCTTCGACAACCCGGCCGTGTTCCATCACGGCGACTCTGTCACAGATATCTTTGATGACCGACATCTGATGCGTGATCACGATGATCGTGATGCCGAGTTCGCGGTTGATGCGGGAAAGGAGCTGAAGGATCGAGCGTGTGGTCTGGGGGTCGAGCGCGGAAGTGGCTTCGTCGCAGAGCAATACTTCCGGGGAGTTTGCCAGGGCTCTTGCAATCGCAACACGCTGCTTCTGGCCGCCCGAGAGCTGAGAGGGATAGGAGTCGGCGCGGTCTGTGAGACCCACGAGTTCGAGAAGCTCGTGAATGCGTTTTGCTTTGTCGGCTTCAGACAAGTCAGAGAGTTTTAACGCGAGCGCGATGTTTTCAGAGGCCGTACGGCTCGGCATCAGGTTGAAGTTCTGGAAGATCATGCCGATGTTGCGGCGCTCTTCCCGAAGTTCCTTTTCGCCGAGAGCCGTGAGTTCCGTGCCGTTTACCACGACGCGGCCTTTTGTCGGGCGTTCGAGCAGATTGATGCAGCGCACGAGCGTGGATTTGCCGGCACCCGAGAAACCGATGATGCCGAAAATTTCGCCTTTTTTAACGGAGAGCGTCACGCCTTTTACGGCTTCGATGGTTTTGCCTTTGACTTTAAAGGTCTTCGAAATGCCGTCGAGGAGAACGGCTTCTTCTCGTTCCGTTTCGGGCTTCTGATTGAGTGTTGCGAAGGTCATTGGTGATTCCCGTTATTTTTGTTTTATCGGCAGGCTTTTTCCTGGGCGTCGAGAGATGCCTTATGGTCAGCCTTGATTTCAGCGAGCTTTTCGGGGTTCTCGATGAGTTCGAGTGCAGTGAACGCCAGAGCTTTGGCGCCGATTGCAATCGACTTGAGACCGAGTTCCGAGGCGCAGGCCTCTCTTTTTTCTACCGTGTGACCGGTGACCGGGGTTGCGCTGATACGGATCGAGGGCTGAATGGTCGGGACGACCTGAGAGACGTTGCCGACGTCGCTTGAGCCGATGGAAGTGGCTTCCGAGTCGTCATAGTCTTCGCCTAACGAGAGAATCTGTTCACGGTAAATCGCGTCGAGCTTCGGCGTGACGATCGTGTTTTCCACGAGGTTCTGGTAGGGCTTCATGGAGCCCTTGGCGCCGGTGGCGAGTGCGGCACCTTCGACAATACGTTCTACTTTGGCGTAGACGTCCTTTAAGGTCGGCAGTTTCGCGGCTCGGATATAGAACTTGG
The DNA here is from genome assembly GCA_964571375.1 of uncultured Burkholderiaceae bacterium. GTDB lineage: Bacteria > Pseudomonadota > Gammaproteobacteria > Burkholderiales > Burkholderiaceae_F > JAFTYR01. The sequence continues at coordinate 2,001 of CAZNBL010000047.1, forward strand.
CTTTGGCGTATTCGGGGACGATGTTCGGGGCCTGACCGCCGTTGACGATGATGCCGTGGATGCGGACGTCGCTTGTGAGGTGCTGTCGGAGAGCGTTTACGGAGTTGTAAACCTGAATCAGGGCATCCAGGGCGTTGATGCCGGCTTCGGGTTTTGCGGCGGCGTGCGCCGGACGCCCCCAAAACTCGATATCGACCGGAGCGCAGGCGAGTGTTTCGGTGGTGCCGTAGTTGCAGTCGGAACCCGGATGGACGCAGAGCGCAAAGTCGACGTCTTTGAAGAAACCTTCGCGCACGAAACTGCCCTTGGCGGAACCGTTTTCGCCGCCTTCTTCGCCCGGGGTGCCGTAGACGCGGATTTCGCCGCCTGTTTCATCGATGACCTGCTTCAAAGAAGCGGCGGCAAGCACGGATGTGGCGCCGAAGAGATTATGGCCGCAGGCGTGACCCAAGCCTTCCAAGGCATCGTACTCGGCAAGGAAGATAACGACGGGGCCCTTCTTTTCAGAAGCGGACTTATAGGTGCCGGTAAAACCGGTGCGGTGACCGGCGACATCCTTGGTTACTTCGAAACCTTCGTCGGCAAGCAATTGACTCAAAGTATCGCAAGCAAAGAATTCATAGTTGGAAACTTCGGGCTTAGCGTGAATGGCGAGTGCGGCTTCTTTGTAAGCCTCGAAACGTTTGTCGGCGTAGTCGGCAATAACGGTTTTACGGGTCATGGCGGATTCCTCTTTGTTTTATTGAATTCTGTGTAAAGAAAAAGCGCAGGCAGATAC
>CAZNBL010000047.1:2788-9302 GCA_964571375.1 uncultured Burkholderiaceae bacterium
CAGATACCTCCCGGCGCGGTTTTGCGCGGGATGCGGCAAAGCTTTCGAGGCTTCGGTATTTGCTTGTCTGATTGTTTTCAGTTGTTCGGTGATTCATCTTTGAAACTCTTCAATCCGTGGGTTCTGCTTAAGGTTTGCCTGTAAACCGATTCGGTATACGGGGTTCTGCTGAGGTTGCCTCGGCAGGTTGCAGCGGATTTCTTTGGTTTCAGATGAAAGTCAGCGTACGAACATGCCGGGCATCAGCACATTCGCATTCGCATTCGAAGAGACAACAGCGAAGCAACCTCGCATTGCGGGGTGCCTGTGAAGGGGCTGTTGTTCAAAGTGATCATGGTGATAAGACGCATGAAAGGTTTCGATGTTTTTCAGTCTATCTCTAAAAAACGGATTTTTGTGCCTTCCGCGGAAGAATTTTTACTTCAAGGGTAAATACTGAAATTTTTCTGAAGACATACCGGTGTTTGAGTTGCGAGTTTTTATCCTGTGATGCCAAAGATGCTCTCATTGATTGAGACAGAGCTGAGTCTCTGAATATCGGTTCTGTTCAAAATAAATCGTTTCCGTGACGGCTTCATTGTTCACTTACCGTCATGAACTCGGATGCGTCACGATATGTCGCAGAAAGACGGGATGAAGAAAAGGTAGAAAAAAAGATCCTCAGCCGTATAATTTTTTCAGGCACGCCCCGAAACGCGGAATTCTGCCGTTAACAACAATCGAAAAAAGGTAGATATCTATGGCAAGAACCTCATCCTCTCTTGACGAAGCCTTTGTCGTCATCGAAATCTTAAAGCGCCTTCCGCGCGACAAAAGCAGAAGAACTATCTCGGAGATCCGTGAGTCTCTCGCTGAAGGCGGAATTGATCTGTCGGTTCGAACTCTGCAGCGTTATTTAAAAGCGATTTCCGAGGATGACCGCTTCGGAGTTGAGTGCGACAAGAGAGAAAAACCGTTCGGTTATCGCATCGGCGCGAGCAAGAATTCGTTAGGTGAGATATCGCTTACTCCTGCGGAAAGTCTTTTGCTTCGCCTTGCGCAGGAACATATGCAGTACCAGATGCCGGCATCGGTCACCAAGTCTTTGGGTTTTCTCTTTGATGAAGCAAGCAACAGGCTGAACGAATCTGCGCACAGCAAAAAGCAAAGAGAATGGTTGCGTAAAGTCGGCATTGCAAGCGGAACCATTCCGCAGGTTGCCCCGAAAATCAAACAGAGAATTTTCGAAGCGGTTTCCGATGCACTTTTCAGCGGCGTAAAGCTTGAAATTGAGTACGTCAATAAGCGAAAAGGCCTCACGCACGCCTACGTTTCTCCGCTCGGTCTCGTTCAGCAGGAGGTGCGTCTTTACCTCGTCTGTCAGTTCGACGGTTATGAGGATATTCGGCATCTTGCCCTGCACCGCATTCAGAAGGCGAAGGTGTCGACCTTTGCGGTTGAACGCCCGAAGGGTTTTGAGCTTTCTACTTACATCCGCACGCGTCACTTCAATTACAGCAACGGCGAGCACGTGCATTGGACGATCGAATTCTCGGATCCGGCAACAGCTGTAACGCTGGAAGAAACGCCATTTAATCTCACGCAGAAGATCACGCAGTTGCCGGACGGTTTCTACCGCATGGAAGTCGATATCGAAGACTCGCGCCTTCTCGACGGCTGGGTTGCTATGTGGAAGGAGCAGTCGGGAATCAGACTTTCGACACGCGAGCCGATTGAGACGAAAAAGCCGGAATCGGCCGAAGCCGGTGCCGAATAAAGAGCCGGGACTATTTAAAAGCAGTACCTTTCAAACCGAAGTGAGCGATCGCTTCGGTTTGTTTTTTCTGATGTCGAAACATTGCTTTTTCTGAGTGCCTGCATAAGGGGAAATAAATCCGAATCTGCAGCGTTGTCTGCCTGTCGTCATGCGACAAATATTGACGCACCTGTCAGTAAAGTAGAAGTCACAGAGGAGGATTTTTATGAAACACATCTTCAGTTTGGCTTTCTGCCTGAAGCCTTCGGACTACTCGATCGAAGAGCCTCAGTTGGCCTGGCACCTGGGCGAAAAAATCTTCGGCCGAGGCGGTAAAAAGGTCACGGATCTGACGCTGAGCTTCGGTGAGAAGTCGCATACGTATAGTGTTCTGCCTGCCGACCGCAAGGAAGCTTTTCTGAAAGCAACGTTTAGTCCGCAGAGCAAGCGAAGCGACTCTCTCTCCGTCTCAACACAGGAAGGAGAAGAGACGCATGATCCGTCTTCTATTAAGAAAGAGCATCTTCCGCTGATGCTTGAAAGACTGATGCGTATCGGAGTGATGTTTCGTGACGCCGAGACGGTCGACGAAATGCGAAACGGTAAAGTCTTTACGTTAAGCGGTAAAGACGATAATTTTTGTATGCACGTTCACTTCTGTGCATGCGGAGAGAAGCCGCAGGTCGATCTTCGGATTACCGGAATTACCGTTTACGACTTTATCGTTAACTGCAAGGTTCGTTTCAACGATGAAGCGGAACAGGAAATGACGCTTGACGATACGGTGCGTGCAATCGAAGAGCGAACGGCATCGGTTTTCGATCGTCCCGGGTACGGCGCCTGGAAGGACAAAGGTCTGCAGTTGCATTTACCGATTCTCGGAATCGACAGATTTGCGTACTATCTGCAGACAATGAATGTTGCGGTACTGACCGCATTCTCATCGGTGACGGTGTCCAACCCTGAAAAGAAGCGCAGTCCGAAGTTCCAAAGAGCGCTCGACAACCGAATGAGAGATGAAGCGACTGTCCGTTGTTATTGGGATGCGATCGTTTTTGAGATTCGCCTTAATGTGAACGGTGACAAATGCCGTGCTTACTTTGTCGCGTCGGCCGACAGCTCCGAAGAACTGTTGCGACCGCTCGCAGAAAAGTTGGCGGGCAGGGTGAACTTCTATGCGCCGCCCGAGGATTTCGAGTCTCAGAAGTTGGACTTGTGCGGCTCAGAAGATCTAACCGCTGAATACCTTTTAAAGGCTTTGCTTCCGGAAGGCTCGCTGATCGAAGACATTTATGTTGTTCCTGAGTCGCTTTCCGCTCCGAGCTTTGCTAACAACACAAGCCGCACGTACGCGGGTGCTTTGGGTGCTTCGCTTCGTCGCCGGGCATTCGCAGCCGAACCGGTATCGCTTGATTAAGATTTGACAGGGGTTCCGATGAGAGTCGGAACCCTTTAGACAGCAAATGTCGGGAAAACTAAAAAAAATAAGGTAGTTATAAGCTAAAGAGTTCCTCAGTCAGTTAATATTTTTTACATTCATCAACAACGACAGGGGATCTCAAATGCAGACTCTATCGCTTTGGCTGAGCGGCTTTATTATTTTGGCCACCGGCTGGGCCATCGTGAAAAAGTATCAGGTCAATATGGTGCTTTTTCTCGCAGGCCTTCTTCTTAACATCCTTGCGATTCTTAACGGCGCAAGCGACTTCCTTCCCAAGAACGCAAGTCCTACCGGACTCGTTGAGTTCGATCTCTTCGAACTCTTCCGTGCGATTTCCCGAACTCAGATCGCCGGCGTCGGTTTCATCATTTTGATTTCCGGCGGTTTCGCCGCTTACATGCAGGCTGTCGGCGCTTCCGACCGATTCGTGACGGTTTGTGCCAAACCGATTTCTCTTCTGAAGAATCCGTACCTCATTTTGGCGGTCGTCTTCATTTTCGGTCACTTCTTAGGTCTCGTTATTACATCCGCAGCGGGTCTTGCCATGCTGTTGATCGTGACGCTCTACCCGTTGATCATCCGAGTCGGATGCTCTTCGATTTCAGCAGCGGCGGTGATTGCGAGCGTTCTTTGTATCGGTTACGCACCGGCTTCCGGTGTTGCTGTGATGGCGGCAGAACTCGTTCATCTTGATCCGGTTCAGTACCTTGTCAGCTACCAGCTGGTGATGGCTGTACCCGTGGTTCTTGCTATGGCAATCGCTCACGTGATCGTTCAGCGTTTCTTCGATAAGAGAGATGCCGTCAAGGGTGAAGTTGCCGACTTGAACGAACTCGAATCCAAGCGTCAGGAACTCGAAAAGCTTCCGATCATCTACGCAGTTATGCCGGTGATTCCGCTGGTTCTGCTGTTGATCTTCAACAAGATGGTCTACAAGAGCATCGTTCTGAACGTTGCAACCGCCATGTTCATCTCTTGGTTCGTTTGCTTCCTGATCGACCTCGTTGTTCGTCGCGATCCGAGAAAGTCTTTCGATCTCTCCTTTGCTCTCTTTAAGGGTATGGGAAGCATTCTGACCAGCACCGTCGGTCTGATCTTTGTCGCCGCTTTCTTTGCGAAGGGCCTGCAGAACGTCGGTCTTATCTCTGCCATGATTGACGCAGCCAAGGGCATGGGACTCGGTGTGACATCGACCGGCGTGGTACTTTCCGCTGTGATCGGTCTGGTGACGATCCTTACCGGTTCCGGTGTTGCAGCTTTCACAAGTCTGGCTCACGTCGTTCCGGACGTAGCCCAGCACTTAGGCAGCAACGGCATCTCCATCATGATCATGATGCATACAGCCTCTGAAATGCTTCGTGCGATTTCTCCGGTTGCCGGCGTCATTATTATTGTGGCGGGCTTTGCCAAGGTGAGCCCGATGGACATCGTCAAGCGTACGGCAATTCCGTGCGTTGTCGGTTACCTCACAATGCTTGGTGTGGTTTCGGTGCTTTTCTAACCTGAAACTTTAAAACGCAAAAAGCTCGAATTTCTTTACCGGAATTCGAGCTTTTTTGTGTTTGTACAGGATGTACGGTACGGAATCCTTACAAAGCAAGAAGGTTTCGCTTCAAGAACCCTTCGACGATATCGCGGCACTGAGGCAGATTGAAAAGGGTGTGCGGTGCGTTCGGGATGAGTGCAATGGTGCTGACGGAGTTATTTTTAAGGACGTTGCCTGCGTAGCCGAGTGCATCGTCGCAATCCAAATAAGAATTGGCTTTGCTGAAGAACTTATCGGTGGCACTCATAACGTTGAGAACCGGCAGGTCGTCGGGAATGCAACTTGCGTGTTCTGCAACGTGATAATTGTTTTCGCAGGACCAGGAGAAAATCATGCGTCCGCGCTCTTTGAGTGAACTCTGATCGCGGTTGAAGCGAGCAACGCAAACACCGCCTTCGCTGGTGCCTGCAATCACGACGCGACCGTCAAACCAAGGAGCGTCTTTAAGCTGTTCCATTGCATTGTTCAGTTCATCAAGACGCATGCGGTGAACGTCTTCGTAGTTTTGTCTGGAAACAGGGGAAGAATAGGTGATGCGGTCTTTGAGTTGCATTGAATCCGGCATTACGCAGGTAATGTCAAAGGATTCTGCCAACCAGGTTGCGAATTCGCGGATCTGAGGATTGACGCCGGAACTGCCGTGCATGAAGAGAACTACAGGTTTCGGTGAGAGATTCTTTGCTTCTCTGACTGTGATTTCCTGAGCTTTACCTGAAACAGCAGTAATCAAAACGCCGTTCTGCCAGCTGGCAGCAAGAGATTCGGGGGAATGAGAGCGGACGGTTCCCTGGATAGAACCAGTAAGTTCAATAGCCATTTTCATCTCCGGAATAGATGGATGAAAAAATCATACCGATAAATTGGGTATCAATAGCTTATTGAACAGAAAATTTATGAAAATTGCAGATACGACAAAAAGAAGCCGTTAAGCTTCATCGTTCAATTTTTGGGAAGAAAGAGAATGGAGCGGGAGACGAGTCTCGAACTCGCGACCTCAACCTTGGCAAGGTTGCGCTCTACCAACTGAGCTACTCCCGCTTCGTTCTAAATTTTTGGAGGCGCGAAGCGGAGTCGAACCGCTCTAAACGGATTTGCAATCCGCTGCATAACCGCTTTGCTATCGCGCCATAAAATCTATGGAGCGGGAGACGAGTCTCGAACTCGCGACCTCAACCTTGGCAAGGTTGCGCTCTACCAACTGAGCTACTCCCGCTTCGAAGTGCAGAACTCGAACTATACACATCAAAAATAGCCGTGTCAACAAAAAGCAATCGGTTTTAGGTTATCTATATGTAAACATTTGTTATTTATATTGTTAACCTATTGATTAATAAATGTAATGACCTCTACAACTTTTTTTGATGATATTTTGATTGATCTGTATGTTTTTGGGATGGTTGTGCGTTCAGCGATGAGTAGTTGAATCAAGGCTGGAGTATGAGTGAGTTGCTTCATCTCATTAATTGCGTGTAACGGAAACTGTCGAAGCAATTATCTAACTGGGGATTTCAGACTCATTAAGGATTACCAGATTTTTTTGTTTTGAATGATCGGTAACCCGGGATCTTCTGTTTTGCAAAGTTGGAATGTAGGTTAAGTGAGGCGCTTTAAAGTGGAGTAGGCCACTATAGAAAGACTTAACGCACCTGGAGGTGTAAGTATTTGCAAAAGTTTAAGGTATGACTTGCGAAATAGGCGTTACGTCTGTATAGTTCGGATCTCGCTCTGATGCACAGCGTCAGTCGAAACGGAGTGGTAGCTCAGTTGGTTAGAGTATCGGCCTGTCACGCCG
>CAZNBL010000048.1:0-9281 GCA_964571375.1 uncultured Burkholderiaceae bacterium
GCGCCCGAAGGGCGCCCTCACCACACATTAAGGAAGGAAAAAACCATGTGTACAACGGTTATTGTCGGCAATAAGGCCTCTTTTGACGGTTCGCTTCTGATGGCACGAAGCGCCGACAGCAATGCGCTCAAAGCTCAGCGCTTCCTCATCCATCCGGCCCGCGACTGGGAAGCCGGTGCCATGTACCGCACCGCCGATCATCACGGCGCCACAGACTTCACTTTCCCGTGGCCCTCTCACACATTCCGCTACACCACTGTTCCGAACTGGCAGACACTTCTGCACGGCGCCGTCGGTTTCAATGAAAAGGGTCTCGGCGTCACAGCAACCGAATCCATCTTTGCCCGCGACGACTTCCTCGCAATCGACCCCTACAACAAGGTAAGCGGCATCACCGAAGACGATGTGACCGACATTCTTCTTGCCTGCTGCGAAACTGCCAAGGAAGCCGTATTGCTTCTCGGCAAAATCATTGAAGAACAGGGCGCCGGCGAAGGCTTCGGCGTCGGTATCGCCGACAGCAAGGAAATCTGGTACCTCGAAACCGGTACCGGCCATCAGTGGGTTGCCGCCCGTCTCGCACCCGAAGACTATTTTGCAAGCGCCAACCAGGGTCGTCTGCGCTTCTACAAAGCCGACAGCGAAGACTGGCTTGCCTCCCCGACACTCGTGAGCTTCGCAACTGAGCACGGCTTCTACAAGGCCGAAGACGGCGAATTCGATTTCTCCGCCGCTTACACCCGCAACGACGAGCGCGACCGCATCTACAACGACCCGCGTGTCTGGCAGATCCAGCGTCTGCTCAACCCGTCTCTCGAACAGGCAAGCGACGACGGCCGCAACTTCCCGGTATTCCTGAAACCCGAACGTCCCGTCACCATCAAGGACCTCAAGGCCACGATGCGCGACCACTTCGAAGGCTCGTCTCACGACCCGTACGGCGAAAAGCTCCGCGGTGACGAACCCTGGAGACCCGTAAGCGTCTTCCGTACCTACGAATCTCACGTCCTGCAGATCCGTCCCTGGATGCCGCAGGAAATCGGCAACGTCATTTACCTTGCCTTCGGTATGGCCGATCTCTCCTGCTACATCCCGATGTATCAGGGCGTCGAAGCCGTTCCGCTTGAATTCGGCATGGGTACCGACAAGGCCGACAACCTCTCCATTTACTGGCGCTTCCGCAAGCTGCAGACTCTGGTAATGACCGACTACGACGGTCTTGCTCCGGTTGTGAAGACCGCGTTTGCCGCTTTCGAAGACGACGTCGAACGCCGTCAGGCTCTCATGGAAGCCGAATATCTGAAGCTTGCCGAAACCGACCGTGCTGCCGCGCAAGAGCTGCTGCAGAAGTTCACGCTCGAAATCATCACCGAAGTCGAAGCTCTGATCGACCGACTGATGAACGAATGCTTCACATTGAGAACCGAATCCATCCAGGCCGGCATCTTCTTTGCCAACCGCAAGAACAAGGACTGATTCGGAAAATAAAAAAGGGCAGAAATCCTCTGCCCTCTCCGATACAACCGGGTGCAGCGCAAACTGCCCCGGTTTTTCTTTATGCCTCGGCGGCTTCGAAACCGGCGTCGACCACGGCTGCGATGAGTGCGGCGGCGGTAACGGTCTCTTCAGCCGTGACTTCGGCGGCGCAGCCCTTTAAATCGACCTTGGCGTCAACGACACCGGCAACAGCCTTCAGTGCCTTTTCCACTGCGGCCGAGCAGTGGCAGCAGTTCATGCCGGTAACTTTGAGATTGATGGTCTTGGTCATGGTTTTCTCCTTTGTTTCGGTTTGATGTCGGATCGATACTTCTGCAGAGGCTCTGCAGGATGTCTTTTCGGCTTTAAGCGGCTTCCAGCCCTTTAATCTTAAGGCGTTGGAGACGACTGTAAACGAACTCATGCTCATTGCGGCCGCGGCTACCATCGGATTCAGGACCCAGCCGAAAATCGGGTAGAAGACGCCTGCCGCCACCGGGATCGTAATGATGTTGTAGAAAAACGCCCAGAAGAGATTCTGTCGGATATTGCGCATCGTCTCTTTCGAGAGCTTCACGGCGTTCACCGCATCGGTAAGGTTGCTGCCGACGAGTACGATATCCGCGGACTCAATCGCAATTTCCGTGCCGTCTGCGATCGCGCATCCGACGTCGGCGCGGGCAAGCGCCGGTGCGTCGTTGATACCGTCGCCCACCATCATGACGCGGCGTCCCTCTGCCTGAAGCTCACGCACCGCCTTTTCTTTGTCTGCCGGCAGTACTTCGCTTACGACAGTATCGATACCGACGCTTCGGGCAACCGCTTCCGCGGTTTTCCGGTGGTCGCCGGTTACCATACGGACTTCGATACCCGCGTCTTTAAAGGCTTTGACCGCAGAAGCGCAGTCGCATTTGACGGTATCGGCAACCGCAAAGAGTGCGTAAAGATTTTCTCCTGCAGTAAGCGACAGCACGGTCTTGCCTTCGTCCGCCCAGCGCGCGGCTGTTTCCGAAAAAGCATCATCGAGCGCTTCGGGTCTGCCGAGTCGGTACATAACACCGCCGACGGATGCCGACACTGCGGTTGTACTCTGAGTGAAATCAATTGCTTCGAGTTTCTCTGCACCCTCTTTGAGCGCGCATTCGACGAGCGCCCGGGCAAGCGGATGTTCGCTTAAAAATTCGATGCTGTATACCGTATTCCAAAGCGAGGACGATTCCGCGCCGTCGGAAATCAACACATCGGTAACCGAGGGCCTGCCTTCGGTAATCGTGCCGGTCTTATCGAGAATCACGACATCGATATTGCCGGCGTTTTCCACCGCTTCGGCGGATTTAAAGAGAATGCCGTTTTCTGCGCCGCGCCCCGTTGCGACCATAATCGAAGTGGGCGTCGCAAGCCCTAAGGCGCACGGACACGAAATCACCAGCACGGCCACGCCGACCATGAGAGCAAATTCCCAGCTCTTGCCGCAAAGCATCCAGATCACGCCGCTCAGTACGGCAATCGAAATCACGGCGGGAACAAAATAACCGCTTACCTTGTCGGCAAGGCGCGCCACCGGTGCCTTCGAAGACGTTGCCTCATCGACCATCGCAATGATCTGAGAGAGCACGGTGTCGGCTCCGACTTTATCGGCTCTCATACGGACAAAACCGCTTACTAAAAGCGTCGACGTCGAAAGACGGTCGCCCGGATTTTTTTCCGCCGGAATACTTTCTCCGGTAAGCGAAGACTCGTCGGCGGAACCGGTGCCGTCGATCACTTCCCCGTCGGCCGGAATTCTCTCTCCGGTCCGCACAACAACGATATCGCCGACTTTTAAATCATCGGCAGAGATTTCGACTTCGATGCCGCCCCTCTCGACTCTTGCGGTCTGAGGAACCAGTGCGAGAAGTTTGGAAACCGCCTCCGTCGTTTTATTTTTGGCCCGCGCCTCAAAAAACTTACCCAACGTAATTAAGGTAAGAATCATGCCCGCGCCGTCAAAGTAGAGATTGTGCGAAAAGTAAGAAACCTCGTCGCTGTCGCCGACGGAAAGACCGATCAGAATCCGATAGAGCGCATAGAGCGCAAACACAAAGCTTGCCGTCGAGCCGATGCCTACCAGGCTGTCCATGTTCGGAGCTCTTTCCCAAAGAGCCTTGAAGCCGCCCGTAATAATTTTGAAGTTAACGGCAACGATCGGCATCAGAAGCAGAAGCTGCGTGACCGCACCGACCGCGGGGTAACCGAGAGCGCGGCAGTAAGACGCGTGATCGATACCGAACATAGGCGCCATCGCAAGCCACATCAGAAGAAGCGCAAACGGCACCGATACCGCAAGCCTTAACTTCATGCCCTCAACCGCATCGTCGGTTTTATCCTTGGGCTTTGCCGCAGCGGATTCCCCCGAGAGAGAGGCGCCGTATCCCGCTTCTGTAACCGCGGCAATGATTTTGTCCGCACTGCACTCGGCTTCATCCCGCTTCACCGTCATCGTGTTCTTTAAGAGATTCACGACGACGCTATGAACGCCGGGCAGCGCCGACACCACCCGTTCGACTCTTGCGGAACAGGCCGAGCAGCTCATGCCGGTCACATTGAATTTTGAGCTTTGCATACTGTTTTCTCCGGCCGGCGCTCCCGCACCGGCCCCGTGATACATTTTCAGAATGAATGTATCACTTGAGTGTATAGTTACCGAAAAGATACTATCGAAAACAGGTACGCCCGTGACAACCCCATCACATGAAAAAGCGCCGATTTTCTGTCCGGTTCACACCGCGCTCAGTCTCATCGGCGGCAAGTACAAAGCAGTGATTCTCTGGAATCTGCTCGAAGGCACGCTCAGGTATTCGGAATTAAGAAAGAGCGTTTCGGGCGCAACACCCAAAATGCTCACGCAGCAGTTAAGAGAACTCGAAGCCGACGGTCTGATTGCCCGCAAGGTCTATGCCGTGGTGCCGCCGAGAGTCGACTATTCGCTCACAGAGTCGGGCCGCTCGCTGCGCCCGGTGCTCGAAGCCATGTATACCTGGGGCAACGAATACTTAAAAAAACAGGGCTGCTGCCCCAACTGCGGCATGAGAAAACCCGAGTAATCAAAGACAACGCTCTCAAAAGTGCAGAACTTGTCTATTATTGACAAAGATTTAACTTGATGGAACCGGCATTATGAAGTTCCCGTCCTTACGCGACAGAGTCGACATCATCGTGAGAATCCTTTTCGGATCCTTCATCGCGATCGGTTGTCTTTTGGTCGTCTGGCCTTTTGCCACGGCGATTTCCGTAGCTGCAGTGATCGCAGCCGTGACCTGGCCGCTCTTCGGCAGAGTAAGAAGAGCCTGTGTGGGTTCGGCCACCGCCGCCTCACTCTTTATGGTGTCGGCGCTTACCGTGCTGATCGTGATTCCGATCACCGGACTTTCGGCAGTGTCCGCGCAGAAGATCCCGGTTCTTATCAAAACGCTCAGAGCCTGGATCAATACCGGCTTTACCATTCCGCCTTCCGTGCAGGACCTCCCCTATGTCGGTCCCTGGATCTATGAAGAAGCCTCTCACCTCTTTGCCAATCAGCAGGACATGATTGCGCTCGCGCAGAAGCTCTTCGATCCGGTCAGTTCCATGCTGCTTAAAGCCGCCGTCATGCTCGGCGACGGTCTCTTCCAGATGATCCTGATGATCTTCATCATCTTTTTCTTCTACAGAGACGGCGAATATCTTGCGGCGAAGTGCTTTGCCCTGTTGCAGAGAATGAGCGGCAACCTTGCCGAGGAAGTCGGCAACATCATCGTCAACACCACCCGAAGCGTGGTTTTCGGTATTGTCGGCAGTGCCGCCGGTCAGGGTATCGTCGCGCTGATCGGCTTCTGGATCGCCGGCATTCCGGGCGCCGTCACCTTGGGTGTTGCAGTTTTCGTACTCTCCGTCGTGCCGATCGGACCTCCTCTTGTCTGGGGCCCGTGCGCTGTCTGGCTCTATTCTCAGGGCGAAGTCGGCATGGCTGTTTTCCTCGTGCTCTGGGGCTCTCTTGCCGTCTCGAGCGTCGATAATTTCTTAAAGCCGATTTTGATTTCCAAGGGCGCCATGCTTCCGATCGCCTTGATTTATTTAGGTGTTTTCGGCGGCATCTTCGCCTTCGGCTTCATGGGCATCATCCTCGGACCGGTCCTTATTGCGGTCGGTATCGCCATGAGCAAAACCTGGCTTTCCCTCTCGGCATCCATGGGCAACAAGGATGAACCGAACGTCGAAACCCTGCGTCACCTGGAGGACCTCAGCGTCAATTCCATCAACGCGGATGTTTCCCTTACGCAGGACAACAACTATACTTACGATTCTCAAAAGACTGCCGACAGGCAGGATAAATAACCTTCAAAATAAAAAGAGGCATAAATGAACACAAATAAGATCGGAATTATTTCGAGCCTTTGCCCGGAACCCTTCGCCAAGCTGCTTGAAGCCAAGATCGCAGCTCTCGGCACTGCTGCCGAACCGGCTCCCGAAGTCGTTCGCTCCGCAGTCGAATGGACAAAGATCGAAAACCCCAGAATTCCTCTGGTGGCCGAAGCCGACGTCAAGATGCAGGCCTTTGAAGAAGCTGTTCAGCTCGCCGACAAGAACGTCTCCGTTATCGCTGTCCCGCACTTCGCTTCCTTAAAGTGGATCGGCGAACTCCAGACTGAAATCCTCACACCGATCGCCAGCATCGCCGAAGCTATCGGCAAGGCTGTCGAAGCCGGCACACGCGTCGGTTTCTTAGGTACAGCAGACAGCGAAAAGGCTAAGGTCGTTACCGAAGCCATCGGTAAGTTCGGCGATATCGAATGGGTTTACCTCGACGAAGCTTCTGCCGGCCTGATCGAAGAACTCCACGCAGGCTGCAAGTGCGGCTGCTGCGACAAGGCTGCCGTCTTCGCCAAGCTCGAAGAAGCCTGCCGTTACCTCGTCAATCACGGTGCCACCACCATCATCCCGCCGTGCGGCTACATGGCTGCTATGGCTGACGAACTCCACGCCAAGGGTCTGCCGGTTCTCGACGTAGCCGAAATCTACGCCAAGTTCCTCGTCAGCGGCGAATGGAAGCAGATCGCCAAGCCGTTCAAGCTCGGTCTCGTCGGCGGTCTCGGCCCGGCCGCAACCGTTGACCTTTACGACAAGTTCACAAAGGCAACACCGGCTGCAAACGACCAGGAACACTTCAAGGTTGTGATCGAACAGAACCCGCAGATTCCTGACCGCACACAGTACCTCCTTAACGGCGGTGTCGACCCCACACTCGCTCTCTACGCTGCCTGCAAGCGTCTTGAAGCCGACGGCGTCGATGCAATCCTGATTCCGTGCAACACAGCTCACGCTTTCTTCGAAGCTATCGGTCCGAAGCTCCGTGCTCCGATCATCAACATGCAGCAGGTCACTCTCGAAGAAATCGAAAACAAGTACGGCAAGGACTGCGTCATCGGTCTTCTCGCTACCAACGGTACCTGCCAGACCGGCATCTACAGCCGCAAGGCTGAAGAAATGGGCTTAAAGCTCGTTACTCCGGATGCTGAATTCCAGAAGCTCGTTATGAGCGCCATCTACGGTCCGAAGGGTGCCAAGGCCGGTTACACCGACGGCATCTGCCGTGAAGAACTCGTTGCCGCAGGCCGCCACCTGGTCCGCGACAAGGGTGCCAACGTTCTCATCCTCGGCTGTACAGAACTTCCGCTCATCCTTGATGAATGCGAAAGCCTGGACCTCGGCGAAGGCTTCAAGTCCGCTGTTGTCGACCCGACAGCAACTCTAGCACGCCGCGCTGCCAAGATCGCCGCTGAAATCTCCAAGATCCGCGGCCGTAAATAAGACGGGTATCTGATATGAACACTGCTGCCAACCCCTGCAAAGTTGCCTTTATCGGGCTCGGTGTCATGGGTTTTCCCATGGCAGGTCACTTAGCCAAAGCCGGTCACTCGGTCACGGTTTACAACCGTACCCGCTCGGTTTCCGAGCGCTGGGTGAATACCTTTGAGGGTGCGGCGGCAGAAACTCCGCGAGAAGCCGCCGAAGGCGCCGACATCGTCTTTACCTGCGTCAGCAACGACGCCGCGCTGCGCGATGTCACGCTCGGTGAAAACGGCGCCTTTGCCGGTATGAAACCCGACGCCGTTCTCTGGGACGACAGTACGGTTTCGCTGGAAGTTACCAAGGAACTTTCCGAGAAAGCCGCTTCGCTCGGACTTCACTTCGTCGACGCTCCGGTTTCGGGCGGTCAGTCGGGTGCCGAGAACGGCGTGCTTTCCATGATGTGCGGCGGTGAAGAAGACGTCATCGCCCGAGTCCTTCCGGTTGCCGCAGCTTTTGCTCCGAGCGCCGAAAGAATCGGCCCCTCCGGCCACGGTCAGCTTGCCAAGATGTGCAATCAGATCTGTATCGCCGGTCTCGTGCAGAGTCTTTCGGAATCCATCGCATTCGGTCAGAAAGCCGGCATCGATATGGAAAAGGTGCTCTCGGTCATCTCCAAGGGCGCCGCTTCGAGCTGGCAGATGCAAAACAGAGGCTCCACCATGATCAAGGGTGAATTCGATTTCGGATTTGCCGTCGATCTGATGCGCAAAGACCTCGGTATCTGCTTAAATACCGCAAGAAGTGTGGGCGCAACGCTTCCGACCACCGCGATGGTGGATCAGTTCTACGCGGACGTTCAGAATCAGGGCGGCGGACGCTGGGACACCTCCAGTCTCATTACGCGTCTCAAAAAAGACTGATTCGGTCATATCCTGCTTATAAGGCTCTTACAACTCGTTTTGTAAGAGCCTTTTCGTTTATGCGGACTTATTTGACATAAGATTGGGTAAGGATAAAAATATACCTAGTTAGTTACTAGGTTTACTAGGAGATTTGAAATGAACATTCATCAGTCCCTCGGAGAATTGGTCGGCAGAACCCCGCTTTTAAGAGCCAAACGCTGGGAAGCCGCTCATGAGGCCAAAGCCGAAATCATCGTCAAACTCGAATCCTTCAACCCCGCAGGTTCCGCCAAAGACCGTGTTGCCCTCAACATGATCAATGACGCCGAGGCCAAAGGACTCCTGAAACCGGGTTCTACAATTATCGAACCTACAAGCGGCAACACCGGCATCGGTTTGGCTGCCATCGCCACTTCAAGAGGCTATCGCGCCATCATGACGATGCCGAGCACAATGAGCGTCGAGCGACAGAATCTTCTCAAGGCATACGGCGCCGAAATCGTCCTCACTCCGGGTGAAAAAGGAATGGCCGGCGCCATTGCCAGAGCCGAAGAACTCGCCCGTGAAATTCCGGACAGCTTCATTCCGGGTCAGTTCGTGAACCCGGCAAACCCCGAAGCTCACTTCAAGACCACGGGTCCTGAAATCTGGGAAGACACCGACGGTGAAATCGCTGCTTTTGTCGCAAGCGTCGGCACAGGCGGCACCATTACGGGCACCGGCGAATTCCTGAAATCCAAGAATCCTGACATCAAAGTATTTGCCGTCGAACCCGCTTCCTCTCCGGTTCTTTCCGGCGGCCGCCCCGGTCCCCACAAGATTCAGGGCATCGGCGCCGGATTCATTCCCGAAGTGCTCAACACCGGGATTTACGACGAAGTGATCACCGTCAGCAATGACGACGCGTTTGCCGCAGGCAAGGCTTTTGCCCGTACCGAAGGCATTCTGGTCGGTATTTCGTCGGGTGCTGCGCTGCACGCCGCCACACTCGTTGCGAAGAGAAAAGAATTTGCCGGCAAGAAGATCGTGGTCCTGCTCCCCGATACCGGCGACCGTTATCTTTCCACGCCGCTCTTTGCCGACTGACCGGTAAAG
>CAZNBL010000049.1:0-8998 GCA_964571375.1 uncultured Burkholderiaceae bacterium
GTTCAAGGGGCTCGTTGCCGCAGGCGCAGACTTCGATAAGAACGGTTCGATCATTACGGGTTCTCTGCTGATCGACGAGATGACGGTCGCGGGCGGCGCCGAAGCCGATTTCGAATAACCGCGTTTTTATCCGGGAATAAAAAATGCTCTGCCGATTTTTCGTGCAGAGCATTTTTTGTTGAGGGACAGATTTTTGTCAGTCCCTCCGTGTCGCAATTCCGGATTAACGGGCTGCGAGGCGTTCCTTCCATTCGGCAACCTGCTTGGAAACCTGAGCAGGAGCGGTGCCGCCGATGTGGTTACGGGCAGCGATGGAGCCTTCGACGGTGAGGGATTCGTAAACGTCTTCACCGATGAGGCTGTTGAACTGGCGGAGCTCGTCAAGAGAGAGTTCGTGAAGTTCGCAGTTCTTTTCAGAGGCGAGACGAACAGCACAGCCGACAGCTTCGTGAGCGTCGCGGAACGGCAGACCCTTGCGGACGAGGTAGTCGGCAAAGTCAGTAGCTGTAGCGAAGCCTTCGGTAGCTGCAGCGCGCATGGAATCCTTCTGAACTTCGATGCCCGGGACCATTTCGGCAAACACACGCAGTGTGTCGCGCAGAGTGTCGATAGCGTCGAAGAGCGGTTCCTTGTCTTCCTGGTTGTCGTGGTTGTAGGCGAGCGGCTGGCCCTTCATGAGCATCAGCAGGCCGACGAGATGGCCGACGACACGACCGGTCTTGCCGCGGGCAAGTTCCGGCAGGTCCGGATTCTTCTTCTGCGGCATGATCGAAGAACCTGTGGTGAAACGGTCCGGCAGCTTGATGAAAGCAAAGCGGGATGTCATCCAGATGATGAGTTCTTCGGAGAAGCGGGAGAGGTGAACCATCAGCAGGGAAGCAACGGAGCAGAATTCGATGGCGAAGTCGCGGTCGCTCACGGAATCCAGGGAGTTGCGTGTGGCGCATTCAAAGCCGAGTTCGCGTGCGGTGAATTCGCGGTCGATCGGATAAGTGGTGCCGGCAAGAGCGGCAGCGCCGAGCGGGCAGCGGTTCAGACGCTTTCTGCAGTCAAGGAGACGCTCTCTGTCGCGTTCGAGCATTTCAGCGTAAGCGAGCAGATGGTGGCCGAATGTGACGGGCTGGGCAACCTGCATGTGAGTGAAGCCCGGCATGATGGTGTCGGTGTTCTGTCCTGCGAGTTCGACGAGACCGTGCTGAACGTGGTCGATAAGACCGAGCAGTTCGTCGACTTCGTTTCTGAGGTAAAGACGTACGTCAAGAGCGACCTGGTCGTTACGGCTGCGGCCGGTGTGCAGGCGCTTGCCGGCGTCGCCGACGAGAGCGGTGAGGCGGGCTTCGATGTTGAGGTGAACGTCTTCGAGTTCAAGCTTCCATTCAAACTTGCCGCTTTCGATTTCTTCGCGGATCTGCTTCATGCCGCGCTGAATATCGGCGTGGTCTTCTGCGGAGATGATGCCGCACTTGGCAAGCATCTTGGCGTGAGCAAGAGAACCGGTGATGTCGGCAATAGCCATACGCTTGTCAAAATTGACGCTTGCGGTGTATCGCAGAACAAAGTCTGCTACGGGTTCGGAAAAGCGGCCGCTCCAAGCTTCTTTCTTGGATGCGAGCGGATCTGCGTGAACTTTGACTTGGCTGTTGTTCGACATAAGTGACGAATGTTAAATGGATAAAAGCGCAATTATAAAGGTTTATCGGCAATAAGACAGTTTTACCGCAGTATTTTGAAAGTAACCCGAATGAATCTGTCAAACAGCCTTCGGAGCGCCTGGTGCGCCTTGCGGCAGTTGGGATTGCGGGACACGGCGGGCGCTGTTTTTACAAATATTTTCCATGTTGAGGAAGGTGTCGGAGGAATAAGGCGGTTTTTCACGCCGTTTATCCGCTGTTAATACCCGAATAAGCCAGGAAGGAAGTTTTCTTATTAAACTCTCGCTTATCAACTCTATGGATTAAAGAGAAATGGCTCAATTAGAAAGCTGCACAATTGCTACCCGTGAAAGCCCGCTTGCTCTCTGGCAGGCCGAACATGTTCAGGCGATTCTTCGCGAACGTTATCCGCAGACCGACGTACGTCTGCTCGGCATGACCACCAAGGGCGACCAGATTCTTAACGTCACGCTCTCGAAGATCGGCGGCAAGGGTCTTTTCGTCAAGGAACTCGAAGCAGCGATGCTTTGCGGCGAAGCTGATATGGCCGTTCACAGCTTAAAGGACGTTCCGATGGAACTGCCCGAACCCTTTGAACTGGCAGCCGTCATGCACCGCGAAGACCCGAGAGACTGCTTTGTTTCTCCGAAATACGAACGTATCGAAGATCTGCCCGAAGGCGCCCTGGTCGGTACTTCGAGCCTTCGCCGCGAACTCATGCTCAAGTCCCGCTTCCCGCACCTTCGTGTCGCTTCCATCCGCGGCAACGTCGGCACACGTCTTGCAAAGCTCGACCGCGGTGAATTCGACGCATTGGTGATGGCTACCGCCGGTCTGAAGCGTCTCGGCCTTTCCGAGCGTATCCGTCAGATCATTCCTGCCGAAGTTTCTCTACCCTCTCCGGGCCAGGGTGCTCTCGGTATCGAAATCCGTGCCGAGGACGCCGAGATGGAAGAATTCGTCGCTTTCCTCAATGACGAAGAAACCCGTCTTTGCTGTTCCGCAGAACGCGCTGTTTCCAAGGCTCTCGGCGGCTCCTGCCAGGTTCCGCTTGCCGCTTACGCCACTATCGAAGACGGCGTAATGACACTCCGCACTTTGGTCGGCAACCACAAGAGCGGCGAATTCGTGACTGCCGAAGTCAAGGGCGACGCCAAGGATGCGCTCGGACACGCTGCCCGTGCAGTTGAAGAGCTCCGCGCCAAGGGCGCCGACCGCCTCCTGAAAGAAGTTCTCGGTTAATTTCATGCGGAATGCGCTTTTGATGAAGCCTGCGGCAGGTTCGGCGGAACTTGCCGCAAAGCTTGTGTCTCTCGGATCCGATAAAGCTTCCCTCTACGAGTGGCCGGCTTTTGAGATGGCTGCGCCCGAGGACTGCGCATCTGTCAGAGCGCGTCTTTTTGAGGCGGCTTTGTCGGGGGCGCTGATCGTGGTCGTAAGTCCTTCGGCCGTCGATACGATGCGCACTTATATCGACGCCTGGCCGTGTCCGGTGAGATTCGCCGCAGTGGGCGAGGGGACGGCTAAGAAGATTCTGTCGGTCTGGGGTACTGAGCACTCCGTGCTTTATCCGGCAGGTCACGTTGCCGAAAGCGGCAGCGAACGATTGTTCGAGATGCTTGAAGCCGCTCCCGAAGGTTTTCCGAAGCAGGTGGTGATTGCGCGCGGCCAGACGGGGCGCGAGTACTTAAGAGAGCATCTTATCGAAGCCGGTGTTCCCGTCGAAGCGCTCGTGGTTTACCGCCGCATTCCCTTTAAGGCTCAGGCAAAAGACAAAGGCTGGACGACGGATGCGCTGCCTCCGGTGATTTATCTCACGAGCAGCGACTCGGTCGAAGTATTGCTTTCCAATCTTACGGAAGAGGAAGCGGCTCGCGTCAAAGGCGCATCGGTTCTCACCATTCACCCGAGAATCGTCGGGCATTTGAAGGAAAGCGGTTTTGAAGATGCCGCCCTCGTCGATCCCGCAGAAGCTGCAGAACGCATTCTTTGCTTACAGAAAGCGCTGTAGGCTGTACAATCAGTAAATTACTTGTTTTACTTTCACAAACTGAAGGAATAAATCATGGGTTTGAACAAAGTCAACGCCGGTCGTGATCTCCCGAAGGATTTCAACGTCATCATCGAAATCCCGGCTCAGAGCGATCCTGTTAAGTACGAAGTTGATGAAGAAAGCGGTGCTCTCTTCGTAGACCGTTTCATCGGTACTTCTATGCGTTATCCGGCCAACTACGGCTTCATTCCTCAGACTCTCGGCGACGACGGCGACCCCGTTGACGTCTGCGTCATCACACCGTTCCCGCTTCTCGCTGGTTCCGTCGTCCGCTGCCGTCCGCTCGGCATGCTGCACATGGAAGACGAAGGCGGCGGTGATATGAAGATGCTTGCCGTTCCGGTTCCCAAGCTGGTTCCGCGTTACAACAAGTGGGAATCTATCGATGACGTTCCCGAAGATCTGCTCGGCCAGATCCGTCACTTCTTCGAACACTACAAGGATCTCGAACCGGGTAAGTGGGCTAAGGTTTCCGGCTGGACCGGTCCTGAAGAAGCTGAAAAGGTCATCATGAAGGGTGTCGAAGCTTTCAACGCTAAGAACGCTTAATTGATTCGCCTTAAAGCGGATTTACCGATGCACGGATAACGTGTATGGAAGAGGCTCGGATGAAAATCCGGGCCTTTGCTGTATCTGCTGTTGATTTATTTGTTCAAGCGTCTCTATTGGAGCTTTGAAGCGTCTATTATTTCGGTAGTCCAAAAACAACGAAACCATATCTGATATCAGGTTTTTTCGGAGAACGTCGTGAAGAAAGTAAAAGTTCAGATCTTTCAGACCGCACCCCGCCTCGGAGATATCGAGGGCAATACTCAAAGAATTATCAACGCCGCTCTTAAAGCGGAAGAAAACGGCATTGAAGTCCTCCTGACACCCGAACTTTCACTTTGCGGCAGTCCTTGCGAAGACCTTCTGATGCGGGACGATTTCATTGAGAAGTGCGGCGACTGTCTTGAAACATTGAGAGTCAGCAGTACTAACTTTCCGCATGTCGCGGTCGTGGTCGGTCTGCCGATGTATTCCGAAACCGGTCTGATCAATGCGGCGGTTGCCGTACGCGACGGCTACGTTCTCGGTATTGCCGACGGCGACGGCTGCGCTGCTGTCCCCGAATACTTCGACGAGCAGTCGGGCGGCGACATGCCGGTATTTGAAGCGGGCGGCATCAATTTTGCCGTTGCTTTATCGGGCTCCAACACCGATATCGAAGCCGATGCCGATATGTTCTGCAAAGCGGACGATCTCGGAGCCGATGTACTGCTTATGCCGACTCTCTTCAATTACGAAGAGGACGATCTCGAAGCCCGCATTCTTCATTACAGCTCCTACACCATCGAATCTCAGAAGCCGCTGATCACCGCCAATGCTGCGGGCGGTCAGGATGAACTGGTTTTCGACGGCCGTTCGTTCGCTGCCGACGAAGACGGTCTCAAAGTGCTTCTGCCCGATTTCGAAGAAGCCGAACAAGTGCTTGAACTTGCCGTCAACGACGATGGTCGGGCCTACATTTTGGGCGACACTGTCGAAGTTCCCGAAGAGGACCTTTCTGTCTTCTATAACGCGCTTGTATGCGGTCTTCGCTCTTATGTCGAAAAGTGCGGCTTCAGAGGCATCGTACTCGGTCTTTCGGGCGGAATCGATTCGGCACTCGTGCTTAAGCTTGCGGTGGACGCTGTCGGAGCAGATCGCGTCGAAGCCGTGATGATGCCTTCGAAATACACTTCCCGCATGAGCCTGGACGATGCGGCCGCTCTCGCATCCAATCTCGGCGTCAAATACGAAATCATTCCGATTACGCCTGCCTTTGAAACCATGAAGTCGATGCTGTCCGCCGAGTTCGAGGGTTACGGCGAAGACGTCACTGAAGAAAATATGCAGGCGAGAATCCGCGGCATGCTGCTGATGGCAATTTCCAATAAGAAGGGCCTGATGGTTGCCGCCACCGGCAACAAGAGCGAAATGGCGGTCGGCTACACCACGCTTTACGGCGACTTGGCGGGCGGCTTCGCTCCGATCAAAGATGTTTTGAAAACCCGCGTCTATCAGCTCTGCGTCTGGTTAAACAGTCAGTCGGACAAACCGCTCATTCCGGAAAATATCATCATGCGTGCTCCGAGCGCCGAGCTGCGTGACAATCAGACCGACCAGGACAGTCTGCCCGAATACATCATGCTCGACGTGATGCTGCACGCCTATATCGTAGACGGCCGCTCGGCCGACGAGCTCGTCGAAGCAGGCTTTGACCGCGCCGTGGTCGAACGTGTCATCAAAATGGTGCGCACCGCCGAGTACAAGAGACGTCAGGCACCGATCGGTACCCGTGTCAGCCGAGTTTCCTTCGGCAGAGAATGGCGTTATCCGATCGTAAACGCATTCCGCTAGTTACATTGCCGTATGCAGGTGTTAAACTTTAAGAGTTAACCTTTGGAGTTAGAAAATTGAAACAGGTCGTCGCAATTATCAAGCCCTTCAAATTGGATGAAGTCAGAGAAAGCCTTGCCGAAATCGGCGTTCAGGGCATGACCGTTACCGAAGTCAAAGGCTTCGGCCGCCAGAAAGGTCATACAGAACTGTACCGCGGTGCTGAATACGTGGTTGATTTTCTCCCCAAGGTGAAGATTGAATGCGTTCTCGATGACAGCCTGGTCGAACAGGCCGTCGAAGCCATCATGAAGGCTGCCCGCACCAACAAGATCGGTGACGGTAAGATCTTCGTCTATCCGGTTGAAGAAGTTATCCGTATCCGTACCGGCGAAACCGGTCCGGCAGCTGTTTAATCAGTCGGGTATACTGCGCTCTGTCCGGTTGCCTGAAAGCCGGGCAAAGTAAAAAAGAAAAAAAGAAAAACAAAGCGGCCGTCAGTCGGGAAACCGAACTGACGGCCGAGTTGTTTTTGCGCTAAGAAAATCAAATGCCCTGCATCATCTGAGCGTTGCTCTTGGCGGGAGCCAGCAGGGCAAGCAGCGCACCGCTGCCGCCGTCATGCTCGGGTGCCTGAATGAAAGCGAGCACTTCTTCTCTTTGAACCAGCCATACCGGCACTTTGTTTTTCAGTACCGAAATACGGGCGACCGAACCGAATCCCTTGCCGTGAATGATGCGGACCACGCGGTGACCGGCCTTGCGCTCGGCATTTAAGAAAGCGATGAGCGTGATACGGGCTTCGTCGATCGTAAAGCCGTGCAGGTCGAGCGTTCCCTTTACCGCCCACTTGCCCTGATAGAGCTTGCGGGGAATATCGGGCGCAACACTCGGATGGTGGTAGGCGAGCAGATCTCCCGAGCAAAGCAGATGCTCGATACCGATTTCATCTGAAAGCGAATCTTCAAGCACGGCCTTCTCGTCGAGCATGCGCTGACGCGGTATCGGCGCAGGCTTCGGGGCGGCGTGAATCTGCCGGCCCTTCGAGAGGTCTTTCTTCTGAACGCCGAGCTTATCCATTTCGGAATGAAACTCGTTGGCGAGGCGCTCTGCCTCCGCCTTCTTCTTTGCTTCGATTGCTTTGAGCCGTTCTCTTTCGGCAGCCTGAGCTTTGAGTTCGGACTGCATGTTCAAGAGTTCGGCAAAACTGCTGCTGCCTTTTGCCATCTCAATTACTTTTAAACCAGATCTTTGGATTCGAGATAGCTTAAAGCATCGAGCGCGGCCATGCATCCGGTACCGGCAGAAGTAATGGCCTGTCGGTAGACGAGATCCTGCACGTCGCCGGCGGCAAAGACGCCTTCGACGCTGGTTGCCTGAGCGCCCGGAGCGCCGGTGCCGCGGGTGACGATAAAGCCGTCCTTGAGTTCAAGCTGGCCGGCGAAGATCCCGGTGTTCGGAGTGTGACCGATCGCAATGAAAATACCCGGGACCTGAAGTTCGGCGGTTTCTCCGTTCAGTACGTTCTTGATACGTACGCCGGTAACGCCGGTATTGTCGCCGAGCACTTCGTCAACCACAGTGTTTTCATGCAGTTCGATCTTGCCCGTTGCGGCAATGTCCTTTAAGCGCTTTACCATGATCGGTTCCGCACGGTACTTGTCGCGGCGGTGGATCATGTGAACCTTCGAGCAGATGCCGGAGAGATAGATTGCTTCCTTGATCGCCGCATCGCCGCCGCCAACGATGGCGACTTCTTTGTTGCGGTAGAAGAAACCGTCGCAGGTGGCGCAGGCGGAAACACCTCTGCCCTTGAAGCGGGTTTCGCTTTCGAGACCGAGATACTTGGCGCTCGCACCCGTGCAGATGATCAGAGCGTCGCAGGTGTAGGCTCCTACGGTACCGACCAGGCGGATCGGCTTTTCATCAAGGTGTGCTTCGACGATTTCATCAAAGACGATTTTGGTTCCGAAATGCTCGGCGTGGGAGAGCATTCTCTGCATGAGTTCGGGGCCCATGACGCCTTCGGGATCGCCCGGCCAGTTTTCGACTTCGGTCGTAGTTGTGAGCTGACCGCCCTGTTCCATGCCGGTGATCAGAGTCGGCTGAAGGTTGGCTCGGGCTGCATAAACCGCAGCGGTATAACCGGCGGGACCGGAGCCGAGAATCAATACTTTGGAATGTTCGACGGACTGAGTCATTGCATCTGTATCCTATAAAATAACCCTCAATGTTTGAACCATTATAGGTGCACTGCGATAGGCTCTTCCTATCGGGTGTTTTATTTCAGGTATGCAGTTTTCCGAGAAAAATAAATTCTTCACCTCCGGTATTTCGGACCTGTTTGAGAGGCCGGTGCGCTCCGTGCAGGGTGTACCCGTCTCAAGCTTCTTTTCCCGAACTTACGGTGCTGTGATATTTGTCATGATGTGTATGGCAGTGGCTTTTCTGGCGCTGTCGATGCTGACCTATCACGCCGATGACACCGGTTTTTCTCATATCAGTACGATTGACCGCTACGGCAATCTGTTCGGCGCATTGGGCGCGCACGTCGCGGATTTGACCTATCTGCTGCTCGGCTGGTCGGCCTGGGTACTCATTGCGGGCGGCGTCTATATCCTTTGGAGAGGATGGCGGCGATTCCGCGGCCGCTCTTTCGGCAATACGGCGATTCCGTTCGGATTCCGCATGATTGCGTTCATCGTGCTGCTGCTTTCTTCGGGTGCGCTCTTTTTCTTAAGATTTTTCTCTTACGCCGGCGAGCTTCCCGCCACAACGGGCGGTATGGCCGGCAGTACTGTCGGTGCCTTTCTTCTGCATACCTTCGGAGCGGTTCCCGCAACACTGATTGCGCTGATTGTTTCTGCGTGGAGCGCAGCGATTTTCTTCGGTTTCTCCTGGATCGGTACCGCCGAAAAACTCGGATTTATGG
>CAZNBL010000050.1:0-8104 GCA_964571375.1 uncultured Burkholderiaceae bacterium
CCCCCATAAGACGGGCGGCGCAATTGTCATCAAAGAAGGCTTTATCAATAAGTGGGATGAGTTCTCCGGCGAATTAAAGCTCTCGAGCGGCGAAAAAATTCAAATTTGCGACATTGTTGATGTGGAATAGTTAGTGTCTGCTGACTTAAACAGATGCCAAACTCTAACGTATTGAATGTATTAATGATAAAAGGTTTGCGTCCACTAACTTAGCGGTCTGTTCTGGTTCGGCAGGGGTGTTGAACAGTATTTTGTTTCGCTTATCTGGCTATATCCTTTTAGCAGACGTTGGCGTACGATAAGAAAATATAACAATCACAAAGCTGATAATAATTAAGGAGGCAGAATTGTTAGATCTCATTCTTCGCGGCGCCCGTGTGGTCGACCCTTTAAACGGTATTGATGCAGTGATGGATGTTGCTGTCGCTGACGGCAAGATCCAGGCTGTAGCCGAAAAGATCACAGAGCCCGCTAAAGAAACTCTGGACTTCTCCGGATGCGTCCTGCAGCCGGGTATCATCGACAGCCACGTACACCTCGGTACTATGTGGGGTTCCGCTTACGGCCCGAAGATGCTGGCTATGAACGGCGTGACAACCTGTCTTGATATGGCAGGTCCCCTTTATGACGTGCTCGACAACGTTCCTGAATACGGTGCCGGCATCAATATGGCTATTTTGCAGTTTGCATCGCCTCCCTTTACTTTCAAGAACAACCATCCGACCAAAGAAGAGATGGTTGAACTGATCGATAAGTCTCTCAAAGACGGTGCTCTCGGCGTCAAGCTTCTCGGCGGTCACTATCCGCTGACTCCGGAAGTTTCTTCTCTGTTAATTAAGACTGCGCTTGAGCGTCGCGCTTATGTCGCATGGCACGCAGGTACCAGCGAACACGGATCCAACATCGAAGGCATGATCGAAGCTGTGACAATGGCTGACGGTCATCCGATGCACTTGGCTCACATCAATGCTTACTGCCGCGGCGCTATCAAGAACGAACTTGATGAAGCTCAGATCGCTGTTGAACTGCTTGAAAAGAATCCGAATGTCTTCTGCGAAAGCTACATTTCTCCGAAGAACGGTACACGTCTGACATGCGATGAAAACGGCAAGATTCAGTCCAAGGTCACAGGCAACTGCCTGCGTCACTTCGGTTTCTCCGAAGACAAGGAAGGTGTGAAGGGTGCTCTGCTTGCCGGTAAGGCATTCGTGGTTTACGATGCAGGCGGCTACTCCGATCTGATGACCGGTCCCGAAGCCGTTAAGCGCTGGGAAGAAGCCGGTACAGACGTCGGCGGAAGCTTCAATATCAACCCGCCGATTCCGCGTATCCAACTTGCTGAATTGAAGCGCAAGGACGGCGGTTTCGTGGTCGATGCTATCTCTACCGACGGCGGTTGTATCCCGCGTAACGTCATTATTTCTCAGGGTTTGTCTCTGGTTAAACTCGACGTTCTGACACTGCCTGAATTCGTACAGAAGACATCTCTGAATCCGGCACGTATGCTTCGCCTGAAGCAGAAGGGCCACCTGACTCCGGGTGCCGATGCCGATATCACGATTTATGACTTCGAACGTCAGGTGCCGGTCGCCAGCTTCGTTGAAGGCCGTAAGGTTCTCTTCGAAGGTAAGGTTGTCGGTAAGAGTGCTACGGTTATTTGTACCGAAAAGGGTAAGGAAGCTATCGAAGCCCGCGGTCTTAAGGCAATTGTTGTTGATCCGGGACTGCCGTATGAACGTATGAAGGCTCTTTAATTCGAAGCAATTAAAATCTGAGACTTTAAAAGCTGCTGTTGGAGGTATATCCACAGCAGCTTTTTTTATGCGCTAGAAACTTACGGTGCAGCGACATTAAGCCGCATACGACAGCGTTAATAAGATCGAATGGAACGGTCTCTAATGAGCAAAATAAAACGGGCGTTCACCCGAAGGAGAACGCCCGTTAATGGCTTTTAATCCGTTATTCAGTACGTGTGATTAGAACACGAACTTGGCCATGAGGAAGCCGAACGGGATAGCGGCAACGAGGCCGATGCAACCCGGGAGGAAGAACGGATGATTGATAACGAAGGAGCCGGACCACTTGCCCATGTAGGAGCCTGTATCGTCGCAGGAAACTGCGAAAGCGGATGTCGGGTAAACGTTAGTCACGAAGATACCGGAGACTGCAACGAAGCAGGCCAGGATCATGGAAGCGTCACAGCCGAGGCTTGCAGCAACCGGAACGAGCAGAGCGGATGTAGCACCCTGGGAGAAGAGCAGTGCGGAAACGCAGAAGAATGCGAGAGCAAGCAGACCCGGGTACTGAGCCAGAAGGACAGTAGCCTGTTCCTTAATTGTCGGGATGTAAATACCGATAACTGTGGAAGCGAGCCAGCAGATACCGAGAATAACGACGAGAGATTCGTAACCGCCCTTGAAGATGGAGGAGTTCTTGATCTTGCCGAGTTCGACGTCGCAGAACCAGTACATCAGCATGGAGATGAACAGCATTGTGATAACAATGATGTCACGGGAGCCGAGTGTGTGGCCGATGTCCTTCTTGAAGAGGAGCATAGCAACGATGAATACAACGGACAGGAGGAAGATAACAACGGAGAGCTTAGCACCCTTGGGGAGCGGAGCATTACGTTCTTCCTTGGAGGACATGGAAACGAGACCGGCCTTCAGACGAGCCTGGAAGATCGGATCCTTTTCGAGGTCGCAACCCTGGAAAGCGGAGATCAGAGCAGCAACAGCAGCACCGAAGAGACCAGCCGGGAGGATGACGGAGAGAGCCTGACCGAAGGAAACGCCCATGGATTCAACGACGACGTACATGGCGGCTGTAGCAGCGGAGATCGGAGATGCAGAAATAGCGATCTGGGAAGCAACAACAGCGGATGTAAGCGGCTGAGACGGACGAACGCCGTTCTGCTTAGCAACTTCCTGAATAACGTTCAGGATGGACATTGTTGTGAAGCCAGTACCGGACAGGATTGTCAGGATGAAGGCGAGAGCCGGAGCGAGAACGTTGATGTACTTCGGATTTGCACGAAGAAGGTTACTTGCAACGCGGATCATGTAGTCCATACCGCCGGCAACGTGCATAACGGAGCAGGCGAACAGAACGCTCATAATGATGAGGATAACGTCGAGAGGCATTGCACCCGGGGGAATACCGAGAGCGAATACGGCGATAGCCATACCGAGACCGCCGGCCATACCGACGCCGATACCGCCGAGCTTAGCGGCGTAGATGATGCATGCGAAGAGCAATGCAAAGTGAATGTATACCATGAGTTTTCCTTTGGTTGAGGTGGGTCTGCACCTTGTAAGAAGATGCAAAAACCTGTAAAAAATTTTTACACCCGCGCACCATAATCTAGGCTTAATGTTTCGTCAACAAGCGGGCGGATAAAAAGCGGTATTTTTTGGCGGAATTTAGGGTAAACGACTACTTAAGTTACATTTAAGGAAGCAGAGACGATTTCATCAACGGTTTATCCGCCACTATGGAACGTTTTCAGGCACAGTAATCTGTAACTTCGGATTGTTTTTGTTTCCGTCGGGTTGGTAATCAATGCGTTCGGACGGCGTATACATAAGGGCAATGCAGTCATATACGGCGGGGCATCGTCAGATGTTCGGAGCAGTTCAGATACAGTTTTCAGCTCGGATTCGCTTAATTTGATCCAATGCGTCTCGTGAAACTCATGAAGTATTACTGCAAGTGACAGGAGATCCTTGTGTTTCGGTACCGGAAACTCAGCCGGATGCGGCCTGAGCGGAGCAAAGGTGGATATTGTAGGGAATGAGGCTTCGTTATGATAAACGGAGAATATGTGTATTCCTTTGAAGAGTGAAAATCAAAAAAAAATTGAATGGCTTTTTAAATATGCTCTGACATCTCATCTGAAGTTGCTAATAGTATGCGGTCTTTAAGGAATTATCTTTAGGTTAACAGACGTGTGATCCTCTATATACGATAACGTTAGAGTCCTATTTGCGAGGCAAATGGAAGCAATACGAAGTGCGTCCAAAGCGGCAACGTCACCAGAGCAAAGAGTGTCTGGCTCGTTGTAATATCGGCGACCGCCGGAGCATTGCCGCCCATGGCGGCGGTCATTACATAGCAGGACTGAGCGGTGGGAAGAGCCGCAAAAAGCACCAGTACGCCGGCGCTTAAGGGGTCGAGGCCGCAGAGAAGCGCAACGGCATAAGCCACTGCCGGTACAACGATAAGGCGTTGCGCGGTACAGACTGTCATCAAAGAGAAGTTTTCCTTGAGGTCGGCAACCTTTAAAGAGGCGCCGATACAGAGCAGACCGAGTGCCAAAGAGGCATTGCCGAGAGACTTCAGGAATGTTTCTGCGATACCCGGTAGAGGAATCGCCGTCACGTTGGCAATGAGACCGAGGACGGTCGCGATGATGAGTGGATTTTTAACAACCTGAGAAACCACACGGATAAGACGCTTCCCTGCGGAAATATTCTCATTTTTCGAAACGGCCGCAGCAAGAGCTGCCACAGCGATCACGTTGCTGATCGGCACCCAGAAGGCAATGAGGAGCGCCAAAAGCGAAAATCCGTCCCCGCCGAAGAGTCTTAAACAGATCGCAAAACCGATATAAGTATTGAAGCGGAATCCGCATTGGAAAGCCGAAGCTGTGGTTACCGCATCGGTACGGTGCACGTATCTCACGCAATACGACGAAACAACGGCAAGCAGCATGGCGCCCACCGCCACGGTGAGAAAGAACGAAGCATCGGCAACGGCAATATGTGCGTTTTTGACGGAGAGAAAAAGAAGCGGCGGAAAAAGCACGTAGAAAACAAGCTTTTCGCAATAACGCCAAAACTCACCGGAATACTTCAGTCCGTGTGCAAGAAAACTTCCGAGAAGAATCAGAAGAAAGTCCGGAATGATAAGAAAAATACTCTGCATAAAAGCTCAAAACCTGAATTAATGCCGTTCTTTAGAGAAAAGTATAGTCCTTCTGCAAGAAACAACTTTTCTGTAAGCGAATAGGATGGTAATAGCATATAAGTTGTAGCTGCAATCTAATTTGAATGAGAGGATTTTTCTGTTTCCATAAACAATATAGAAAGCGTGAAATACGAATTCATTGTCAACTAGGTACTCAAACAGGCTACTGTCTCTAGAACGGAGAAAACGCTCGGTACCAGCATCGAAAAACGACAGACTTCCCGCTGCTATAAATCGCCTCTAGCGCGCATTTTGCAGGAGTAGATCAGGCCGCTCAACGGAAGGGAATCTGGTACGGCAAAGCACCCCTCATGCGGAAAGATGACGATCGAAGAATTCTTAAATGTCGACGGGGACAAAATCAATCTCGATGAATGGACGGTGC
This sequence comes from uncultured Burkholderiaceae bacterium, assembly GCA_964571375.1. GTDB lineage: Bacteria > Pseudomonadota > Gammaproteobacteria > Burkholderiales > Burkholderiaceae_F > JAFTYR01. The sequence goes on from CAZNBL010000050.1 coordinate 5,354, forward strand.
TTATGCAGGAAGCCGGAATGTTCGGGGCAGACGCCGACAAAATCGCACTTGAAGGACTCACAGGCAAAGGCAGTGCGTTGGATACCGACGATACGCGTAAAAATGCTGCGGAACGAGCACAGAGGCGCCTGGACGGCGTTGACCTCGAAGGCGTGATGAGAGGATTTCAGGATTCGATTTCGGTTGATAACGGCAGCGGAAGCGCCCGATAAACCGATAGGAGAATTCACAGTTCCGACACATGTTTCCGCGCTTGCTTCATTGGAAATTCATTATCGGGAACAGGAATCATTGAACCGCGTTCAATGCCTATTGAAAAGATAGGCGCGAAAAAAGATTTCAAGGTTACGCTTCTATGAGAGGGGGAATCTATCGTGTAAAACCCTGAAGGAAAATTTAAAACATTCTGCATAGAATTGTCGGCGTTGAGCGTTTGCTCAAACCACACGGAAGCGTCCGAAGACCACTTAGAGAAGACGCTCCGTTCAAAATATAAGGAGACATCAAAATGTTTAAGAAGACCCTTCTCGCTGCTGCTATGACATTGGCTGCTGGTGCTGCTTTCGCAGCTCAGCCGAACGTTGCTGTTTACGCTACAGGCGGCACAATCGCAGGTCAGGCAAAGGCTGCCGACCAGACTAACTACGCAGCTGCTAAGGTCGGTGTCAACCAGCTCGTTCAGGCTGTTCCCGAACTCGCCAAGGTCGCTAACATCACCAGCGAACAGGTCGCACAGATCGGTTCTCAGGACATGAGCGACGAAGTTTGGCTCAAGCTTGCCAAGAAGATCAACGCAGAATGCGGCAAGCAGGACGGTTTCGTGATCACCCACGGTACCGACACAATGGAAGAAACAGCATACTTCCTGCACCTGACAGCCAAGTGCAACAAGCCGATCGTTCTCGTCGGCGCTATGCGTCCCTCCAACAGCCTCTCCGCTGACGGTCCCGGCAACCTCTACAACGCAGTCGTTGTTGCTGCCGACAAGTCTGCTGCTGGCAAGGGCGTTATGGTTGCTATGAACGACCGCGTTCTGAGCGCACGCGACGTTATGAAGACAAGCACAACAGCTGTTGAAACATTCCAGGCTCCGAACGCCGGTCAGCTCGCAACTATCCACAACGGTAAGGTTCTCTGGGCTACAGGCGGTGTTACAAAGCACACAACAGCTACTCCGTTCAACGTAGACAAGCTCGACAAGCTGCCGAAGGTCGGTATCGTATATCAGCACGCCGGTGTTGAAGGTATCCAGGCTCAGGCTCTCGTTGACGCCAAGTACGACGGTATCGTGACAGCCGGTGTCGGTAACGGCAACCTCCACCTGTCCACATTCCCGATCATCGAAAAGGCTGCTAAGGACGGTATCGCAGTGGTTCGTTCTTCCCGCGTCCCGACAGGCTCCACAACTAAGGATGCCGAAGTTGATGACGTCAAGTACGGTTTCGTTTCTTCCGGTTCTCTGAACCCGCAGAAGGCCCGCGTTCTGCTTCAGCTCGCTCTGACACAGACTAAGGACTTCAAGAAGATTCAGCAGATCTTCGATCAGTACTAATCCGGCATCCGGGCGCCTGAAATACGGCGCTTAAAATGCACGAAAGCCGAATCTCTTAAAAGGGGTTCGGCTTTTTATATAACTGCAATTGGTTATATGGGATTTTGTGATAGCTGAAAAATAGTCAGTCTCCTAATCAGGCTCAGGCTCTCGTTGACGCCAAGTACGACGGTATCGTGACAGCCGGTGTCGGTAACGGCAACCTCCACCTGTCCACATTCCCGATCATCGAAAAGGCTGCTAAGGACGGTATCGCAGTGGTTCGTTCTTCCCGCGTCCCGACAGGCTCCACAACTAAGGATGCCGAAGTTGATGACGTCAAGTACGGTTTCGTTTCTTCCGGTTCTCTGAACCCGCAGAAGGCCCGCGTTCTGCTTCAGCTCGCTCTGACACAGACTAAGGACTTCAAGAAGATTCAGCAGATCTTCGATCAGTACTAATCCGGCATCCGGGCGCCTGAAATACGGCGCTTAAAATGCACGAAAGCCGAATCTCTTAAAAGGGGTTCGGCTTTTTATATAACTGCAATTGGTTATATGGGATTTTGTGATAGCTGAAAAATAGTCAGTCTCCTAATCAGCCCGAAGCAGATTACCGTATTCTGTTTGTGATCACCGACGGCACTTTCAGCCGCGCGGATGCGAAATATATCGACGACTTAAAGCGCTCGTTAAGAAGCGCTGGCGTCGAGTGTGCCGCCAGCGGTTTGGGCAGAGAAACTTTACAGTTGAAGGATTTTTTCGGGGATAATTTCGAAATGATTTCTCATATCGATAAACTTCGTACCTCCTTGTTTAAACTGTCGAAAAAGCTTCTTGTCAAGCCGTGAGACATAAACTGTCGCATCGGTACGTAATCTTGTTTTTAACTCCCGCGGAAATGACTTCTGCGGAGATTTCTCAGAATTTTCGGAGAGAGTTATGGAACTGACGTACGACAAAAATATCGTGAAAGCCGCGGCAGACGGCAGATGGGAGCAGATTTTTTCTTCTCTGGCGCCGGAATTGTCCGCAGCGATGGAGCGGCCGGGGCGCCACGTTCCGTGCCCGGTGCACGGCGGTGTCGACGGCTTCCGTCTCTTTCCGGATTACAACGAGCGGGGCTCCGGCGTCTGCAATACCTGCGGCGTTAAAACCGACGGCATCGAGATGCTGATGTGGCTTCATAACCGGAGCTTCAAAGAAACCGTGCGTCGCATC
>CAZNBL010000050.1:8114-8944 GCA_964571375.1 uncultured Burkholderiaceae bacterium
TCGCAGAATGCATCGGCGTGCGCGTTGAAAGTAACGTTCTCAGCACGACCGACGAAGATAAAGAGTATCGCGGCCGTATTCTTTATCTTGGAGAATCCGACGGTAAGTTCGGTCGTTGTTTCGTGGTCCGCATGGAAGACGAAAACGGCAAGTATCAGCGCTGCTGGGGCAAGGGGCTAAAAAAAGCCGCAGAAGAAGCGGGATTGAAAAAGGGCGACAACGCACTCTTAAAACTCGTTTGTTCTCAGGTCATCAGGCGCCGGAACGGTTCGACCTACACCAAGAAGTTCTGGACCGCGAAGAAGCTTGAAACCGACGAAGAAAAGAAGCGTCGTTTGGAAAAAGAGCATAAAGAGCAGGAAAAACGCCGCTCTGCCGTGATCGGTACTTGGACGGAGGCCGAGCCCTTGGATTGGGAACGGGAGAATCCGGTCACGCTGTATCTCAAGAGCCGCGGCATTCATTTTGATGCGGAAACCGGACGCGAGATAACCCGTTGTATCCGCTACGAGGAGTTGCTCGGCTATTGCGATTTTCCCGGCGACATGGAATACATGCCGGGGATGGTTTCTCTGGTGACCGATATCAACGGCAAAGCGGTTTCGATCCACCGGACGTATTTAACAAAGGACGGTAAGAAGGCCGATGTCGAAAGCGTTAAAAAATTGATGCCGGTACCTTCTGATCGAAAGATCCTCGGCGCCGCGGTTCGTTTGGGCGGCGAGGTTGAGGATGTCCTTTGTCTCACGGAAGGAATTGAGACGGCACTTTCGGTTTGTATCGGAACGGGGTTCCCCTGCTGGGCTGCGGTATCCGCTCACGGACTTGAA
>CAZNBL010000051.1:0-8687 GCA_964571375.1 uncultured Burkholderiaceae bacterium
GTGACGGCGGATCATTTCGTTGCGGCTCAAAAGCTCATAGGAGCGAAGCAGAAGCTCGGCAAAATCGCAGGAACCTTCGCGGTTCATGAGGTCTTCGTACCACTGATAAACCTGAAGCTTTGCCTGGCCGTTGTAGCCGAACACCTGCACCTGAGAAGCTCTCTTACCCTCTTCCTTGGCGCTGTTGATGAACTGCTGGACTTCTCTCGGATTCAGCACTTCTTCCGAGATCTTGTTGGCCTTCATGATGCGCTTGATCGCCGAGAGCTGCTCGCCCTGATCGAGAATCGCAAATGTCGCGGGAAGCGATGCCTGCTCGTGATGCATTCTCAGCATGCGGTTGCAGAGACCGTGGAAGGTACCGATCCACATGGCGCGCGTATTGAAAGGCACCTGCGCGGTAAGACGCGTGAGCATTTCTTTGGCGGCCTTGTTGGTGAAGGTCACTGCAAGAATTTCACCGGGAGACACGGCCTGCTGTTCAAGCAGATAGGCGATGCGGCTTGTCAGCACGCGGGTCTTGCCGGAGCCGGCACCTGCAAGAATCAGTGAAGAAACTTCGGGCAGTGTCACCGCAGCTTTTTGCTGAGGGTTTAACGAATCGATCAGAGAAGACATATCTAATTCCGTAGTTAAGACGTGCAGTTTAACAAAACGATTGCCGAACCCCGTACGAATTCTCTTCAAAAACTCGAAAAAATGCTGTCGAACACTTGATTCGTCCCGTAAAATCAGCATAAGCGGGGGCTTCGCCCCTATAATTAATGAGTTTTAATTTACGTTTGTTTTACTAATCATGCGCGATACATACGATCCCGCGGCGGTCGAATCTGCCCAGCAGGCCAAATGGAAGGCCCGCGATGTCTATAAGGCAGTCGAACACGCCCTTGATGACAACGGAAAAGAAAAAGAAAAGTTCTACGTCTGTTCCATGCTTCCCTACCCGAGCGGCAAGCTCCATATGGGTCATGTCAGAAACTACACACTCAACGACGTGATGTACCGTTACCTGCGCATGCGCGGTAAGAATGTCATGACGCCGATGGGCTGGGACTCTTTCGGTCTGCCGGCTGAAAACGCTGCGATCGCCAAGAACGTAGCTCCTGCCAAGTGGACATACGCCAACATTGCAGACATGAAGGCTCAGATGGAACCGCTCGGCCTCGCATTCGACTGGTCCCGCGAAGTCACCACCTGCAAGCCCGAATACTACCGCTGGAACCAGTGGATGTTCCTCAAGATGCTTGAAAAGGGCATCTGCTACCGCAAGACCCAGGTCGTTAACTGGGACCCGATCGACATGACCGTGCTTGCTAACGAACAGGTTATCGACGGCCGCGGCTGGCGAAGCGGCGCACTCGTTGAAAAGCGCGAAATCCCGGGCTACTACTTCGGCATCACTCAGTACGCCGAAGAGCTCCTTAAGGATCTCGACAAGCTTCAGGGCTGGCCCGAACAGGTCCGCAAGATGCAGGAACACTGGATCGGCAAGTCCTACGGTCTGAATTTCGGTTTCCCGTACGAAATCGACGGCGAAGAAAAGCTGCTCCGCGTCTACACAACACGCCCCGACACCATCATGGGCGTCACCTTCGTTGCTATCGCCGCAGAACACCCGCTCGCAACCCGTCTTGCCAAGGACAAGCCCGAACTGCAGGCATTCATTGAAGAATGCAAGAAGGGCGGTGTTTCCGAAGCCGACGTTGCCACTATGGAAAAGAAGGGTGTCCCGACAGGCTTCTACGTCACTCATCCGCTTACCAAGGCTCCGGTCGAAGTCTGGATCGGCAACTACGTGCTGATGGGCTACGGCGAAGGTGCCGTGATGGGTGTTCCGGCTCACGACGAACGCGACTTCGCATTCGCTCTGAAGTTCAATCTGCCGATCAAGCAGGTTATCGCCCTCGAAGGCAAGACATTCGACAACACAGCATGGAGCGACTGGTACGGTGAAACCGAAGGTACCGTCTGCGTCAACTCCGGCAAGTACGACGGTATGACATTCGAGGAGGCCCGCAACGCTGTCGCAGCCGACCTTCGCGAACTCGGTCTCGGCGACCTCAAGGTTCAGTACCGTCTGCGCGACTGGGGTATTTCCCGTCAGAGATACTGGGGTACTCCGATCCCGATCATCAACTGCCCGCACTGCGGTCCGGTTCCGGTCCCCGAAAAGGATCTGCCGGTCGTTCTGCCGGAAGATCTGATTCCGGACGGCTCGGGCAACCCGCTCAACAAGAGCGAAGCCTTCCTGAAGTGCACCTGCCCGAAGTGCGGCGCCGCAGCTCAGAGAGAAACCGACACAATGGATACATTCGTCGACTCGAGCTGGTACTACATGCGCTACTGCTCTCCGGACAGCACGGAAGCTATGGTCGACAGCCGCAACGATTACTGGATGCCGATGGATCAGTACATCGGCGGTATCGAACACGCTGTGCTCCACCTGCTCTACGCACGTTTCTGGACCAAGGTCATGCGCGACCTCGGCCTCGTCAAGTTCGACGAACCGTTCACACGCCTCTTCACACAGGGCATGCTGACCGCCGAGTGCTTCTATCGTGAAATGCCCGACGGCCGCAAGCGCTGGTTCTACCCGAACGAACTCAACATCGAATACGATGCCAAGGGCCGTCCGGTCAAGATCACCAGCAAGGAAGACGGTCTGCCTGTTGTCAGCGGCGGCATCGAAAAGATGTCCAAGTCCAAGAACAACGTGGTTGAACCGCGCGACATTATTGAAAAGTTCGGTGCCGACACCGCCCGTGCTTTCGTCATGTTCGCAGGTCCTCCCGATCAGAGCGCTGCCTGGAGCAACTCCGGTGCTGAAGGTACATACCGCTTCATGCGCCGTCTGTGGGCCTTTGCCGCAGCCAATGCCGCTGCTGTGGAAGCCAACATCCCGGTTGATCCGAAGGCACTCACTACAGAACAGAAGGACGTCCGCCGCGACATCCACACTGCTCTGAAGCAGGCTGAATATGACCTCGGCCGTATGCAGTACAACACTGTTGTGTCCGCAGTCATGAAGATGCTCAACGCCCTTGATTCCTTGAAGGACAAGGACAGCGACGGCGCCAAGGCAGTCATCAACGAAGGTCTCTCCATCACTCTGAGAACCCTCTACCCGATTGCCCCGCACATCACTGCCCAGCTCTTCGAAGAACTCGGCTATGAAGAACGCTTCGGCAAGACTATTCTTGACGCACCGTGGCCTCAGTTTGACGAACATGCACTGGTTTCCGACGAAATCAAGTACATGATTCAGATCAACGGCAAGCTGCGCGGTCAGGTGATGGTTCCGGCCGGTGCCGACAAGGCAGCTGTCGAGGCAGCCGCCCTTGCTCAGCCCGAAGCAGTCCGCTTCATGGACGGCAAGAGCCCGAAGAAGGTGATTGTTGTTCCCAACAAACTTGTTAATATCGTTGTTTAAGTAAGAATTTCCAGGAGAATCCATGCCGAAAACGAATACATTCCGTTTAAGCCGCCGTACTGTCCTTGCCGCCTCAGCGCTTTTGCTCTCGGGTTGCGGCTGGCATCTTCGCGGCCGGCAGGACGTTCCCCTGGAAACGCTTTACGTTGATCTGCCGAAGAACTCAACGCTTCGCGCTACGATCAAGAGAAACCTCGAAGCCCAGACCGATGTCAAGGTTGTCGACGAGCAGAAAGATGCTCAGGCAACCCTGACTTGGTTCGGCTCCAAACGCTCCACACAGGTACTTGCCGTCAACTCCAAGGGACGTGCCCGTATCTACAGCTTGAAGCTTGCGATTTCGTTTGCCGTCAAGCTCAACGAGGGCGTTGAACTTATTCCGGAAACACGTCTGTCGACCACCCGCGAACTCAATTGGGACGAAGGTGATTACAACGGACGTATTGCCGAAGAAAACCTTCTGTTCGAAGAAATGGAACAGAACCTCGTCAATCGAGTGGTTACGCGCTTAGCGCATATTTCTCCTGAATTGGTTGAATCCCGTGCGTCAGATCTCGAGTAATCAGGCATTAGCTCAGCTGAAAAAGGACGGTCTTCCGGATCCCCTCTGGGTGGTAACCGGTGACGAGCCCCTGCTTGCGCTCAGAGTCGAAGACGAGATTCGCAGAAAAGCCAAAGAATGCGGATATACCGAACGCAAAGTCTTTGCGTTTGACGGTAATTCCGATTACTCACCTGTCATCGAAGCGCTTTCCGACCTCTCGCTTTTCGGTGAAAAGCAGCTCATCGAACTTCGTTTGATCAGCGGAAATCCGGGACAGAAAACCGGTCTGAAAGCACTTGAAGCTCTGATGCATCTTGATCCGAGCAGCACGATCGCTATTGTTTCTTTCCCCGCGCTCGACTGGACGCAAAAGAAAAAAGACTGGTTCAAAAATCTCTGTGAAGCCGCTACTGTCGTGCTTGCCGATCCGGTGCCGCGCGCACAGTTACCGGCTTGGATTCGTGAACAGCTGAAAAACGCAGGATTTACGGCTTCTCCGGAAGTACTTGAGTTTCTGGCGGGACGTACAGAAGGCAATCTTCTTGCCTGCGATCAGGAAATTCAAAAACTCAAGCTCCTAGCTGAACCGGGCGAACTGACGCTTGACGCCGTGCGTAACGTCGTTGTCGACGTCAGCCGATACGATCCTGAAGAACTCTCGGTAGCGATACTTACCGGAGACGTTAACCGCATTTCCAAGATCATCGACGGCTTAAAGAGCGAAAACACGGCTATCCCTTCGTTCTTATGGATTCTTGCCGAAGATCTCAAGACGGTTATCAAAAATAAGGTAACCGGAGAACAGCCGCGCTGGAGCATTGCCGCTCCGAAGCGCAACGCTATTGTTCAGCTTGCAAGACGCTCGAAACTCGGCCGTCTCGAAGCTGTGCTCAAGCGCTACGCGGATGTCGATAAGCTCTCGAAGGGCATTAAGCTCGACAATCGCGACGAAGATCCCTGGACTGAATTGAAAGCAGCGGCATTGATGCTTGCGCTTTAAAGCAAATCGGAGAAGACAATTGAACACTACTGCAATTTCTTCCAAAGAAGAGTTCCAAGTCATCGGAGAAAGAGCTCGCGCAGCTTCGATTCTGACTGCAAAAGCATCTTCCGAAGCTAAGAACCGTGCCCTTCTGATCCTTGCAGACTTACTGCTTGAAAGAAAAGAAGCACTCTTCAAAGCCAATCAAAAAGACCTGATCCGCGGTGAAGCGGACGGTCTTTCTACTGCTTTTTTGGATCGTCTGCGTATCTCTGAAAAGGTTCTCGCTCAGATGAGCGAGGGGCTGCGCCAGATCACATCCCTTGCCGACCCGATCGGCGGTATTTCCGACATGCGCACTCAGCCGAGCGGCATCATGATCGGTCAGATGAGAGTACCTCTCGGGGTCATCGGTATCATCTACGAATCGAGACCGAACGTGACAATCGATGCGGCGGCCCTCTGCTTAAAGAGCGGCAACGCATGCATTCTTCGCGGCGGTTCCGATGCGATCGAATCCAACCGATTCTTGGCTGACCTGATCGCCGAAGCTCTCGAAAAGGCAGAACTTCCCGCTGATGCCGTCCAGGTTATCCGCAATCCCGACCGCGCGCTTGTTGCGGAACTCATTACCAGCCCGGAATACGTCGATATTCTGATTCCCCGCGGCGGTAAGAGCTTGATCGCCCGTATCAATGCAGAAGCCAAGGTACCGATGATCAAGCATCTTGACGGTATCTGTCACACCTACGTCGAAGCCAGTGCAGATCGGGAACTCGCCCTTCGCGTCACGGATAACGCCAAGACACAGCGCCCCTCGCCCTGCAATGCAACTGAAACTCTGTTGGTTGATAAAGCAATTGCTGAAGTATTCCTGCCGGAGATCGCAGCAGTCTGGGTAGAAAAAGGCGTGGAAATGCGATGCGACGAAACGTCTTACGAAATCCTTGCTCCGGTCAGCGGCGAGCTTGTGACGCATGCCGCGGAAGACGATTGGTCGACCGAATATAATGCGCTCGTCATTTCGATTAAAGTGGTTGACGGTATCGACGAAGCGATCCGCCATATCAACACATACGGATCCCATCACACCGATGCGATCATAACAACCAATCTTGAAGCCTCTCAGCGGTTCATGCGCGAAGTGGATTCTGCTTCCGTCATGGTCAATACATCGACCCGCTTTGCAGACGGCTTTGAATACGGACTCGGTGCCGAAATCGGCATCTCGACCGACAAATTACATGCCCGCGGTCCTGTCGGACTCAACGGCCTTACATCTTTGAAATACGTCGTGCTCGGACACGGCGAAGTCAGAAAGTGAGAAACGAATATGCTCAACACGCAATTAAATCCTTTTTACGCGGTTGTCCCGCTTTCTCTTGAAGAACATTTTGCAAATGAACTCCGTGCCCTCGGCATTGAGAAGCTTCGTGTAGAAAAAGGCGGTTGCTGGTTCGGCGCAACGATCGAAGAAATGATGAAGGTCAACCTTCAGACTCGTTATGCATCCCGAATCCTCTGGAAGATCGCTGAAAAGCCCTACTCCAACGAAGACGACATCTATAAGCTCGCCGCCGGTGTGGCTTGGGAAAAGTACTTTGACGTCAAGGACAGCTTCAAGGTCGACCTTTCCGCTCACCGCTGCCCGCTGCGCAGTCTCGATTACCTGACACTGCGCGTCAAGGACGGTGTCTGCGATCATTTCCGCGATCTCACAGACGAGCGCCCCGACGTCAGCAAGTACGCTCCGAAGATCCGTATCTATGCGTTCGTGAACGAAAAGACATGCACGCTTTATCTTGATACATCGGGCGAATCCCTCTTTAAGCGCGGCTGGAGAAAGGAAAAGGGCGAAGCTCCGCTCAAGGAAAACCTCGCAGCAGGTCTCCTTGCTCTTGCCGATTGGAATCCGGAAAAGCCGCTTTACGACCCGTTCTGCGGTTCGGGCACAATCATCATCGAAGCCGCAACGATCGCATGCAACATGGCTCCGGGCCTCTACCGCCGTTTCGGCTTTGAAAACTTCAAGGGCTTTGATTCCAATGCATGGCAGGAAATCAAGAAAGAAGCCCGTATGAAGATCGACTGGAACCGTGAAGTTCACTTCGCCGGCAGCGATATTTCCACAATCATCGTAAACCGCGCTGAGATGAACGCTCGTCTCGCAGGTCTCGGCAAATGGCTCGAAGACGGCAAGATTCAGTTCTTTGCACGCGATGCCCGTGAAGCCGAGCCTCCGTTTGAAGCCGGTCCCGGCCTTATCGTGACCAACCCGCCGTACGGCGAGCAGTCCAACCCGAAGTCCGCAAGCGTTGCTTCCATGATGAAGAACGTTTCCGACGGCTTCAAGCGCAACTTCGACGGCTGGACAGCATGGCTTCTGACAAGCGACCGCCGACTGCCGAAGCAGATGCGTCTTTCGGAATCCCGCAAGATCGTCTTCTTCAACGGTCCGCTTGAATGCCGTTTCTTCAAGTTCGATCTGAAGAGCGGTTCTTTCCGTAAAGAAAAAACGGAAGCTGTACAGGAAACTGCAGAAGAATAAAGACAGTTCCCTAAATAAAACCACAAAGGAGAGTTTTAAATGGACCTCAAAGACTTTGACGTTGTCAGCATGAGAAGCGAACTTCATGAAATGCCGGAACTCGGCTTCCAGGAAGTTCGAACCAGCGACTATGTTGCCGCTAAGCTCGAAGCAATGGGCTTAAAGGTAACCCGCGGCATCGGTAAGACCGGCGTTGTCGCTTATATCGAAGGCGACGAACCGGGTCCGACCGTCATGCTTCGCGCTGACATGGACGCATTGCCGTTCGTTGACGAAAACGGCAACCCCGTCTGCATTCATGCCTGCGGTCACGACTGTCATACCGCCATGGGTCTTGCTACAGCAGCCCGCATGATCGGCAAGGTCAAAAAAGGTAAGTTAAAGCTCTTCTTCCAGCCGGGTGAAGAAGTTCTGACCGGCGCTCTGGAATCGATCAAGGACGGCGTCTTGGATGACGTCGATATGGCTGTCGGTGCTCATATCCGCCCTGTTCAGGATATTCCGTCGGGCTCCGTTTGCCCTGCAGTGCGCCACACTGCGAGCACATTCATGAATGTGTACCTTAAGGGCCTTGCTGCTCACGCTTCCCGTCCGCATCTCGGTCACAGCACTGTTGAAGCCGCTGTTCTCGCTACAAACGCTATCAACGCTATGTGGGCTAATCCGTTGCTCGGCTGGTCCGCCAAGGTCACAACGATCGACTGCGCAGCTTCTGCATACAACATCATTCCGGATTCCGGCAAGATGGTTCTCGACATCCGCGCCGAAACCAACCCCTTGATGAAGGAAGTTCTTGAAAAGATCGAAAAGGCTATCAAGAACGCTGTTGCATGCGTCGATGTTGAAGCTACTATTGAACTGCCGGGCGGCGTCATTCCCGCAGCTGAATACGATGAATCGCTCGTCGATGAAATGAGCGAAGTCATTAAGGAAACACTCGGCGCTGACAAGCTTGCAGGCGCCTGCGGCGGTGGCGGCGAAGACTTCCACTACTTCGTTCAGAAGAAACCGTCTGTCCGTACCGTTTACATCGGTGTCGGTGCCGGTGCTACACCGGGTCTGCATCATCCGAAGATGACTCTTGACGCAGAGCAGCTCAGAATCGGCGTTCAGGTTCTTGAAGCATTCCTGCTGAAAAAACTCGGTTAATTAAAAAGAAGCATACGATCAAAAGGGGACGAAA
>CAZNBL010000052.1:0-8686 GCA_964571375.1 uncultured Burkholderiaceae bacterium
GATGATAGTGAATCGTATCTTTCGCGAAAGTAGGTAGTCTCCGGGCTCTCCATTCGAAACCCCGTTAATCCGACGATTAACGGGGTTTTCTGCATTTCCGGCGTACATAGATTTCTTCTTGCTACACGAAGTGCAGCTATACCGGTTGCGTCTGACTCGACCGTCACATCGTCACTATAAATACCGTTATTGACTGCGGATTTAAAAAACTATTGTTTCTCCCGACTTACTTTTTTCCGACAGATCGGCTATAAATATCGGAACTTAACGTAAGAAGAATTATTAAAAGGAGTTTTACCGCATGCGTCAGATTTTCCATTCTCTGCCCTGGATTCCGGCACCCGAGCCGGAAGAGCTGAGCAGTCTCTATAGAAAATTCGGTGTACCGGTAACGTTCCGCAACGGCGAACTGCTCAAAGTCAAAGGCGCCAATGCCAAGTCTTTTCTGATCACAGAAGGATTGGCCGCTTATTACATTGCCGACCAATATAAAAGTCATCCGAGCGTTCTTAATCTTCTTATTCCCGGACGCAGCGCCTGCGATCTCTCCGCTCTTCTCGAAAATCGGGTTAACGTCACGACCCGTGCCATCGGTACCTGCAAAGCTCTGATGGTTCCGCCTTACCTTATCCTGAATGCAATGCAGGAAGATGCGGCTCTCGCAACTCTGGTTGCCAAGCACGTTCTTCGTAAGTCGGAGTGTTCGATCGAAGCAATGGTTGCCAACTTCACACTGGAACCGGCTCAGCGCCTTAAAACCTTCCTTAAAGTTGTTTTTGAGAGCTATCAGAAGCCGATCGAAGAGGGCTGGAATGAAGTGCCGACCCGTCTTACCAACGAACAGTACGGCGCCGTAGTCAATCTCACCCGCGTATCGGTCTCCCGATATTTCTCGGATTGGTGTGCTCAGGGATTGATGCGTAAAGAGGGCAGTCAGCTCTGGGTTAAAAAAGAAATTTTCGAAGGCGTTTACGACTGGCTCGGCAATAAAAAATGAGCCTCTTCGCTTTCGCAAAGAGGCCCTGTCTCTCCCTAGAGATCTTTCGTTATTCGATTACTTCTTAAGACCGAGGTCCTTGACGGCGCTTTCAGCAGCGATACGACCGGAGTTCACTGCAAAGCCGATTGTGGAACCGGCCATCAGGAGGTCGTAAGAGTCGCCGTACATACCGCCGACGTCACTGCCTGCGGCGTAGAGATGCGGAACCGGAACTTCCTTGTCTGTCACAACCTGGAAGCGTTCGTTAGCCTTGATACCGCCCAATGTACCTAAAGAGGAAGCAACGCTCTTGATGGCGTAGAAGGGACCGGTCTTCACAGGCTTGAGGTATTCGCTCTTCTTAGCAAAGAGTGCGTCGTGACGAACGTCGCAGGAGCTGTTGTATTCGGCAACTGTTGCCTTCAGGTTCTTCGGATCCATACCTGTGAGTTTGGCAAGTTCTTCGAGAGTATTGGCCTTGTATGCCCAGCCTGCTTCATGAGCAGCCTTCCATTCGTCGTGGAATTTGGTGAGCTTTGTAGCAACCGGAACCATCACGCCTACGCCGAGGTCGATACCCTTATTTGTGACCATGTCGTCAAGGTTCTTCTGGTCATAGACAACCCACATCTGACCGCCGATGCGTTCGAGAGCGTTACCTGCGGACGGCCAGTCGAGCATGATTGTTTCATCGCAGAAGCGGTCGCCTCTCGGAGTGAGCCACAGATGCGGCTGTTTTGCAGTAGCGGCAACATGGTTGGTTGTGGAGACACCTCTCGGACCCGGACGGTAGGACTGCTGAACTTCCAGACCTTCTTTACCGCCGCCTGCGGACCAAGCCATCTGAATACCGACACCGTTCTTACCGGTTTGAGCAATACCGTCGGTACCCGGGAAGCGTGTGTACTTCTTCATCATTTCGGGATTGTCTGCGTAACCGCCGGTAGCGATAATCACAGCCTTGGAATTGATGGTGATGGTATCGCCCTTCTTATCCTTGGCGATAACGCCGGCAACCTTGCCGTCCTTCATAAGAAGCTTTTCAGCCGGAGTATTGAGGAGCACTTCCATGCCGTAGACTTCTTTACCCTTCTTCTGCAGGGTATTGATCCAGCCGGCACCGCGGCCTTCATAGATGTGCCATGTGTAGTAACCGCCCGGGTAGTTGTTGAAGAGCTTTTCGAACTTCACGCCGTGATTCTTCATCCATGTGATGGTGTCGGCGGATTTATCGACGAAAGCACGGACCATACGGGCGTTGCTTCGCCAGTGACCGTAGCGCATGATGGTCTGGAATACTTCGTCACGGGTGAGGTTGTAGTTCCAGGCACGCTGCATTTCGGATTCAACAGCGAAAATACCTTCGGAGAAATTACCTGTACCGCCGACTATGCCTTTCTTTTCAAGACCGATGACTTTGGCACCGAGTTCGGCGGCGGCAAATGCGGCGGCAGTACCCGCAGCACCCTGACCGACCACAACGATATCGGCATTCATCGTTCTGTCAGCAGCCCAGGAGGTAGCGGCCAGCGAGGCGATAAACAATGCAGCAATTGTTTTTTTCATATCGATTTCTCCTCAATTGGTTTTTCTTTAATAAATTCATTGTGGGATTTATCGCAGGAAAAGTACGTAATCACGGATACAGAAAAACGTCGCTTTCCGTATCATGAGATACAAATTGAGTAATAACCCTTACGAATCGTATACACTTATGCTGTTTGAAAATTGCTTTTCCGGGGTTCAGTAAAGAGAGCTCTGCGATTTAAAATTCAAGCCTTCGAAGTAGAAAGCAGAAAGTTGAACGAATATGAAACTATCCTTGAAATAAGTAACTTTCGGGGGTGTTTTTTGCAGGGAGTTTCTTCTTTTACATGCGATAATTGAAAGAATAAAAAGAATCTTTTGGACAAAGGGAATATGGAGCACGGAATTACACTGATTACGACGCTTGCCGCCGGTTTCGGTATTGCGTTGATTTTCGGTTTCATCGCCGAAAAACTGAAAGTGCCTGCATTGGTCGGTTATCTGCTGGCAGGTATCATCCTCTCTCCGTCGACACCGGGGATTGTGGCCGACTTGAACGTCGCCAGTCAGCTCTCTGAAATCGGGGTGATGCTCCTGATGTTCGGGGTGGGTCTGCATTTCTCGACATCCGACCTTCTGAAGGTTAAATACATTGCGGTGCCGGGGGCTATCGCTCAGATGGCGATTGCGACCGTACTCGGTATGCTCGTTTCTCACTTCTGGGGCTGGACCTGGGGACAGAGTTTCGTCTTCGGTATGTGTCTTTCCTGTGCTTCGACCGTCGTGCTTTTGAAGGCCCTTGAATCCCAGGGCATTCTGGAAAGCCATGACGGACGTATTGCCGTGGGTTGGCTGGTTGTCGAAGACATTATGACCGTGCTGATTCTCGTGCTTCTTCCGCCGCTTGCTTCCATGCTCGGCGGTACCGTAGCCGAACCCGCAGCGGACGCTGCTCCGCTCTGGCAGATCGTGCTGGAAACGCTCGCCCGCGTCTTTGTCTTTATTGCACTGATGCTTGTGATCGGTAAGAGAGTTCTTCCGTGGATTCTCTGGCAGGTTGCCAAGACAGGTTCCCGCGAACTCTTCACGCTCTGCGTGCTTGCCGTTGCTATCGGTATTGCTTACGGAGCTTCGATCGTCTTTGACGTTTCGTTCGCTCTCGGCGCATTCTTCGCCGGTATGGTGATGCGTGAGTCCAAGTACTCTCACAGAGCCGCTATCGAAAGTCTGCCGCTTCGCGACGCTTTCTCCGTGATCTTCTTCGTCGGTGTGGGCATGATGTTCGACCCGATGATTCTGATCGAACAGCCGTTGCATCTGCTTGCCGTCCTCTTCATCATTATGGTCGGTAAGTCTCTGGTGTCGTTCTTCCTGGTGATGCTGTTCCGCTATCCGCTGCATACATCGCTGACGACATCCGCAGCACTTGCTCAGATCGGTGAATTCTCTTTCATTCTCGCGGGTCTCGGTCTTTCGCTCGGCCTTCTGCCTAAAGAAGGTATGAGCCTGATTCTTGCAGGCGCTATCTTCTCCATCGCGCTCAACCCGTTTGCCTTTGCGGTGATTCCGTTCTTCCGCGGCAAGCTTAAGAAGCACTGGAAGTTTGCCCGTGTGCTCGACGCACGCGAAGATCCGAACAGCGTGATGCCTGACAGCGCAGAAAAGGAATTCCTCACCGGTCACGTCGTGGTTATCGGTATGGAAACCATGGGCCGCCTGGTTCTCGACGAACTCGTCGAGCGCAAGATGAGCGTTGTGGTGATCGACAAGGATTCCGGTTTGGTCAGCGACCTTCGCGAAAAGAAGATCAAGGCGATTGCAGGCGACGCCACCGATCCTGCCTCCCTGATTCAGGCTCATGTTCAGGACGCCGCTATGCTCGTTCTGACAACAACCGACGATCTTGTTCAGCGTAAGATCATCGAGACCGTCAAGGTTCTCAATCCGAACGTTGAAGTCGTTCTTCTTTCCCGCAGTCAGGAAGAAAGCGATCACGCCGTTGCCGACGGTCTCGGCAAGGTCTTCTACACCAAGCGTATCGTTTCTATGGAACTCGTGCGTTACGTGATGGACCGCTTCGGCCGTAAGGATGAAGAGGCTAAGATCGAAGAAGAAGAGGCCGCCGAGCAGGCTTCTGCCGCCGCAAAGTAATTCGGCTTCTTTGATTGAAACGACCCCGCCCGATTCACACACGTCGAGGCGGGGTTTTTCATGGACGAAAAAAAGAGCAGATCAAAAAACGATCTGCTCTTAATTTATGCGTTTACGTCGCTTTAAAAGGACGGGCGTACGTAGAGTTCACCCGGAGTCGCAACATAGCCGAGATGCTCGGAAATGTCGTCTGCGGCGTGCTTCAGTTCGCTGATCCAGGCTTCCTGCAGAAGATTGGACGGAGCGGAGATCGAAAGACAGGCTACGAGTCTGCCGGAGTCGTCGCGGATACCGGCAGCGATACAGCGGACGCCGAGTTCGAGTTCTTCCTCGTCACGGGCAAAACCGAGCGTGCGCACGCGGGAGATTTCGGCAAGCAGGGCCTCGATATTGTCGATGGACTTCGGTGTGGTCTTATCAAGGCTGGCTCTCAAAGCATAGGCACGGATCTTTTCAAAAGAATCTTCGGCCAAAAAGAGCTTGCCCGAGCTTGTAAGGTGAAGCGGAGCGGTTGCACCGATTGTTCTTACCACCTGAATACCCGGACGGTCGCGCATGATACGGTCGATGTACACGATCAGGTCATTCTGACGGATAGCCAGATTGACGGTCTGCTTCGTGATGTTATGCAGGCGTTGCATGTAAGGACGGGCAGTATCGCGTACGGAAATACGTTCACGTACTAAATTGCCGAGCTGAAGCAGACGAAGGCCGAGACGGTAAGTACCGGCCGTCGTACCCTTTTCAACAAAACGAAGTCGCACCAAATCGGCAAGAATGCGGTGGCATGTCGAAATGTGCAGGCTTGTTTCTTCGGCAATAACCTTCAGGTTCACCGGTTCATGGTGCTGCGTGAGCACGCGCAGGATCGCGCTTGCACGGTCGAGCACCTGGATATTCGCTTTAGTCGATAAATTGTCCATAATGGAATTCTGCTAATTATTTTTCACTATGCAGAATAATCATTACATTATTTGAGATTTTTTGCAACAATCTCAGCAATATCTTCGACGACAACATCCTTGAGAGAATCATCCATACTGCGTGCGGATTCCATCATAGACATGCAGAACGGGCAGCTTGTGCAGATGTTCTTGGTGTTTGTCTCAGCAACGATAGCCTTTAAGCGGATTACGTTCGGACGTTCCGCATTGTGGCTGTCGGTCCAGAACTGACCGCCGCCGGCGCCGCAGCAGGTTGTCGAGGCACCGCATTCCTTCGGTTCTGCGGTTTCCAGGCCCTTGATATGGTCGAGAATGAAGCGCGGTTCTTCAACCATGCCGTTATAGCGGGCGAGGTAGCAGGGATCGTGGATTGCAAGCTTGATCTTTTCTTCGATCTCGGCACGGAAGCGGCCGCCCGAGAACTGTTCGGCAATCAGCTGAACATGAGAGATTACGTTGAAGTTGCCGCCTTCGAACTGCGGGTACTCATTCTTCAATGTGTTGTAGCAGTGCGGGCAGTGGCAGACGATACGGCTGAAGTTGTACTGACGCAGATTTTCGATGTTCATCTGAGTCATCACCTGGAAGGTGTATTCCTCACCGACACGGCGTGCGAATTCGCCGTTACAGGTTTCTTCCTGCATGACGGCAAAGGACAGGCCGCTTTCGCGCAGGATCTTCACCATGGCGCGTGCAATCTTCTGATTGCGTCTGTCAAAGGAACCGGAGCAGCCGACCCAGTAGAGGACGTCGTAGTGACGGCCCGGTTCTGCAAACGGCAGGTCGAGGTCGCTTGCCCAATCCCAGCGGGAATCCGGGTCCAGACCCCACGGGTTGCCCACGCTCTGAATGTTCTGCAGAGTCTTGGCTACACCCGGAGCGAATTCGCCGTTTTCAAGAGAAACGGAACGACGCATCTGGTTGATGACGGAAACGATATCGATGCGGGACGGACATTCCTGTACGCAGGCGCCGCATGTGGTGCAGGAAAGGAGCGCATCCTTGGAAACTACGCCTTCGGTCAGCGGCTTTTCAAGGTCTTCATAGCTGCCCTTCATCTGCTTTTGCAGAGAGAGCACGATGTTGCGCGGATCGAGTTCGCCGCCGGTGCGGTTTACCGGGCAGGCGTTGGTGCAGCGGCCGCATTCGGTACAGGCGTCGAAGTTCAGACGGTCGTGCCAGGTGAACTGAGCAAACTTGGAAATACCGAAGCTTTCCTGCTCTTCGATGTCTTCGATCTTTTCGAGAGCACCCTTCGGTGTTGTCTTCTGCCAGTAGATGCTTGTTGCGCTCTTATAGATATGAGAGAAGTAGCAGTACGGGATGAAGCCCACGAACAGCACGGAAATCGACATGTGGAAGAGCCACATGCAAAGGTGCTGCGTCATCAGGGTTTCGACAGACATATGGCTGTAGAAAACGTTCGCGATAAAGTAGCCGACCGGACTCCAGAGCGCGTAGTCGGGTTTGACGGCTGCAAGGCGCATCGCTTCGACGAGATAACCCGTAACGATGATCAGGGCGAGGGCACCGGTGATGTAGGCAAATTTCAGATCTGCTTCAAGACGCTTCTTCTGTCTGACGAAGCGGTTGTAGAAAGCGATGCCGAGGCCGCCTAAGCAGAGGACGCCGGCAACGTCGAGAATCAGCTTATAAATATAGAAGGTGCCGCCCGTAAGGAACTGGGTGCCGAAAACAAGCTTGCCGATATCCCAGTCGAGCACGGCAAGAGCGGTACCCATGAAGAGGAATACGAAGCCCCAGAAAATCCAGAAGTGATGCTTGCTTGTCGAGATGCCGGAAACGAGGCGCTTCTGACCGAAAACTTCATCCTTGATGAAGTTCCAGCGCTTCTTCTTTTCAGAAGCAAATGCAGAAGGCTGTCCGCCGAGCCAGAGCTGTCGCGACTTGATAATGCCGGCAACCAAAAATCCGACGGCAATCAGGCCGAAGAAATAAACCAGGAAAATAGCCCAGCCGGGAATACCCCAGAAGCCGGGACGGGCAATCATCTCAACGTTCATAGTTAAGGTAACGGTGTATAGCGGAGAACGCCGTCGGCGTCACGCTTGGATTCAAAAAGTACAGGAGCAGTCAGAAGCCAGGGAACGGGCTTTAATACAAGAGGGGCATCCAATCTGCTGTTGCGAAGCAATGTTATATGAGCTTTGAAACGGGCGCGGTCGTAGTCGACGCCGAGCCGGTCAAGCAGAGTTCTGACTTCTTTGGCCAGAAGCTCGAGATATTCGTCACGGGGACCGGCGCACCAGCAGACCTTCGCTCTCGGGAACGAGCCCGAGCGGTCGATCTGCCAGAAGCGGCCCTCAAGTGTCGGAATAATGCGCAGAGCCTGCGCGACCTCGCGCGCTTTCTCGGGCGTGATTTCGCCGATAAAAGCGAGCGTGAGGTGAAAGTTTTCAGGCCGGACCGGGCGCGCACCGAGATCCATTGCCGCAGCCTGCTTCTGCAGTTCGGCAAGTTCTCTGCGCGCCGAGTCTTCGGCTGCTAATCCGACAAAACAGCGCATTAACGGCTGTTCTTTCTGCGCCAGGCTGCGATAGCGTCGGAGCAGTCGGCGATCAGTTCGGGACCTTCGAAGATGAAGCCCGTGTAGAGCTGGACGATAGAAGCACCGGCTTCCATCTTGGCTACGGCATCGTCGGCGCTCATGACGCCGCCGCTGGCGATGATCGGCAGACGGCCCTGGAGGTGTTCGCTCGCAAGGCGGGTAACTTCGGTGGAACGCTCAAAGAGCGGACGGCCGGACAGACCGCCGGCTTCTCCGGAGAACGGAGAGTTGGGGATCTTGTCGCGGGCAATCGTGGTGTTCGTGCAGATCACAGCGTCCATGCCGTGTTCGACGATACGGTCGATCGCATCGAGAACCTGATCGTTTGTAAGATCCGGAGCGATCTTAACGGCGATCGGCACATAGAGACCGCCCTTGGCTTCCTGCAGTTCGCGGCGCTTTTCAGCGATGCCGCCGAGCAGGTGGTCGAGTTCGGTGTTGGCCTGCAGAGCACGCAGATTCGGAGTGTTCGGCGAAGAGATGTTGATGGCGATGTAGTCGCCGGCATCATAGAGC
>CAZNBL010000053.1:0-8578 GCA_964571375.1 uncultured Burkholderiaceae bacterium
TTGTTGCCAAGATCGTCAAGGACGGCAACGAACGCTACATCCAGTGCTACCTTGCACCGGAAGCCGTTTGGACAGCTGTCGTCGACTTCTGGCCGTCCGTCGGCCTGCAGGTCGAACGTGAAGATCCGAGAGCCGGCATCATGGAAACCAACTGGGCTGAAAACAAGGCCAACCTCCCGCAGGACGTGATCCGCGCCACCCTCGGCAAGGTTCTCGATGCCGTGTACTCCACGGGCGAACGTGACCGTTATCGCACCCGTCTTGAGCGCAATGCCGAAGGCGGTACCGATATCTACATCACCAACCGCCGTATGGTTGAGGTCTACACCAACAGCCGCGAAGAAAACACAGCATGGCAGCCCGCAGCTTCCGATCCGGAACTCGAAGCAGAAATGCTGACACGCCTGTCTCTGAGACTTGAAAACGAATTCAATCCGAAGCAGAAGACCCGTGAAGAAATCGACGTCACGGCTCTCAAGACGGTTGAAGCTCCGAAGTACATGAGCCAGGTCGTTTCCGATGAAGAAGGCAAGACCGTTGCTCTCGTGATCGACGAAGCATTCGACCGCGCATGGCGTCGTGTCGGCGTCGGCCTTGACCGCGTCGGCTTCAACATCGAAGACCGCGACCGCGAACACGGTGTTTACTACATCCGCTACCTTGACCCGGATTACGAAGTCAAGAAGAGAAACGACGAAGGTCTCTTCTCCCGTTGGTTCGGTAAGGAAAAGGCAGTTGCCGCTCCGCTTTACCGTGTTGAACTTTCCCGTGACGGCGAAGGTCAGACACGCGTGACAGCAGAACCGGATAATTCGGAAGTCGATCCGCTCAGCACATCGGCCCGTATCCTGAATCTCCTGCAGGAACAGGTCAGATAACCGCCGGAGCAGAGAAAATTCCGAATAAAAGAGCGGCATAGTTTTGATAAGCTATGCCGTTTTTTATTCCGTGTAAGCGTATCCGTACTGCTAATGCGTGATAGTGAATAAAAATTCTTTTAATTAAAATTGCCCGCTGATCAAGCGGGTGCTTCACCCGAAAGCCTTTAAGGGCGTTCGGGATGATGAGGAGAATGTGATGACTGATGAAACAGCTGTTGTTGCTGCGGATACCGTAGCCTGGCTTCGTATCAAACTCTTTGATATGCAGGGCAATGAGCTTGATGCCACGCCCGAAGAAGGTACTCCGGTTCTGATCGGCCACGAAGATATTCTTGCCGCTGTGGAAAACGCAGTGATCGGTAAAAAGGTCGGAGAGGAAATTACTCTTCACCTCGAACCCGAACAGGCTTTCGGCGACTACGATCCCGAACTGATTCAGATCGTTGACAGCGAGCTGCTCGGTGATCACGTTGAAATCGGCATGAAGGTCGAAGGTGTTCCCGGTCAGGAAAACGACGGTCGAATCTACACGATTTACGACGCATCCGACGACAAGGTGGTTCTTGACGGCAATCACCCGCTTGCTGGTATGGGCCTGGTTTTCGACATCAAGGTTATGAAAGTCGAAAAACCCAATGAAGTTGAAATCGAACAGATGGAAGAATCCGACCTGATGCCGGATCTGCTTGAAGTTCCCAACGTTGAAAAGGGTTCCGCCAGTATCCATTAATCAATCTCTTGGGTTAGGAGAGAAGAAGGGTGCTTATCGGTAATCAGGGCTTGGTGAATCTGCGTACATTGTCCAGAGAAGAAAAAGAGGCGGTGCGCAGAAAAGCCGAAGCATATTTTCAGGAAGGCTACGGCTACAAGGCGACATCGACTCTGCTCGGTATCTCGATGTATACCGTACGCGACTGGCTTCGCGAATATAAGAGCGGTATTTTCAAAGCCTCTTATAAAGAGAATGCGGTCCGCAATATCAAGGACGTCGAAGAAGTCCGCAGCCGCGTGGTTGCCGACCGTGCGCTCGGTCTCTCCTATCAGGAATTGATGAAGAAACACGGTGTGAGCCGCACCAACATCCGCGCCTGGTGCGCCCAGGCTAAAGCAGAAAAAGCGCAGAGCGAGTAAAATTTCAGGCGACTAATCATAAAAATTCTGCGCCGGTGCCGGATATATCCGGCACTTTGCGTTTTATGACCTATATTCTTCGTACCTGAAGACTTACCAATCGAAGGAAAGACAATGACTGAGAATGTTCTGCAGAAGCCCGAGTGGTTTGAACAGGCTGTGGAAGCAGAATTCGACACTCTGGTAAAGAACCGCCGCACGCTCCACGCTATGCCCGAGCTCGGCAACCAGGAATACAAGACTCAGCAGTTCATCACCGATTACTTAAACGAAGTCGGTGTTGATGTTGTTCATAAGGGCTATAAGCATTCCAAGACTGCCGTGATCGGTGTGATCAATCCCGAAAAGGGCGATACCGTTGCATTGCGCGCCGATATCGACGCACTGCCGATTAAAGAAAACACAGGCCTGCCGTTCGCTTCCGAAGCACGCGGTCTGATGTGGGGCAAAGACGTTTCCACCGCCCATATGTGCGGTCACGACGGTCATATTTCCATGTTGCTTTGCGCCGCCAAGATCCTCTCGGAACACAAGGAGGAGATTCCCCGCCGCATCGTGCTTATTTTCCAGCCGGCTGAAGAAGGCGATTCTCTGGAAAATCCGATGGAAGCCGAAGTATCGGCAGATTTCGGTGCCTCTTTGCTTGTTAACGACGGTCTTATCGAAGAATTCGACATCAAGCATGTGTTCGGCATGCACGTCGACGGTGTCGGTGTTCCGGGCCGCCTTGAAATCACAAGCGGCGTCATTATGAACAGTGCCGACAGCTACCAGATCAATCTCACCGGCAAGCAGTCTCACGGCGCTATGCCCTGGATGGGTGTGGATACCGCTCTGATGACCGCTCAGACCGTGGTTTCTCTGCAGCAGATCGTTTCCCGCAACGTCAATCTCACCAAGGGTATGGGTGTTGTGACCGTCGGCAAGATGACTGCGGGCGACACCGTTAACGTCGTCACCGGCAAGGGTTGCATTATCGGTACCGTTCGTACCAACAACCCCGAAATCCAGGAATTGATCTTAAAGCGCATTCCTGAAGTTGCCGACGGCGTGGCTGCCGCTCACGGCGGTAAGGCCGAGACCCGTATTCACCGTGCTTATCCGATGACGATCAACGACGACAAGCTTGCCGCAAGAACCGTCGAAAACCTTCAGTCCTGGGGCGTCAATGCCGTCGCTTCCGAGAAGGTATGGGGCGCAAGCGAAGACTTCTCCTGTTACGCACAGAAGGTACC
Source organism: uncultured Burkholderiaceae bacterium (assembly GCA_964571375.1). Classification (GTDB taxonomy): domain Bacteria; phylum Pseudomonadota; class Gammaproteobacteria; order Burkholderiales; family Burkholderiaceae_F; genus JAFTYR01. Next base: position 3,248 of record CAZNBL010000053.1, read on the forward strand.
GTCTCTCTTTATGTTCCTGAGCGTCGGCTGGGAAGGTAAGGAGCCGATGTCGCTGCATTCCGACTGCTTCATTCTCAATGAAGAAGCTCTGAAGACCGGTGTGAAGGCTCATGTAGCCGCCGCATTCGGTTGCTACAAGAATCTCTGAGCAGTGACGCACAAACAAAATGACCGCCTTTAGGGCGGTCATTTGTTATGTGCGTTCAGAAATCGCTTTAAAGCGCTTATTCGCTCTTTTCAGCCTCTTTCTGCAGTTCGCTGAGGATATCCCATGCCTGACGCGGAGAAATGTCGTTGAGGTCGATTTCAGCGAGTTTCTGACGAAGCGTATCCACCTTGGCGGCAGCAGCTTCATGGTGCTCTTCAGGGGCAGGAGCGCCGCCGAAGAGATCCAGCTGCATATCGTCGTTCTGAGCGGCTCTTTCTTCGAGGTCGACGAGAATCTTCTTTGCCTTGCGGATCACGTTCTTCGGCATACCTGCGAGCTTGGCTACCGCAATACCGTAACTCTGGCTTGCAGGACCCGGAAGAATTTCATGCAGGAAGACGATGTCACGGCTGCTTTCGGCGGCAGAGACGTGAACGTTGGCGACTTCGGGCACGGAAGCCTCAAGCTGAGTAAGTTCGAAGTAGTGTGTGGCAAAGAGTGTCAGACACTGCTTGTTGCTTGCGAGATCTTCGGCAATGGCCGCTGCCAGCGACAAACCGTCGAACGTCGAAGTACCGCGTCCGATTTCATCCATGAGTACGAGGCTGTTGGATGTGGCCTGACGCAGAATCGCAGCGGCTTCGGTCATTTCCACCATGAATGTGGAAAGGCCGCGTGCCAGGTCGTCGGATGCGCCGATTCGGGTGAGGATCTTGTCGATCGGACCGATGACGGCGGACTCGGCGGGCACAAAGCTGCCGCAGTAGCAGAGCAGGGCGATGAGCGCTACCGATCGCATATAGGTGGATTTACCGCCCATGTTCGGACCGGTAATCACCAGCAGTCTGCGGTTCGGTGTGAGCTCGCAGTCGTTCGGCACGTAGTTTTCGATACTGCGTTCGACCACCGGGTGGCGGGCGGCTCTCAGCTGGATGCCGGGCAGAGCGGTAAGCTGCGGACGGACCCAGCGGAAGGTGTCGGCATGCAGTGCAAAGGAGCAAAGTACGTCAAGGGCGCTCACAGCCTGGGCCGAGGCTAACAGCTGTTTGCAATAAACGGCGCACTGCTGCACGACTTCTTCGTAAAGCTTGCGTTCGAGCTTCTTGGATCGCTCAAGCGCGCTGATGGCCTTATCTTCGAATTCTTTGAGCTCGGGCGTGATGTAGCGCTCGACGTTTTTGAGTGTCTGACGACGCTTGTAATCGTCGGGAACCTTATCGATCTGTCCCTTGCTGATTTCGATGTAATAGCCGAGAACCGAGTTGTATTCAACGCGGAGGTTGGCAATACCGGTGCGTTCTTTTTCACGCTCTTCGAGCGAAATCAGCAGGCCGCCGCTGTGGTCTCTGAGTTCACGGAGCTGATCGAGCTCTTCGCTGTAGCCGTGAGCGATCACATCGCCGTCGCGAAGGTGCGAATTCGGTTCGGGAAGGATGGCGCGCGAAAGCAGTTCATGCAGTTCTGCAGAAACCGGCATGTCGCGTGCAATTCTCTGTCCGAGCTCGCAGTCGAGGGTGGCGGCAAGAGTGCTCAAGCTGCAGAGATTGGCGTAGGCGTCTCTTAACGCAGCGAGTTCCCGGGGACGGGCCGATTCGAGCGCAATGCGGGTGGCAGTACGCTCAAAGTCTGGAATGCCTTTGAGAAGTTCGCGGAATTCTCCGAGTCGGGAGATGTCGTTAAGAAGCGCTTCGACAGCTTCGTGACGTTCGCTCGCAGTCTTTTGCAGTCGGCTCGGTGTGGTGAGCCAATTGCGCAGACGGCGGCTGCCCATCACGGTAATACAGTGGTCGAGTACGGAGAGCAGCGTGTTTTCGCTGTCGCCTCTGAGCGTCTGGCAGATTTCAAGATTTCTGCGCGTCGGCACGTCGAGCCAGAGATTGTCCGTGGGGTTGTCGAATTCGATCGAAGTGATGTGAGCGAGATCGCGGCACTGCGTGGAGGCGGCATACTCGATGATGACGCCTGCGGCAGTGATGACGAGTTCGCTGTCGGCAATGCCGAAAGAAGTGAGAGAAGCAGTATCGAGCTGCTTCTTCAGCGTCTTTTCGCTGCGGATGAAATCAAAGTTCCAGTCCGGCAGTGTGGTGATCGCAGGATGCGCGATCACGCGCATGGCTTCGTCTTTCCAGAACTGCGGAATGACGATTTCCGAGGGGCTGATGCGGGCGATCTCGTTCAGGAGTGCGTCGCTGCCGATCTCGGTGGCACGGAAACTGCCCGATGAGATGGTCATCCAGGCAAGACCGAGCTTTTCACCCTTTTTGGAAGGGCATACGGCCAGAAGCGTACTTTCGCTTTTTTCGTTGAGAAGTCCGTCGTCGGTGAGCGTACCCGGCGTGATGATGCGCGATAAGCGGCGCTCCATCAGACCTTTGCCGGGAACGCCGATCTGTTCGCAGATACCGACGCTTAAGCCGTGGTTGACCAGGCGGACCAGATACTGATCCAGCGTGGTGAACGGGATGCCGGCCATCGGAATGCGTCCCTGACCGTTCGGAGTGCCCGAGCGGGAGGTGAGCGTCAGACCGAGCAGTCGGTGAACGGTTTCTGCGTCTTCGAAGAACGTCTCGTAGAAGTCGCCCATACGATAAAGCAGGAGTAGATTGGGATGCTCCTGCTTTATCTGAAGGAACTGTCGCATTGCCGGTGTGTAACCGGCAAATGCGTCGCTAGCGTCAGTAATTTTTCCGGCCATGCGCGATCAAAAAAGAATTACTTGTTGACGTGCTTGTGGATGATAGCCATGAGCGGAGTGAAAACCTTCGGTGTACCGGCAACGATAGAGCCGTTTTCGAGGTAGTTTTCGTCGCCCTTGAAGTCAGTGACGAATGCACCGGCTTCGAGTGCGATCAGAGAACCGGCAGCGATATCCCAGGGCTTCAGACCGGCTTCCCAGTATGCGTCGTAGCGGCCGCATGCAACCCAGCAGAGGTCGAGAGCTGCGGAGCCCGGACGGCGCAGGCCGCTTGTGCTCTGCATCACGTCGTTCATGATGTTGAGGTATGTGGTGTAGTCGTCGCCGTCACGGAACGGGAAACCGGTACCGATAAGAGCGTTCTTCATAACGGACAGGTTGGTCACACGGATACGACGGCTGTCGAGTGTGGCGCCCTTGCCGCGTGTGGCGGTGAAGAGTTCGTTCTTGCACGGATCGTAAACAACAGCGTGGATCGGCTTGTTGTTCTTCAGGCAGCAGATAGAAACAGCAAACTGCGGGATGCCGTGGATGAAGTTGGTTGTGCCGTCGAGCGGATCGATAACCCAGCGGTATTCGGCGTCTTCAGCGCCGCGTGTGCCGGATTCTTCAGCTGTGAAAGCGTGGTCGGGGTAAGCCTTGGAGAGAATGTCGATGATGACTTCTTCGCATTCCTTGTCGACTGCTGTGACGAAATCGCCGGCACCCTTGGCCTGAACTTCCAGAGAATCTCTTTCCTGGAATGCGCGCAGCTGGATGTTGCCTGCCTTGCGGGCAGCCTTGATAGCTGTGTTGAGCATGCCGTCGTTGTACATCGGAGCGGACGGAGCCGGACGGTTGTGCTTGGGCTTGGCGGCGCTCTTCGGAGCGTCGGTCTTAATAGCGGCAGTCTTGCTTGCTGTCTTGCGAGCAGGCTTCTTTGTTGCTTTGTCTTCGGAGGGCTTTGTAGCCATATCGTAACCTCTGTTTGTTAAACCGGGCGGAAGTGTGCCCGCCATTGACGTAAACTTGCGTAATCTAATATTTTACCGCAAGAGAAAACGAATGGCTTTTATTGAAGAAGCTTCCCGTGTGAGATTTATTCTTGCCAACCCGAGATACCCCGGAAATATCGGCTCGGCAGCAAGAGCAATTCAGACGATGGGATTTGGTGAACTTTGGGTGGTTGATCCTTATGAGAAGGAATATCGCAAAAACTCGGAAGCCCATGCTTTTGCTACACATTCTGTAAATGTGCTCGAGTCGAGCAAGTGTGTTTCGACGCTTGAAGAAGCGCTCGAAAATGTCACGAAAGCATATGCGATGACCGGTTATGACCGCGAATACGGTCCTCCGATGATGGATATTGCAACTGCTTGTGAAGATGCTAAAAAACATCTCGCAACAACTTCAAGTGCCGATGTTGCATTTGTTTTCGGTACCGAGCGCAGCGGACTCACCAACGAGCAGATCCTTTTATGCCAGGCATGTGCGGCAATTCCCGCCAATCCCGAGTGCGATTCGCTCAATTTGGCCCAGGCCGTGCAGGTTGCGGCTTATCAGGCACAGGTTGCATTCCGCGGAACCGGTCTCGACAAACACGCTCACCGCTTCGAGGATGATCCCCCTGCACAGGCTCAGAGTATCGCCGGATTTTTCCGTCATTTGGAAGAGGCGATGATCAGTTGCGGCGCCTTGGACCCCAAACAACCGAAATTTATGATGCAGAGACTGCACCGGCTTTTCGGCCGCGCCGGACTCACTCAGCCCGACGTCGATATGCTGCGCGGAATCTGTGCTGCAATCATCTGCCCGAAAAATCTTCGGCAAGGTCGCAAAATTTCCGATAAAATCGCTCGGAAATAATAAAAGGTTGTGACCATGTTTGAACAATTTAAAGAAGACATTAACTGCATTTACGAAAGAGATCCCGCAGCCCGTTCCCGCCTGGAGGTATTTCTCTGTTACCCCGGCCTGCACGCCATCGTCGGTCATCGTCTCGCAAACAAGCTTTGGAGAGCAGATTGGAAAGTAACCGCCCGCTGGACTTCCCAGCTGGTCCGTTTCTTAACCGGTATTGAAATTCATCCGGCAGCCAAGATCGGCCGCCGCGTTCTGATCGACCACGGCATGGGTGTCGTGATCGGTGAAACCGCGGAAGTGGGCGACGACTGCACGATTTACCACGGTGTGACCCTGGGCGGTACTTCGCTTGCCGAAGGCACCAAGCGTCATCCGACTCTCGGTAAGAACTGCATCGTCGGTGCCGGAGCCAAGATCCTCGGTTCTTTTACCGTAGGCGACAACTGCCGTATCGGCAGCAATGCCGTGGTGATCAAGCCGGTTCCGGCGAACTCCACCGCTGTCGGCAATCCCGCACGTATCATCGATAAGTCCAAGCCGAAGACAGATGCCGTCGACAAGGCTGCGGAAGCCGCCAAAAAGCAGGAAGAACTCGCAGAAAAGGATCCCCGCATGATGGTTCGTATGGCCGCTTACGGTGTGGTTG
>CAZNBL010000054.1:0-8420 GCA_964571375.1 uncultured Burkholderiaceae bacterium
CACGAGCACGGTCATGATCACTGCCATGACCATCATCATGATCACAACCATCATCATGACTGCGGTTGCGGATGCGGCGGCCATCACCACCATCATCACGACGAACACTGCAGTTGCTCCGGCAAGCCGGTTCTGACCATCCGCTCTTATTCCGGTCTCTCCGGCGACATGATCCTCTGCGGTCTGCTCCGTATGCTCGAGCTCGATCAGGCTGAAATCGACAGAACGCTCGAAAGCATCCACGGCGAACTCAAGGCAACGCTTAAGCTTGAAAAGAAAGAAATCCGCCACATCAGCGGCTGGCACTGCCACATCGATCTGCCGCATCAGCACGAACACCGCACTCTCAAAGATATTCTTGACATCATCCGCGCAAGCGGCATGAGCAGCGAGGGTAAGAGACGCGCTGAAAAAACCTTTACTCTTCTGGCTCAGGCCGAAGGCGAAGTGCACGGCGTTCCTTTCATCGACGTTCACTTCCATGAAGTCGGTGCGCTCGACAGCATTCTTGATATCTGCCTTGCCTGCGAACTCTTCGCACGCCTTGCTCCCGAAACCTTTGTCGTCAGCCCTCTGCCGATTGCCGACGGTGTCATTCACTGCGCCCACGGTCAGATTCCGTCTCCGGCGCCTGCCGTACAGATGCTTCTAAAGGACGTTGCAGTCTGCCCGATCAATGCCAAGGGTGAAACCGTCACCCCGACTGCAATTGCCCTCTTAAAGGCCAACGATGCCGTATTCGGTCAGTGGCCGTGCATGACCATCCGTAAGACAGCCCTGGTCTACGGTGACAAGGTATTTGATGAAATACCGAACGGTGCGATGTTTGCCTATGACAGCGGAAAGTAAAAACGCGCTTGAAGCACTCGGACGGGTTTTTGAAGGACTCGCCCGGGACGGTGTATTTGCCATTGCATATTCCGGCGGTCTCGACAGCCGTTTTCTTTCTTTTGCCGCACAGAGACTCGGCTACAAACCGGTCCTGATGCATATCTGCGGTCCTCACATTCCGAGAAGAGAAACCGAGGAAGCGGTTGAATGGGCAAAGAAGCGCGGCCTTGAACTCCGAGTATTCGAACTCAATCCGCTTGAAGAAGAACACGTCGCCGCAGGCGAAAAAATGCGCTGCTACTGGTGCAAACAACGCCTGTTCCGGCACCTTCTTGAGCAGACGGACCTCACGCTGGTAGACGGAACCAATCACTCCGATACCAAAGCCTTCCGCCCCGGCATGAAGGTACTCGAAGAACTCGGAGTCCGCTCTCCGCTCAAAGAAGCGGGACTGACCAAGCCGGCCATCCGAAGAATCGGGGCTGAACTCGGTTTCGACAATCCCGAGCAGCCGTCACGACCCTGTCTGCTGACGAGGTTCCCGTACGGATACCGAACCAGTCCGGAACTGCTGCGATTTTTTGAAGAAAAAGAAGCGGAATTTTCCGAGATGCTCGGCGGCATGCTGCAGCGGGAAGCGAACTTCCGTATCCGCCTCGTTGAAGAGAAGCCTGTACTTCATATCCTCTCCGAGGATTTTGAAGCACTCGACGACGTACAGTACGATGCACTGAAAGAAGCAGCGACCAAAAGCGATATCACGGTCGAACCTCAGGAAGTTCTTTCGGGATTTTTTGACAAGAAAAAAGCCTGACGCGCGATTCTTCTCAGAATCAGCAATCAGGCGTTATTGAAAGACGGCCATCGGCAACCCCGGGAACCCTTCCCAGAACCGCCGGCGGCCGTTTATTCATTATCGATTATTCAACGCGGGGAACAGTCAGACTGCCTTCAGGCATCAGAATAATCTTGGCATCGGCACCGAGCTTGGCTTCGACTGCCTTCAGTGCATCTTCAACGTTTGTATAAGTACCGGCAAAGAGCATTTCCTTAGCCATTGTCGGATCCAGGCTTGTCACCAGGTGGTAGTCGGCCTTCTTCATCAGACGGGTAACGGCAAATGCCTTATTGGCACCGATCTTGAAGTTGCTTTCGAGTTCCTTTTCGATAGCGTCCGGAGAACCGAGACGACGGCAGGTTTCTTCGAGAACCTTGGAACCGCTGCCTTCTTCACAGTCGGCAAGCAGAATCACAGCACCGCCCTGACGGACTGCCAGTGCTGCGTTGTCCATGGTCTTCTGCATCTGATAAACGTTGATGTCCTTCGGATAACCGCCGCAGGATGCGATAACGATATCGGCTTCCTGAGGAATAACGCAGCCGTAAACCTGGTCGACGAACTTGCAGGCTTCCTTATGAGCGGCGATATAGTCACCGGCAAACATCTTCAGGAACTGATGCTGAGCGTTGAGAACACCGTTAAAGAGGAAGAGAGATCTGCCTTCAGCAAACTTTGCCACACCTTCCATCTGGTCTTCGTAGCAGGGGTTGCCTGTTGTCTTACCGAGACCGGCTTCGGGGCTCAGCATGAAGCTGTGGTTGACGCGGACGGTTTCCATAGCTGCGCAGCCCGGAAGAATAGCCTTGCGTCCGCCGCCGTAACCGGAGAAGTAGTGGTAAACGATGGAACCGGTCATGATGACGTGGTCGACGTTGCAGAGCTGCTTATGGAACCAGAGCGGAGTACCGCGGGAAGTTTCGCCGAAGTACTTGAAGTCTTCCAGCTTGGTAGAAATGCTGTTGTAGCACTTGACGCGGTCAACGACTTCTTTACCGACGGCAATAGCCATTTCGTCACGGGTCATTTCGCGGTGAGTACCGAGCGAGAAGACGATGTGCATATCTTCGTCTTTGACGCCGAGGCGGTTCATTTCATCAAGGAATACCGGCATGAAGTCAAAGCTGTTAGCCACACGGGTAAGGTCGTTGCAGATGAATGCAACTTTTTGACCGGGCTTAACGATTTCGCTGAGAGCGGGACGGCCGATCGGATTGTTGATAGCTTCAAGAATACCGGCCTTCACATCCTTCATCGGTTCGAAAGTTGCGGTTTCAACTTCCTTCAGAACACGGCTTTCATCGAGGGTAAATGTTTTGGTACCGCGTCCGTAGGCGAATTCATAGGTCTTCACGGGATATCTCCTTATTTTTTTTGAAATGTCTGAGCGAGCACTCTACGAAAGGAAATAGTCGCACAAAAGAACAAATTATGACTATTTTTATAGGGTTAATGCCTATCCATATCCCATCATCTTCGCTTTTCATACCGTATCAGCCGCCTATGAGTTGCTTTTGAACCACAACTAAAATTCAAACTTTTACTTCCTCCTATCCGCAACTTCCTGAATTCAGCCGATAAAACTATTAAAATGCCGTACTCATTACAGTTGCAACAATAAAAGGATTCTCAGTATGGCTGGACATTCCAAATGGGCCAATATTCAACATAGAAAAGGCCGTCAGGATGCAAAGCGCTCCAATATTTGGACAAAACTCATTCGTGAAATCATCGTGGCTGCCAAGCTCGGCGGCGCTGAACCCGATACCAATCCGAGACTGCGTCTGGCCCTTCTGAAGGCAAGAGGCGCCAACGTTCCGAAGGACACCGTTAAGAACGCTATTCTTAAGGGTACCGGCAAGCTCGAAGGCGTGAACTACGAAGAAATCCGCTACGAAGGCTACGGCATCGGCGGTGCAGCTCTGATGATCGACTGCACAACCGACAACCGCACCCGCACTGTTGCCGATGTCCGTCACATCCTTACCAAGGCCGGCGGCAACCTCGGTACAGACGGCAGCGTTTCCTTCATGTTCAGACACGTCGGCTACTTCCTTTTCGCTCCCGGCCTGACCGAAGACGAAGTCATGGAAGTTGCACTCGAAGCTGGTGCTGACGACGTAATGGCCGATGAAGAAGGCGCAATCGAAGTTGTCTGCGAACCGAATGCATTCGAAACCGTTCACAAGGCCTTCACAGAGAAGGGTTGGGAACCGGAAATGGCCGAAGTTACCTGGAAGAGCGATTCTGAAACCGTTCTTACCGGTGAAGACGGCGAAAAGATGCAGCGTCTTCTCGACAATCTCGAAGACCTCGACGACGTTCAGCAGGTTTACACCACTGCTGTGATCGAGTAATACCGTTGCAAGCCGCCCGAGGGCGGCTTGTACTTTATCAGCTCCAGAATTTTTATAAGCATTACCACCCGAAGCATCCGACGGATGCGTTTATCCCTTCAAGAAAGAGAGAAAAATACCTATGAAAATCCTTGTTGTTGGCAGCGGCGGCAGAGAACACGCACTCGCATGGCGTCTGGCTAAATCGGCCGGTGCCGAAAAAGTCTATGTAGCACCGGGCAACGCCGGTACCGCACTTGACGGCAATCTAGAAAACCTCGCCATTACCGATATTAAGGAGCTTGCAGATTTTGCTACCGACAACGGCATTACCTTTACCGTTGTCGGCCCCGAAGCTCCCCTCTCCAAGGGTATTGTCGACGTATTCCGCGCACGCGGTCTCAGAATCTTCGGACCGACTCAAGCTTCCGCTCAGCTCGAAAGCTCTAAGGACTTTGCCAAGGCATTCATGAAGCGCCACGGCATTCCGACAGCCGATTACGAAACATTCACCGACACCGAATCCGCTCATAAGTACGTGGATGAAAAGGGTGCTCCCATCGTCATCAAGGCAGACGGTCTTGCTGCCGGCAAGGGCGTGGTGGTTGCCATGACGCTTGAGGAAGCTCATGCAGCCATCGACGACATGCTCGGCGGCCACAAGTTCGGCGATGCCGGTGCACGCGTAGTGATCGAAGAATTCCTCGAAGGCGAAGAAGCCAGCTTCATCGCCATGATCGACGGTAAGAATGTTCTGCCGATGGCTACCAGCCAGGACCACAAGCGTCTTCTCGACCGTGATATGGGCCCGAACACCGGCGGTATGGGCGCCTACTCCCCGGCTCCGGTCGTCACTCAGGAAATCCACGACATTGTCATGGAACAGATCATGCGTCCGACCGTTGAAGGTATGGCTGCCGAAGGTCATGTTTACACCGGTTTCCTCTACGCCGGCCTGATGATCGGTAAAGACAAGGAAGGCAAGACAACCGTCAAGACTCTTGAATTCAACTGCCGCTTCGGAGACCCGGAAACTCAGCCGATTATGAGCCGCTTAAAGAGCGACTTCGCCGAGCTTATCCAGGCAGGTATCGACGGCCGTCTCAACGAAGTCACAGCAGAATGGGATTCGCGTAAGGCTCTCGGTGTAGTTCTTGCTGCCAAGGACTATCCGGAAAATCCGCGCAAGGGTGACGTCATCACCGGCATCCCGGCTGAAACCGCAGACGCCATCACTTTCCATGCCGGTACCAAGTTCAACGACAAGAACGAACTTGTTACTTCGGGCGGCCGCGTTCTCTGCGTCGTCGGTCTCGGCGATACTCTTAAGGAAGCACGTGACCGTGCATACGACACTGCTGCCGAAATCAAATTCGACGGCATGCAGATGAGAAGCGACATCGGTTACCGCGCTCTTTAATCCTTCGCTTACAATAAAGAACCGTCCCGATGGGACGGTTCTTTTTTTATTTCCTGCTGCTTTTATGCATCGATTGAGACCCTTTTTGCTTGCGCTTGTTCTCTCGGCCGCTATGCCGCTTGCCGCACAGGTGACTGCGCCGACCAACATGCCGATTCCCGAGGATTCCACTCCTCAGCCCTTCCCGTACCCGGACGGACTGGCGGAAGCGAACTTCGATCTGCCGCTCAAGCCGGCGGGTACCGTCATTCTCGGCGAAGACGAAGTCGAACTCGGCAAAACCCGTCTCTCGGAAATCACCCGTAAAACCGGAGCCTCTCTGCATCACTCAGAAAGCAGAGAGGATTACCTTTGTTTTTCCGCGCCTATTAAAAGCGCCTCTGACGAATCCGGACCCGAGCGCTACCAAAACATGTGGTTTGTACTCGGCGACCGAGGCCAGATCAGAGAAGTACGTATGGAACTCATTGCAGTCGGAGAACCTGTCTGCCGACCGTTCACACTCGACAACCATATGCCGTTGCTCGGCGGGCTTACAGTCGGAACTGAAGAAAAGGATCTTATGAGAGCTCTTCCCGTCTCTCCGATCTCCGAGAACCTTGAGAGCGGCTGGAAATACTGGTTCTCGCAACAGCCGGACAGTGAAGATACGAGCGGTATCGAGCTCAACCTCTTCGGTGTTCAGATTAAAGAAGGCAGAATTCACAGAATGATTTCGATCGTCGAAACGATCCAAAATCAGTAACAGGCAGGGCTCAGCGGTGGAAAGAATCGGCATTCTCGGCGGAACCTTTGATCCGGTGCACAGAGCTCACATCGCCTGTGCGATCGACGCCCGTAAACAACTCGGTCTGGACAGACTCTTTTTAGTCCCGACCCGCCCCTGGCAGAAATCGGCGAGGGCAGGAGACGAAGATCGTGTTGCCATGCTCGAACTCGCCTGTGAAAACTACACCGACACTGTGGAAATCGACCGCAGGGAAATTGAACGCGCCGGACAAAGCTATTCAATCGATACGCTCTACTCATTCCGGAAAGAGTATCCGCAAGCCGCTATTTTCTTCATCCTCGGCAGCGATCAATGGAAGAATCTTCCGACCTGGATTCTTTGGGAACATTTTCCGGAACTTGTGAATCTCGCGGTCTATCAAAGGGACGAGAGAACCTATCCGAATCCCTACGGCGAGAAAATTCCGGCAAAAAGCGTCGGCGAATTCGAAGCAAATCCGACACCTTTCGGTTCAATCCTTCTGATGCAGGCTCCGGCTATCGAAGTTTCTTCGACTGAAATCAGAGCTCATCTGAAAAACGAACATCGTCGGGCCCCCTTCCCAAACCTTGACCCCAAAGTTCAGGAATACATTCTCTCGCACGACCTCTACTGCAACGAGCGCTGATCAACGAAAAATCAGGACGGTAATTTCCGCGGGAACGAACAGTCTCTGACAAAAGCCGCTCCAAAGTCCGGTTCCGTTATTGACGTAAATCTGTCGCTCTCCTCTGCGATAGTAACCGCTCACCAACCAATCGTTGAACCAGCCGACCAACGGATACATAAAGAAGATATGACCGCCGTGCGTGTGACCGGACAACTGCAGATCGAAGGGCTCCGTGCTTCGATAGGTTGTTTTCGGCTGATGCGTCATCAGAATTCGGGGAGACGCCGGAGTATCCGCAAAGGTTTTGGCTAAATTCGGAGACTCCAGTCCGAAGCGATGTGCTCCGAAGTCGGTTGTTCCGCCGACAACCAGCGGTTTTCCTGATTTTTCCAGCACAATACTTTCGTTTTCAAAAAGACTTACTCCGAGCGAGCGGATAGCTTCGACCCATGCAAGGTACTCGACGTAATACTCGTGATTGCCGGGAATCCCGTAAGTACCGTAAGCCGACTTCAGATCTTTAAGCGGCAACAGATCGGGAAGACGCTTTTCCACCGTACCGTCGACAAAGTCGCCGGTAATCAGTACGACATCCGGCTTTTCTGCATTGACCTGCTCAACCACTGCGCTCAACCACTTTGCGCCCTGTACCGGACCGATATGAAGGTCGCTCAGCTGAACGATCTTTGCACCTTTCCATGCTTCGGCAATCCCCGGAATCGTAATTTCTACGGTCTTTACCGACGGCAGCCGAACGGCTTCGTACGTTCCCCAGGCACCGCTTAAAACCGAAACGATTGCAAGCGCAGCGATGCGGGAAACCCTGTCAAAACCGAGGGCGGAAGTCATCTGTTTTTTTCCGAAAACACGGCCGAAAAGAAGCACCAGATCCTTCACAAACAACAAAGCAACAAAGACAATCAGTGCGCCGTAGAGTGCTTCCATCACAAGCATGACGTCTCTCGGCACCGACGGCTCGAACCAGGATCCGCCGATAAGATAAATCTGGAATTTAAGGGCAATCAGCAAAATCAGAGAAGAAGCTGCAACCTTGGCCGTGCGGGAGACACGAAGCGGAACAATACCGCTTAAAACAGCATAGAAAACCAGAATGAGTGACGGAAGAAGCAAAAACATAACGGAATATCCTTAAGATAGCGTCCAATTTATCAAGAATTCGAGCCTTCTTTCGAATCGCCGACTTCAAACTGAGAGCTCGGGACAGCTAGAATAGAAAGATATTTTTGGGAATTTTCTATGGATATTCGTAAATTACAGCGTATCGTCGTCAATGCTTTGGAAGACGTCAAAGCTCAGGACATTCAGGTTTTCAACACCACCAAGCAGACTGCACTTTTCGAACGTGTGATTGTTGCTACTGCCAACTCCAATCGTCAGACACGTGCTCTCGGTCATCATGTTTTCTGCGAAGCTAAGGAAAACGGCTGCGAGAACGTCACGATCGAAGGTCTTGAAACCGGCGAATGGGTACTCGTCGACACAGGCGCTGTGATCGTTCACATCATGCAGCCGGCACTTCGTGCTTACTACAACCTCGAAGAACTCTGGGGTGCTCATCCGGTTCACCTCAAGCAGCTCGAAGAAAAAAAGACCGC
>CAZNBL010000055.1:0-8389 GCA_964571375.1 uncultured Burkholderiaceae bacterium
CAATGAAGATCCGTCGTATTTACGACGCCGATAACCAGACTCTGCTTTACGTTGCATATGCAACCAAGGAACTAAGCGGAAGCTTTAAGCACAGCCTTTCGGTCGTACCGCTCTACGGTACCGATGCTTATCAGAAGCCTGCAGTGCCTCCGGAACAGGTGTCTTCGCCGGCTCCTGCATATTCTCCGGTCATTTAAAGCAAATCGCGGGAATCGAATGCCTGTATTCGATTCCCGGATGAGACAAATATTCTCGTCATCAATGATGAGCGCTTTGCATTTTGGATTCGAGTGTCTTCTGATGCTTGCGATACAGCCAATAAATACCGACTGTGGTCAGTACCCAGCTGACGGGATAAACCGCCATTAATTTCTCAAAGGACGGGTCGGCCGCGAAGACGGTGTAGACCCAAATAATACGGGTTGTACAGATCACTACCAGAGTCAGAATTGCCGGCGGCAGTGAATAACCGTATCCGCGCATAGCATCCGACAGCGTTTCCATAATGATGTTTACGGGTTCCGGAAGAACTACCCAGAGAATACGAAGCATGCCGATTTCGATGACGGTATCGCTTTCAGAGAAGAAGCCGAGAAGCTGTCGGCCGAAGTAGAGCACGATGCCGATCATTACAAACGTGACGGCAAAGTTCAGTCCCATCGAAATCCGCGTAGCTTTCCTGCATCTTTCCAAGTTTCCCGCACCGTAGTTCTGGCTCACGTAAGTTGTGGCGGCCAGGCCGAAAGCGTTGATAAAACAGTAAACGTTGATTTCGATCGTGAACGCCGCAACGGAGCCCGCCATAACTTCCGGGCCGAGGCTGTTGATGGCGGATTGAATAATCAGGTTGGAGAGCGAGAATACAGAGCCTTGGAGTCCAGCCGGCCATCCGACACGAATCATTGATCTGAGCGCCGCAGAGTCGATACAGAAGAGTTTCTTCGTATTCAGGCGAAGCGGACCGCTGATGCGTGTCAGGCGGATAAACAGCACGGATGCGCTCAGCAAGTTTGCTAGTACTGTGGCAAGAGCAACACCGGCAGTACCCCAGTCGACGATCAGTACAAAGAAGAGGTTGCCTGCGATGTTAAAGAGGCTTGCGGCAAGCAGAGCCCAGAGAGGTGTCTGAGTGTCGCCCTGACTTCGGTAAACAGCTGCAAGGAAGTTATAGACGGCGATAAACGGCATTCCGAGCAGATAGATGCGCAGATACGTTTCCGAGTGTCCGACTACGGAACTCGGTACCTTCATACTTTCTAAAATAGGGCCGGTCAGCGCTTCGCCGAGCAACATCATGGCAGTACCGAACACCAGAGCGGTCACAAATGCCGTATGAACCGCCCGGTTGGTGCCTTCATCATCCTTCATACCGAGGAATCGGGCGACAACGACGTTGGCACCGAGTGCCAGCCCCATGCAGAGACTCAAAATAAATCCGATGATCGGGACGTTATTTCCGATAGCGGACATCGCTTCGTTGGATACAAATCGACCGAGTACGGCTACGTCGGCGGCGTTGTATAGCTGTTGGAGAACCCCGGTGAACGCCAGCGGAAGGGAAAACAGAATCATCTTCTCCCAGATCGATCCGCTCAGCATATTGATTTGTCGGTTTTTAGCCATAGCTCACCGTGAATGGTTGATATTTGATATCGACGGGCCTGTCTGGTCGGGCGGTGTCCGTACCTGATGAGGGTAGTGTAGTCCTTCAGTGTGTTTCGCACATTATTTACGCTTAAGAGAAACGGCTTTTCAAGTTGTGATCGAAAGAAGAGAAATGCGTATCTCACGCTACAATGAGCTGATTGTTTATTCTGAAAGTTGTTCAAAGTGTCTGCTTCCGATTCTCCGATCCGCAATGTTCTCGGTTTCCTGGCTGTCTTTTTAGTGAGCGGCGCGCTCGCAGCCCCCTGGTTTGTTGAAAATATGTTGGGGCTTGCCTGTCCTGCAGAGATCAACGGATGGTATTTCCGCGGCATCTGGTACTTGGAGACCGCAACCGATACTTACGGCTTTTATATCGTCAATATTGTTGCCGCCTGTGCTCTTTACTTAGTTATCAGAGAGATCGGCAGGCGTCTTCCGTCCTGAGTACGGATCAAGAGTTCGATGTTTTACTGACAGAGGGTGAGTTGAAACTTAACCTTCGGTTGTTGTGCGGAAAATACAGGTTACGAATTTACCCGAATAGGTGATTTTTCCTTATCGGACGGATTGATCCTCTCTATGAGCCTGTTTAATCGGGATGTTCGGTAAGTTCGGGGAGGGATTTTGACGGCGAAAACGTTCTCAAACTCCTTCTCAAGTCACTCGGAATTGATCCGCCTCTAGGCACGAGCAACTTAAATCGTCTACAATGCCCATCCCAACACAAAATAACGTAAAGCGAGCACAAGATATTGTGTGAAAAATAAATCAAGCTAACAAGCTATTGATTTATACGGAAAATTTAAAAAGAGCCGGAATTGCCGGTTTTTGCGATAAATTTTCACTGTTGTTGCTAAGGAATTGAATTATTAGAGATTAATCGGAGGTAGAGGCATGACGGAATTATTGGTCATTAAGAAAGATAATTCGTTGGAAAAGTTTTTCCCTGAAAAAATTATGTCTGCCGTTCAGAAGGCAGCCTTTCGTTGTGACCGTGTAATTGAACGTGCTCAGCTCGAACAGATCGCCCAGGAAGTTCACGCCCGTGTGCGCAGCCATGTTCGTGTGACGGTTGCCGAGCTCCATGAACTCGTGATCGCGGCTCTTGCCTATCTGCAGTACAAAGAAGTTGCAGATGCATACGCCGAATATCGCTACTACAAGACAACTTATGCCAAGACATTCGAACAGCTCCGTCAGGATGCTGACGATGTGTTGCGTCTGGGCGACCGCGAAAACGCCAACTTTGACAGCTCCCTGGTGTCCACCAAGGGTTCTCTGATCAAGGGCTATCTCACAAAGAGCCTTTACAAGCAGTTCTATCTGTCCGGTAAGGAAAAGGAATTCATCGAACGCGGCGATATTTATATTCACGACCTGCGTGACATGATCCTCGGTTGCATCAACTGCTGTCTCTTCGACATCGGAAACATCCTTAAGGGCGGTTTCGAGATGAGCAACGTGCAGTACAACGAACCGAAGACAGTGTTGTCTGCGCTTCAGGTGATCGGCGACATTACACTTGTAGCCACCGCTCAGCAGTTCGGCGGTTTCACACTTGCCGAACTCGACAAAGTACTGCTTCCCTACGCCTTGAAGAGCGAAAAGGCAGCCCGAGAAAAGTATCTTGAAATGGGTGTGCCTGCAGACAAGGCCGATTTCTATGCCCGCAAGGAAGTAATCCGCGAACTCGAACAGGGTTTCCAGAGTCTTGAACTCAAGCTCAACACCGTTCCCTGCAGCCGCGGCGACTTCGCTTTTACAACGATTACTTTCGGTCAGTGGAAGATCGAGGATTACAGCGAATCCGAACGCGCCTGGCTCAGCAAGATCGGTCAGGTCATGCTTCAGGTCAGAAGAGGCGGTCACGGCAAGGATCACAAGCCTGTCGTCTTCCCGAAGCTCGTTTACCTCTACGATCAGAAGCAGATCGAAGCCGATGCAGCTTCCATCGAACTCTTCGATGAGGCCGTCAAGACTTCGAGTCAGTGTATGTATCCGGACTACCTGTCGCTCTCGAGCAACTACGGTTCCGTATCCGACATTTACCAGAAGTACGGTGCCATTACGAGCCCGATGGGTTGCCGCGCATTCCTTTCTCTTTGGAGAAACGAAGAAGGCAAGGCTATTACGATCGGCCGATGCAATATCGGTGCCGTTTCTCTGAATATGCCGATCATCCTGTCTCTTGCACAGAAGCTCTATCCGAATACTTGGAAGGAAGGTTTCTGGACACTGCTTGACGAGCGACTCGAAGTTATCCGCGCCTTCCTTAAGAAGCGCTACGACATCGTGCGTCATCAGAAGTGCTCGAGCAATCCGCTTGCGTTTACTCAGGGCGGTTTCTATGAAGGCACCAAGAGCCCGGACGATATCGTGGGCGACATGGTTCGCTACATGACTGCTTCCTTCGGTGTTACAGCTCTGGACGAAACCACCTATCTTTGGAGCGGTAAGCGTCTGGTTGAAGAAGGCGGAGAAGTCTCTGCTCAGATTCTGCGTCACTTAAAGAAGAAGCTTGATCAGTTCAAGGCTGAGGACGGCTATCTCTACGCTATTTACGGTACGCCGGCAGAAAGCCTCTGCGCCACACAGGCCAAGCAGTACGATACTTTCTGCAAGAAGCACAATATCGACAACGTCTTTGCCCACGCCGAGCATTACAGCCCGGAATATTTCACGAATTCTTTCCACGTCAACGTGACTGAATTCCTGACACCGTTCGAAAAGCAGGATAAGGAGTTCCAGGACTTCCATCTCTGCGAAGGCGGTCATATTCAGTATGTGCGTCTCGACAATCCGGAAAACCGTGATGCCGTACGTGCCATGATCGAACGCGGCATGAAGCTCGGCTTCTATCAGGGCGTGAACTTCGACTCGGCTTATTGCGAAGACTGCGGTAAGAACAGCACCAACGTGCTCTTTAAGTGCCCGCATTGCGGCAGTTCCAACCTGTCTGTGATCAGCCGTGTATGCGGTTATCTCGGCTACTCCAACGTGAACGGCATGAGCCGTATGAACGACGGTAAGATGGCTGAAATCCGCAATCGCGTTTCTATGTAATCGATACCCAGAGGGTTCTATGAATTACGTCGGTTTCAGTAAATTTGATACAGCCAACGGTCCCGGAGTGCGCGTATCGCTTTTTTGCGCCGGCTGTACATTACGATGCAAAGGCTGCTTTAATGAAGAGAGCTGGGATTTCAATGCCGGTAAGGAATTTACCGGCGAGACCCTGGAGATGATTCTTAAAGCACTTGAGGAAGACTTTATCGAAGGTTTTTCGATGCTCGGAGGCGACCCTCTGGAAGAAGCGAATATTGCGACCGTCACCGAGATCTGCAAGGCAGTAAAGGATAAGTTCGGAGATAAACGCAATGTTTGGCTCTGGACCGGTCGTAAATACGATCAGTACAAAGATCTCGAACTCTTCAAGTATGTCGATACCGTTGTGGACGGACCTTATGTTGAAAAATATAAGGTAACCGAAAAGGGTAAATGGTTCGGCAGTACGAATCAGAGAATTATTCCGATTCACGAAGCCTAAGAAATCCGGATAAGAAAAATCCGCAGGAAGAATGATCTTTCTGCGGATTTTTTCTGATCAGTGATTAATTCGATGCAGATTCATCTGTCTGAATAATTAGCTGAGGACGGTCGCTCATAGCGGCAAATCGCGTGGAAGTAGAACCCATCACGGTAGCCTGGAAAGCTCCCATACCTCGTGTGCCGATTACAACAAGGTCGAGATCTTCTTTTTCAGCATATGCGGCAAGAGCGTCGCCCGGTTCGTCTCCGGTCAATCTGATGCGTACGCATTCGGCGCCTGCGGCACGAAGTTTTTCTTCCGCACCTTCAAAGACTTCGCTCATGAATTCCTTGTGCTCGGCAGCTTCTTCTTTTTCAAGCGGGCGGTAAGCCTGACCCGGAGCAGGGCGTTCTACAACATTGATAAGGTAGACGCGGGGAACACCGCCGAACATATTCATGTGCTTGGCCACGAAGTCGACGGCGCTCTCGGCATAGGGACTGCCGTCGACGGCAATGCCGATGTAAGGAGAATCGCGGAACGATACGGGCTTGTCGTGAAGGATAAGCATCGGTTCATAGGTGGTGGCCAGAAGGGAATTGGTGACCGAACCGTAAATAATGCCCTGAACGGAGCTCATGCCCTGAGCACCCATAACGATCATGTCGACTTTTTCTTTTTCTGCTACTTCGTCGATGACCTTGGCAATATTGGAGCCGCTTTCATAAACCGCTCTGGCATTGAGGCCTGCGGCACGAAGTTTTTCAACGGCGGGAACGAGGAATTCCATTGCTTCTTCGCGGAATGTTTCATCAGCTTTGCCGTGGCCGATAAGATTGTCGAAGAAGGAAATCGGGTGAACGTTGATCACGATGACTTCCGCGTGAGCGCCAAAATTAGCACCTTTGGCACGGATGAATTCGAGAGCAACCTGAGAGTATTGACTTTGATCGATTGGGACTAGGATCTTCATAGGAAATGTTTCTTGTGTAATGGATTACCTGAGTCTATACGTTTTGACTCAAGATAGCCACTTTCACAAGTTTTATTACCATGCCCGATTGAAATCGATAGAATCGACGTATTCGATTAAGTCCGTCTGCCGGTGATTTTTTAGGAGAGAGTGTTGGCTTCCAAATCCAAAACTAAAACAGCCTGGGTCTGTACAGAGTGCGGTTATGACGCAGCAAAATGGTTCGGGCAGTGTCCGAGCTGTAAAGCCTATAACACCATGAAGGAAATTCGCCTTGAAAGTGAATCCGGCAACCGGTATGCAAGAAGCGAAGGTGCTAAGCGTCCGTCCCATCAGGCTTTGGCCGGAACCAGCGATATTCTCGATCTCTCTGAGATCAAGGCAGAAGCCGCTCCCCGCATTCTGATCGGTTTTGCCGAGCTGGAGCGAGCACTCGGAGGCGGTTTTGTTCCGGGGTCGGTTGTGCTTATCGGCGGTGACCCCGGCATCGGTAAGTCGACTCTGCTTTTGCAGTCCATGTGTAAGATGGTCGGCCTCGGTCAATCCTGCCTCTATGCTTCCGGTGAAGAAAGTCCGACACAGGTTGCGCTTCGCGCTCAAAGACTCGGAGTCGATACGCACGGCTTAAAGTTCATCAGTGAAATTCAGCTCGAGAAGATAGAAGCGGTTATCGATGAAATCAAACCGCAATGGGTGGTGATCGACTCGATTCAGACGATCTTTTCCGATGATCTGTCTGCAGCTCCGGGCTCGGTCTCCCAGGTAAGAGAATGTGCGGCGCGGTTCACGCGTCTTGCGAAGAGAGACGGTATCGGTGTGATTTTTGTGGGTCACGTCACCAAGGAAGGTACGATGGCCGGCCCGCGCGTGCTCGAACATATGGTGGATACCGTGCTTTATTTCGAAGGGGATACAGAATCCAATTTTCGAATTCTCAGAGCCGTTAAGAATCGATTCGGTTCGGTCAATGAAATCGGTGTTTTCGGAATGACCGAGAAGGGATTGAGAGGTGTGAGAAACCCTTCTGCACTTTTTCTTGCTGAAAGAAGAGAAGGTGTGAGCGGTTCTGTCACGTTTATCAATTTGGAAGGAACACGGCCGATTCTGATTGAAATTCAGGCCTTGGTTGATAAATCGATGCTTCCGAATCCGAAACGCCTCACTGTCGGCCTGGATGCTCAGCGTCTTACGATGCTTCTTGCGATTATGCACAGACACGTGTCGCTCGCCACATACGATCAGGATGTCTTCTTAAATGCAGTGGGCGGTATCCGAATTACGGAAACGGCGAGTGACTTAGCCGTACTCGCAGCGATTGTTTCTTCGATGACAAACCGCGCGGTGAGTGCAAAAACAGCTGTATTCGGGGAAGTAGGGCTCGGAGGTGAAATCCGGCCGGTCTCCCGCGGTCAGGAACGAATCAAGGAGGCGGCAAAACTCGGCTTCAACCGTATTATCGTCCCGCATAAGAATATGCCGGCAAAGCCGATCGAAGGTGTGGAAGTGGTCGGTGTTGATAATCTCAAAGAGGCGATTAAAGCGATTTTCTATCAGCAGGACGCTATAAAGTGATGTTTACTCAAAGGTTTGAAGTAAGAAGGTCTTGATTGTGTAATTTACGTGCAATCAAGACCTTGAGAGTTCTACAGTTAATAAGTTGTATCTCTGAATATTTGTTCTACCCAAACGGCCTCTTTTTCAAGCTGACTTGGTTTCAGGTGATTGGCATCACGATACCATTTAACGAGATCACATTTTCGATCATGGCATACGTATTGATCTGTAGAGATGATAGTAGCCACATCTTTCATAAGTAAAGTGATTTTCTGATTTCCAAGGTTCCATATTTCGTCAGATGAGCATTCAATAACAGGCTCATCAATCTGATTTGTAAAACGATTGAAATGAAATTTTGGATTGAAATTTCTCTTTAGTTCTACAGAATTTTTACTCCAAGGAGCGTCGAGTATAACAAACACTTTTAGATCAGGACGTTGTTGCAAAAGTAACTTAAAAGATTTAATTGATTGTTCAAATTCTTCTTTTACTGAATATTGTCCCCACATCTGCCCAATAACCAGCGTTTTTACATGTTTATTTTTGATTAATTCATAGAGGGCATCCGATGCCTTTGCGCAATTATTCCTCTTATAGTCAGTAAGTGAAGGATCAAAGATAGAACAACCACCATGCGTAAGAAAACCTACGGGATGCCCAGTTTGATTTTCTAATGCAAGAGC
>CAZNBL010000056.1:0-8318 GCA_964571375.1 uncultured Burkholderiaceae bacterium
TCCCTGCCTTCTGCGCTTTGAGCAGAATCCGGCAGACGTAAACCGAAGGATTGTCGACGTAGACATGGATGGCTAATTCACTCATGGGGCAAATCTTATCAAACCGAGAAAAAAAGTGCTTTCCCCGCAAGGATTTTCTCCTCATCCCGTAAATTTATCTAGCGTTTACCCTTAAAAAAGTTCGAAATTATGCTCTGAGAGCCTCTAGGGGGCAACTTTGCTCCATAATGCAATGTTGAGTTCTGCGGGTATAGGGATCGACTTTCTCCTTACTCCTAGTTGAACGAAGGTCAAATAATTAATTAATTCTTTGAGTTAGAAATATGGAAACTATTTTGAAGTCTCTTCCCGTCGGCGAAAAAGTAGGTATTGCATTCTCCGGCGGTCTTGATACCAGCACAGCTCTTCTTTGGATGAAGAAAAAAGGCGCAATGCCCTGCGCTTACACAGCTAATCTCGGCCAGCCCGACGAAGATGATTACGAAGCAATTCCCCGCAAGGCCATGGAATTCGGCGCCTCTATCGCCCGCCTGGTCGACTGCCGTGATCAGCTCGTAGCCGAAGGTATCTCCGCTATTCAGTGCGGTGCATTCCACATTCAGACCGGCGGTAACGTTTACTTCAACACAACTCCGCTCGGCCGTGCCGTTACAGGCACAATGCTTGTCAACGCCATGCGCGAAGACGGCGTCAACATCTGGGGCGACGGTTCCACATACAAGGGCAACGACATCGAACGTTTCTACCGTTACGGTCTGCTTGCCAATCCGGAACTCCGCATCTACAAGCCCTGGCTTGACGTGGACTTCATCAGAGAACTCGGCGGCCGTACAGAAATGAGCCAGTTCCTGATCGACAACGGTTTCGAATACAAGATGAGCAAGGAAAAGGCCTACTCGACCGACTCCAACATGCTCGGCGCCACACACGAAGCCAAGGACCTCGAAAGCCTCGGTACATCCATGCAGATCGTCGAACCGATCATGGGTGTTGCATTCTGGCGCGATGACGTCGAAATCAAGACCGAAACAGTAACCGTCCGCTTCGAAGAAGGTATGCCGGTTGCTCTTAACGGCAAGGAATACGCCGACAAGGTCGAACTCATGCTCGAAGCCAACCGCATCGGCGGCCGTCACGGTCTCGGTATGAGCGATCAGATCGAAAACCGTATCATCGAAGCCAAGAGCCGCGGTATCTACGAAGCCCCGGGTATGGCTCTTCTGCACATTGCCTACGAACGTCTCGTTACCGGCATCCACAACGAAGACACGATCGAACAGTACCGTATCAACGGTCTGCGTCTCGGCCGTCTCCTCTACCAGGGCCGCTGGTTCGACCCGCAGGCTATCATGCTGCGCGAAGCCAGCCAGAAGTGGGTTGCCAAGACCATTACCGGCGAAGTCACACTTGAACTGCGTCGCGGCAATGACTACACCATCCTCGACACTCAGTCTCCGAACCTCACATACGAAGCTGAACGTCTCACGATGGAAAAGGGCGACTCCCTCTTCACAGCTGAAGACCGTATCGGCCAGCTTACAATGCGCAACCTCGACATCGTTGATACACGCGCTAAGCTCGGCATCTACACACAGACCGGTCTTATCGGCAGCAACAGCGCTGTTCCGATGCTCAACAAGTAATGTTGTAAGTTTCGGCCGGTGATACCGGCCGGGCATCGCATTACCGACAGAATTACCGATTTCCGAATTTAAATTCGGAGGTCGGTAATTTTTTTGTTTGCCTGTAACCCTGCCGTTTCAGATGTACCGTTTCGGGTGCCCGTCGCCTGCCTGAGACGGCGCCGGTACTACCATTTGAGAAATTCCGGTCATAACGTATTGACGTCTCTCGTGTTCACGGGATAGCCACACTATCGGCTCCCTAATAATATTCGGTCGCATCGGAGGAATGCATCGACATCCGAGACAACAACCTTTTCATATCTGAATCTTCTTGGATGGACACTTCAATGGCAGAAACAATGAAAGCCGCTTCAAAGAAATGGAGTAACTGGGGAGGAAAGCGTGCGGGCGCAGGACGCAAGCCCGGTCCCGAATACGGCAATCAGAAAATAACCACGGTGGTTCTGACCAACGATACGATCGAAGAATTCCGACGCCTCGGTGGAAGCGCCTGGTTAAGAGAGCAGATCCGCTCACGCGCTCTTTTTGACCGTCTGATGCCCGCGGATGCTCAGAAGCTTTTTAAGACTGCAGAAAATAAGGATGCTTCGGACGAGACAGGCGTACCGAAGGAGCTCGGAAAAGATACCTATATTTTCCGTCCGCTCGGGTTCGGCTGTTCTTACGTCGGATTTGAAAACGACGACACGCTGCTCGTCGATACGGCCCTTGAAGCGCGTATCAACGATATTGTCGCGCTGAGAAGTTCGGATCGTTTTTGGATCGGCAAGCTCACCGACACCGCTCCTGTAAAGCTCATCGTCGGAGAAAACAATATCGCCAAAGAGATTGTCTTTGCCGACGGCGAGACTCCGGAAATTGTCGGTGTGGTGACGCTTGCAGTGAAGTCCCTGAGGCAGGGTTAACCGAAGTAGCGGTTCGGATTGCGGCTTTTACCGCAGAAACGATCGACCGAAACCGACCAGACGGTCACCGCATCAAAGGCGCCCTCGATATAAGCAACTGCCGGTTCTTCGGGCAACCCGGGACGGAAGCGGGAAGCTATTGCCGAAAGCGCAGCTTTCTTCTCTTCCGTATCTTCGACTTTTGCAGCTTCTCCTTCAATAATCACGCTTACGTAGTCGGTGGAAAAAGCTTCGGCATCGACCGCCTCAAACGGGACGAATGTTAAAGAAACCCGGGGATTCGATAACATATTTTTGCTTCGACGACCTTCGAAAGAAGAACCGTGGAAGTAGAATTTTCCGTTAAAAAACACGGTGTTGACCGGCACCCCGTAGGGGATGCCTTCAGTGTCGGCCGTGCAAAGTACGGCAAAGCCGCAGGAAGCGGCAGCAAGAAGTGCGCGTTCTTCCGACAGAAGCCTGTCGCTTCTGCGCAGGCTCATATTTTCGGTGGTCATAACTGTTTGATTTCCTGAATCAGTGCATCGACTGCCGCGTCACTTGTCGCCCAGCTCGTACAGAACCGAGTCGGCAGCTTATCTTCCCCGTGGTCGGGCCACACCATAAAGGCAAATTTCTCAGAGAGTTTCTCGATATGGGCTCTCTTTAAAATCGGAAACTGCTGATTGGTCGAAGAATCGATCAGAAATTCGCATCCTTTTTCACGGAAGGCTTCTTTGATGCGAATTGCGCGTGTAACGGCTTCGCTGGTAATTCGCGTGTAGAGCTCGTCGGTAAAGAGCGTTTCAAACTGAATGCCGAGAAGCCGTCCCTTGGCAAGCATGGCGCCGTGCTGCTTCATGATCGGACGGAAATGACGGTCAAGCGATTTATCGCCTGTAAAGACCACCGCTTCGCCGAAGAGGGCGCCGCATTTGGTGCCGCCGATATAAAAGACGTCGCAAAGCGAAGCGATGTCGGAAAGCGTTACATCGTTGTCCGCTGCTGCCAGACCGTAACCGAGACGCGCACCGTCCAAAAAGAGCGGAATGCCGAATTCACGGCAGATACGGCTTAATGCTTCAAGTTCTGCTTTGCTGTAGAGCGTACCGAGCTCGGTAGGAGATGAGATATACACCATACCGGGTTCGACAATATGCTCAAACGTGTCGTCGGCGCGGAAGTTCTGAAGATAGGCTTCGAGCTTTTCGGCGCAAATCTTGCCGTTTTCATGAGGAATCGCAAGCACCTTGTGACCGGTCGCTTCGATCGCTCCGGTTTCATGCACGTTGATATGACCGGTATCGGCACTTACCACGCCCTGATGGGGTTTTAACAAAGAGGCGATTACGACCTGATTGGTCTGAGTGCCGCCCACCGTAAAGTACACGCGGGCTTCGTCACAGCCGACGGCCTGACGGATAAGGTTTTCGGCATTTTTGCAATGGGGATCGGTGCCGTACCCTTCGGTTTGTTCGAAATTCGTATCGGAGAGCGCCTTTAAGATAGCCGGATGCGCTCCTTCGGCATAGTCGCACTGGAAGTAGATCATGATTGTAAAAAGGGCTGCCCGAAGACAGCCCTGATAACAGTTAAGCAGCCTGATCGATCAGGAAGTTGACGAGCAGAGAAACCGGACGGCCGGTAGCGCCCTTGTCAGCGCCGCTCTTCCATGCGGTACCTGCAATATCGAGATGTGCCCAGGGGGTGTCGCCCGCAAATTCCTGCAGGAATGCTGCGGCCGTACAGGCGCCGCCGTCTCTGCCGCCGATGTTGGCGAGGTCGGCAAAACGGCTTTCCAGCTTCTTGGTAAAGCGCTTGCCGAGCGGCATGCGCCAGACCGGGTCGAGACCGGTATCGGCGGCCTGCATGAGTTCGGCTGCGAGCGGCTCGTGGTTGGAGAAGAGGCCGGTGAGATCGCCGCCCAGAGCAACGACGCAGGCACCCGTTAACGTTGCGGCATCGATCAGGCAGGCGGGTTTGAAGGTGTCGATCGTGTAGGTGATCAAATCACAGAGAACGAGTCGGCCTTCGGCGTCGGTATTGAGTACTTCGACGGTCTTGCCGCTCATGGTGGTGAGGATGTCACCGGGCTTGCAGGCGGAACCGCCCGGCATATTTTCCGTACAACCGATCACGGCCGTGATATTAAGCGGAAGCTTGAGTTCGGCTGCGGCAGCCATCGTGCCGATCATGGCGGCGGCACCCGACATGTCGTACTTCATTTCATCCATACCGGCAGAGGGCTTCAGAGAAATGCCGCCCGCGTCAAAGGTAAGGCCCTTGCCGACGAGAGCGACGGGCTTGTCTCCTTTCTTGCCGCCCTTGTATTCCATCACGACCACGCAGGGTGCGACAGAAGAGCCTGCGGCAACGCCGAGCAGAGCTCCCATCTTGAGTTTTTTAAGGGTCTTTTCGTCGAGGACGGTGACGTCGAAGCCTTTTTCCTTACCGAGTTTCACAGCGGTTTCGGCCATGTACTTCGGGGTGCAGAGGTTGGCCGGCATATCGCAGAGATCCTTGGCGATCTTGGCGCCTTCGGCTGCGGCGCAACCCTTGGAGACGGCCTCAGTCAGTGCTTTGGTCTTCTTTTCGACAACGATCTGAACTGTCGCAGGAGTTTTTTCTGCTTTCTTTTCGCCGCTTTTAAAGTTCTTCGGAGTGTCGAAGGCGCGGGAAGCTGCCTGAGCGACGGTCTGTACACCCCATTCGGAGTCTTTTTCTGCGAGCCATTCGCCTGCGGTGAGCGTAACGGTCTTGGCGTTGACCGAAGCCTTGACCGCAGCATTGACGGCAAACGCGAAGTCTTCGGAAGAGCCGTCCTTGTCGCCGAGGCCTACGAATACCACGCGCTTGGCGGCTGCGCCCGGGAACATCGGGAAGAGGGTGGTCTTACCCAACGCATCGCTGATATCGCCGGACTTGATCCAGGTTTTGACAGCACCTTCGGATGCCTTGTCGAGCGCTTCGGCAGAGTCTGTGAGCTCGCCGCCCTTATAGACGCCGACAACAAGGCATTCGGTTTTCAGTTCGGTAACGTTTCCGGTGACTAATGTAATTTTCACGTGAGACTCCTAACGTATTGATCTATTTAATTTATTGATTGCTTTCGGCGGCTTTGGCTTTATTGATTGCCTTTACTGCATTGATTTCCTTCTTGGTAAACCAGCTTGCAGAAAAGCCCGATACCACAATGATGACCATGCCGATCACGACCGTGGCGGTAACCGCTTCATGGAAGACAATTTCGCCCACGATGGTGGAAAAGAGAATGATGGTGTAAAGCAGTGCGCCCGAGAGCACCATATTGCCGCGGCTGAAAGCCATGGTAAGCGTAATCTGACCGAAGGTGGCACAAAGGCAGAGACCGAGAATCCAGGGAAGGTTTTCTGCCGACCACGGCGTGAAACCGCCGGTGACTGCAACGGCTGCGGTACCGCAGAGGGTGCCTGCGAGCATCAGATAAAGCATGATGCGGCCTTCGGGTTCGTGGAAGGTGCCGAGTCTTTTGACAAAGCCGGTGGCCAATGCCGCACCGCCGCCCGCCAGGAGGCCGACGCCCGCGGCAAAGTATTCATGCGGCTGAATGGTGGGGCCGAGCAGCGTAATGACACCGATAAAGCCGAACACCAGGGAAGCGATCAGGCCCCAGTTGATGCGGGCGTGTTTGCGCAGCGAATTGCAGACTACGAACATCCCGAGAAAGAGCGGCGAGGTGTAGTTAAGCGTCATGGCAAGACCTAGATTCAAATGCGAGATCGAGTAGATTCCCGCCACAATCGCAACGGTACCGGCGATCGATCGGACGGCGTGATCCCAGGGATGATGAGAGTGAATCGTGATTCCCTTCCAGTGCATGTAGCAGAAGATCAGGATCAGACCGAAAATCGAGCGGTAGAAAAGAATCTGCCAGGAGCCGACACCGGCTTCACCTGCAAATTTGATACAGGTGCCGTACATGGCGTAGAAAAGCGCCGAAACAAGCATCCAAAGTGACTGCATAACCGTTGTTTCAACCTTCTTAAATCTTTTTGAGAAACTTATCCGTCCATTGTAGCCGTTTGGCTCTGTCAAACCTAGTTTCGGATAGCAAATTTCCCCGTCTTTGCCCGTCCGGCGGGCGTTTTAAAAGGTATCCCGAAAAACGGAGAGCCGTTTTATCTTGGATAGAATGGAAAAAAACAGCAACTCTTTCATACCCTTCGAAATGACATTAAAACAAGACTGGAAAGAAGCGCTTGCCGAGATTGTCGGCATCAATCACGTCATCGACGATCCCGAGCTCTACGGCCCTTATATCGACGACTTTACCGATCACTATAAATCCGCGCCTCTTGCGGTTGTCCGTCCCGCAACCGTCGAAGAGGTAAGCCGAATCGTCGCCTGGTGTGCGGCAAATAAAGTGGCCGTGGTCACTCAGGGAGGCAATACCGGTTTGACGGGTGCTGCGAGTACGTCGGTGCCTGAAGCGGAAATCGTGCTTTCGATGAGACGCCTTAAAGGGCTTATCGCTGCCGATCCCGCCAACAATACGATCTCGGTTTATGCCGGTACGACTTTGGCCGAAGTTCAGCAGTATGCCGAAGACTGCGGCCGACTCTTTCCGCTCTCATTTGCGGCCGAGGGGAACGCTACGATCGGCGGGTGTGCGGCCTGTAACGCGGGCGGTGTTGCGGTACTGCGCTACGGTACGACGCGGGAAATGGTTTTGGGTATCGAAGCCGTACTGCCCGACGGCCGTATTTGGAACGGTATGCAGTCGCTGCGGAAAGACAACACCGGGTACGACTTAAAGGACCTCTTTATCGGGTCCGAAGGTACCCTGGGTGTTATTACCGCCTTGGTACTCAAGCTGCAGCCGAAGCCGCAGGAAAAGGAAACGGCTTTTGCTTGCGTGGAGTCTCCGTCTAAAGCGGTCGAACTCTTAAATCTTGCACAGGGTATGGCTGCCAGTGCCCTTACGGCATTTGAACTTATCAGTGCCGCCCCGATTTCCCGTGTTGTAAAGAACCTGCCGGATATTCCGGTGCCGCCTTTGGATGATTCGCCCTGGGTTGTGCTGATGGAACTCTCTTTTGATCTCAAGCCCGAAGGCTCTCCTATCGAGGCGATTCTTGAAAGTGCTTTTGAAAAGGAAATCGTGACCGACGCGGTGATCGCTCAGTCGCAGACTCAGCAGAAAGAGTTCTGGCACGTCAGAGAATCCATTCCGCTTGCCGACCGAACCGAAGGCGGCTCAATCCACAGTGACGTAAGTCTGCCGATTTCGAAGATTCCGGAATTTTTAGACGTGACGAGTAAGAAGATCACCTCGGCTTACCCTTGGATCGGCGAATCGGTTTACGGTCATTTGGGTGACGGCAATCTCCACTATAACTTTGTGAGTTCCTCGGATCCGACACTGACTTATACCCATGAAGAGGGGATTCGGGCCATTTTGTACGGGGAAGTCGCCGCCTTTGAGGGTAGTATTTCTGCCGAGCATGGTATCGGACAGCTCAAGCTGGAGCATAATTACGCATTAAAGAGCGCAATTGATTTCGAGCTGATGCAGCGTATCAAGGATGCATTCGATCCGCTGGGTATCATGAATCCCGGAAAAATGCTGCGGAAGCGATAAACGAGGTTGTTATGGTAAAAGCAAAGAAAACCGCCGAAAAGGAATTGCCGGTCGAACCGGTCGCCGTTGAAGATATTTCCGAAGAAGTTCTCGATGACGGCTATTTGGACATTATGGAAGACAAGACGGTCGTGATTTACGCCGTCGGCGGCACCATTGCTATGAAGG